>NZ_JBFRCL010000066.1:0-50411 GCF_040965695.1 Paraburkholderia sp. BR10937
CGCGGCTCGATGCGGCCGTGATCCTGCTGCCCGCCGCGGTGATGCCGCCGGAGGGCGTGGTCGCGACCCAGCTCGGCTACACGCCGACCCTCGTCGTCGCGGCGCGCTCGTTTGGTTTGCCCGATGAGCCCACCACGCTCGCCGCGCTCGCGCACCATCCGTGGGTGCTGAACCAGGACGGTTGCGGGATGCGCTCGGCGCTGAGCCGCGCCATGGGCATGGCGGGTCTGCCGTTCAACGTCGCGGTCGAGGCCTTCGGCTCGGAACTGCAGCTTTCGCTGGTCGCGCGCGGCATGGGCGTCGGGCTCGCCGCGCCGCAGGCGCTCGCCCGCAGCCCGCTGCGCGACCAGCTACAGATCATCGATGCGACCGACTTCCGCTCGGGTCTGAACGTGTGGCTCGTGCACGGGGCGCTGCCGGGGCGCCTCGTGCGGCCGGTCGCGCTGATCCGCGACGCGCTGGCCAACAAGCTGGAGATGGCCGAAGTGGCGTGACGGCGCCTCGCCTCGCCTCGCGCTCAGGCGTGGCCGCCGCTGTTGCCGCTGCTGCCGATGGCGTCGAGTTCGGCGAGCACGTCGTCGTTCAGGTCGAGCTTCGCCGCCGCCACGTTCTCGCGCAGATGCGAAAGCGTGGACGTGCCCGGAATCAGCAGGATGTTGGGCGAGCGCCGCAGCAGCCACGCCAGTGCGAGCGCCATCGGTGTGACTTCGAGGCGCGCGGCCACCGCCGAAAGCGCCGACGACTGGATCGGCGTAAAGCCGCCGAGCGGAAAGAACGGCACGTAGGCGATGCCTTGCTCGGCGAGGGCGTCGATCAGCGCGTCGTCGTCGCGGTGCACGAGGTTGTAGTGGTTCTGCACGCACACGATCGGCACGAGGCGCTGCGCCGCCGCGATCTGCGCGGCGGTCGCGTTGGACATGCCGACGTTGCGCACGAGGCCGCGCTCGCGCAGCCGGGCGAGCGCTTCCACCTGCTTTTCCACGGGACCTTCGGACGGTTTGTGGACGTCGCCCATGATGCGCAGGTTGACCACATCGAGCGCGTCGAGGCCCAGGTTGCGCAGGTTGTCGTGCACGGCGCGCTCGATGTCGGCGGGTTCCAGCGCCGGCAGCCAGGCGCCCTTGTCGTCGCGCACGGCGCCCACCTTGGTGACGATCGTGAGGTTCGGCGCATACGGATGCAGCGCCTCGCGGATGATCTGGTTCGTCACGTGCGGGCCGTAAAAGTCGCTCGTGTCGATGTGGTCGACGCCCAGTTCCAGCGCCTCGCGCAGCACCGCGACGGCCTGCGCGCGGTCCTTCGGGGGCCCGAACACGCCGGGGCCGGCCAGTTGCATGGCGCCATAGCCCATGCGGTTCACCTGGCGGCCAGCCAGTCCATAGGTGCTTGCGGGTTTGCGGTTCGGCATTGCGTACTCCTCGGTTGACGAATGTCCGCAGTATGGGCGCCTTCGAATTGTCCGATAATCCCATCTGATCAGAACAGGCTGTGCGGAAAATCGAACAGTGTGGGGTGAACCATGCCGATGGAAATGAACGATCTGGCCGCTTTCGTTTCGGTGGCGCGCGCGGGCGGCTTTCGCGATGCGGCGCGCGTGGGCGGCGTTTCGGCGTCGAGCCTGAGTGCCGCGGTGCGCAGGCTGGAGGCGAAGCTCGGGCTGCGCCTGTTGAACCGCACCACGCGCAGCGTCGCGCCGACCGAGGCGGGGCAGCGTCTGCTCGAATCGATCACGCCGCTTTTCAGCGAGATGGAAGCGGCGCTCGACGTGCTCAACGGTTACCGCGAAAAGCCGGCGGGCACGCTCAAGCTCAACGTGCCCGCGAGCGCGGCGCGCACCATCCTGCCGGGCGTGCTCGCGCCGTTTCATCGCGCGTATCCCGAGATCCGCGTCGAGGTGGTGGTAGAGGACGGCTTCGTCGACGTGCTGCAGATCGGGTGCGACGCCGGGATCCGCTACGACGAGCGGCTGGAGCAGGACATGATCGCGATTCCCATCGGGCCGCGCGTGGAGCGTTTCGCGACGGTCGCCTCACCCGCGTATCTCGCGGCGCGCGGGCGGCCTGAACACCCGCGCGAGCTGCTCGATCACGCTTGCCTGCGCGTGCAGTTCGCGGGCGGCGCGTTGCCGCTCTGGCATTTCGAGCGCGACGACGAAGTGCTGCGCCTCGACCCGCCCACGCCGCTCGTCGTGCGCCCCGGCGCGGCGCTCGACCTGCTGATCAACATGGCGCTCGATGGCGTCGGCATCGTCTATCTGTTTGAAGAGATGTTGCTGCCGCATATCCGCAGCGGCGCGCTCGTGCGCCTGCTCGACGACTGGGCCGTGTCGTTTCCGGGGCCGTTTCTCTACTATCCTGGGCGGCGGCACCTGCCGGCGCCCCTGCGCGCGTTCGTCGACTTCGTCAAGGCGAATGCGCCAGACGATTCGGCATCCTGAGTACGCGTCGAGCGATTCAGGACGCCCACTCGGAAAGACGCGGCGTCGTGCGCCCAACGACGCGTAATGACGCCTAGCGACGCTTCATGCCGTACTCGATGAACGTGCGGCACAGCAATTCCATGCCTTTCGCGTCCTCTTCGTCGAAGCGCGCGAGATGCGGGCTGTCCACGTCCCATACGCCGATCAGCTCGCCGTCCGGCGTGACGAGGGGCACGACGATTTCCGACTGCGAAGCCGAATCGCACGCAATGTGACCCGCGAACGCGTGCACGTCGGGCACGACCTGCGTTTGCCGCGTGGCCGCGGCCGTGCCGCATACGCCCTTGCCCAGCGGAATGCGCACGCACGCCGGTTTGCCCTGGAACGGGCCGACCACGAGCTCTTTGCCGTCGAACGAATAAAAGCCCGCCCAGTTCAGGCCTTCGAGCGAATGAAACACGAGCGAAGCAAAGTTCGCGGCGTTCGCGATGACGTCGCTTTCACCTTCGATCAGCGAGCGCGCCTGCGCGGCCAGCGATTCGTAGAGGGCGGGTTTGTCGGAGGGAAGGGTGTCGGAAAGCGGGAACATAGGTCGGTCGATCAGGATATGCGCCGTTGCAGCGAAAGGCGCGGTGGGGCCAACCGGGATTTTAGGCGAGAACGGCGACCGGCAGGAAATCGCCGGGCGCTGAACAGGGCGCGTCCATGGACCGTAGCGCGCTCTCGTGCGATTATTCACGTTTCGTGTTGAATCTATCCACGCCTGCGGGGCTGGTTGCTGGCGGGTTTTCAGGCATGCTGGCGCATCAGCACAGAATCAACACAGAAACGGAGAACGCGACATGAGCAAGACATTCAAGATCGCCGCGATTGCGGGTGACGGTATCGGCCAGGAAGTGATGCCCGAGGGCGTGCGCGTCGTCGAGGCGGCGGCCGCGAAGTTCGGCCTGAAGCTCGAAATCACCCATTTCGACTGGGCGAGCTGCGACTACTACCTGCAGCACGGCAAGATGATGCCCGACGACTGGTTTGCCACGCTCAAGGGCTTCGATGCGATCTATTTCGGCGCGGTCGGCTGGCCCGACAAGGTGCCCGATCACATTTCGCTGTGGGGCTCGCTCCTGAAGTTCCGCCGCGAGTTCGACCAGTACGTGAACCTGCGCCCGGTGCGTCTGCTGCCCGGCGTGCCGTGCCCGCTCGCCAACCGCAAGCCCGGCGACATCGACTTTCTCGTCGTCCGAGAGAACACCGAGGGCGAGTACAGCTCGGTGGGCGGCAGGATGTTCGAAGGCACCGAGCGCGAGTTCGTGCTGCAGGAGTCGGTGTTCACGCGCCACGGCGTCGACCGCATTCTCAAGTACGCGTTCGAGCTCGCGAACCAGCGCGGCCGCAAGAAGCTCACGGCGGCCACGAAGTCCAACGGCATCTCGATCAGCATGCCGTACTGGGACGAGCGCGTGGCCGCGATGGGCGAGGCATATCCCGACGTGAAGTGGGACAAGCAGCACATCGACATTCTGTGCGCGCGCTTCGTGCTGCAACCGGACCGCTTCGACGTGGTCGTCGCCTCGAACCTCTTCGGCGACATTCTTTCGGACCTCGGCCCCGCCTGCACGGGCACGATCGGTCTGGCAGCGTCGGCGAACCTGAATCCGGAGCGCAAGTTCCCGTCGCTGTTCGAGCCGGTGCACGGCTCCGCGCCCGACATCTTCGGCAAGCAGATCGCCAACCCCATCGCGATGATCTGGTCGGGGGCGATGATGCTGGACTTCCTCGGCAACGGCGACGCGCAATACAAGGCCGCGCACGACGCGATCATGCAGGCCATCGAGAAGGTGCTGGTGGAAGGCCCGCGCACGCCCGACATGGGCGGCACGGCGAACACCACTGCGCTGGGCGAAGCGGTAGCTGCCGCGCTGTGACGCCGCGGTGACGCCTATGCCGGACGCACCGAAAGCGCCAAAATCCATCGCGTCGCCGGAGCTCGACGACTTGCGCGTGTTCTGCATGGTCGCGCGCAAGGCGAGCTTCACCGCGGCGGCCGAAGCGCTTGCGGCATCGCCGGCCTATGTCAGCAAGCGCGTGGGCGTGCTCGAGGCGCGCCTCGGCACGCGCCTGTTGCATCGCTCGACGCGGCGCGTCGCGATGACCGAGGCGGGCGAGCGCGTCTATGCGTCGGCGGGCAAGATCCTCGACGACGTCGAGCGGCTCGTGGACGAGGTCTCCACCACGCGGCGCATTCCGCGCGGCACGCTGCGCGTGTCGAGCAGCTTCGGCTTTGGCCGCAACTTCGTCGCGCCCGCGCTCGCCGGGCTTTCCGAGCGCTATCCGCAGCTGAGCGTGCGCCTCGAGCTGTTCGACCGGCTTGTCGATGTGGCGGGCGAGGGCTTCGACCTCGACGTGCGTATCGGCGACGAGATCGCCGGCCATCTGATCGCGCGGCGTCTCGCCACGAACTATCGCGTGCTCTGCGCCGCGCCCGCGTATCTCGCGCGGCGCGGCGCGCCACAGGAGGTCGCCGATCTCGCCGAACACGCGTGCCTCGCGATCAAGGAGCGCGATCATCCGTTCGGCGTTTGGCGCCTGAACACGCATGGCGAAACGGTCTCGGTGAAGGTGGCGGGGCCGCTCTCGACCAACCACGGCGAGGTGGCCGTGCAGTGGGCGCTGGCGGGCCGCGGCATCGTGCTGCGCTCGATGTGGGATGTCGCGCCGTTGCTGGAGAGCGGGCGCCTGCAGCGCGTGCTGCCCGGCGTGACGCAGCCGGCCAATGTCTGGGCCGTGTACCCGGCGCGCCTCGCGCAGTCCGCGAAAGTACGCGTGTGCGTGAATCATCTGGAGGAAACGTTCGCGCGCATCGGCATTGCCGCACCCGCAAACGAGGACGAGAACGGGCGCTGACCGGGTTCGGCGGGTGGCTTACTCGCCTTCGGGGAGATCGAGCGCCTTGCGCTCGCGGCGTTCCTCGTTGCCGCGCCGCGCACGCTGGCGCTGGCGCGAAAGCACGGTGATGATCTGGCCGGTGGTGGCGTCCGCGGGGATTTCGTTGCGGATCACGTTCGCGACCATCGGCAGCCCCTTGCGCTGGCGGTGCAGCGCCTGCGCGATCGCCTGGCGGCACGCTGGCCCGTGGCAATCCCATTCGTCGCGCAGTTTTCCGCAATAACGGCAGGTGTCCATGCGTCCCAGTTTACCCAAAATCGATGGGTGGTTTTAGGGGCGCGATCAGCCCGCCTCACGCGTGCCATTCGTGCGCCGCCTGGCGCCGGGCGGCGGTATGATCGGCTGCGGATGTGGCGGGACCGCGGTGCGAAATATCGTGGCGGGAGCGGCAGATGGCGGCGATCGGCGTAGTCCTGTTCGACATGGAAGGCGTGCTGTCCCACTACGATCGCGACGCGCGCGTAGCGAGCCTCGCGGCCGCCACCGGCGCGCCGCCTGCAGCGGTGCGTCACGCGATCTGGGGCTCGGGTCTCGAAGCGCGCGCCGACGCGGGCGAGATCGACCCCGACGCTTATCTGCGCGCACTGGGCGCAATGCTCGGCTGCGAGGTAGGCCGCGACGTGTGGCTCGCGGCGCGGCGCGCGTCGATCACGCCGAACGAGGCGGCGCTCGCGCTGGCGCAACGTGTGGCCGCACGATGCCGCATCGCCGTGCTGACCAACAACTGTTCGCTCGTCACGCATCACCTCGACTATCTGAATCCGCCCGTCGCGCGGCTTTTCGGTTCGCAGGTCTATTCGTCGGCGACGTTCGGCGCGGTCAAGCCCGCCGCGCAGACTTACCTGGGCTGCGTTGCCCAGCTCGGCGCACGGCCCCAGGAAACGCTCTTCATCGACGACAGCGAAGCGAACGTCACGGGCGCGCTCGACGCGGGGTTGCAGGCGTGCCACTTCGTCGAAACCGAATCGCTCGCAAGCGACCTGGCGCGGCTCGGGCTGATCGACGGTTGATGGCCGTGCCGCACGCGCGGCCACGGCATGAATGGCTGGCTGACGAACGTACGGGAGCTTGCGATGAAGATGCAATGGAACGGGAGGCTGGTCGCGACACTCTGCCTGTGCGCGTTCGCGCCGCTCGCCGCGGCTCAACAACCGGTTGCGCCGCTCGTCTACGTGACGGACTTCGAACTCGACGCGGCCAACGTCAAGCAGGATTCGAATCCTGTGGAGAATGCGCGCGAGCGCATGGGCGGCTTGCTGCCACGACTGCGCCACCGCGACCCGCAGCAGCAGGCCGATCAGGTCGTCACGAAAATGGCCGACGCGCTGGTGAACGACCTGCGCGAGAAGGGCCTCGACGCGCGCCGCCTGCCCGGCGGCACGCCGCTACCCGCGCAGGGCTGGCTGGTGCGCGGCGTCTTCCTGAGCGTGGACGAAGGCAACAGCATGCGGCGCGCGGTGGTGGGTTTCGGCTCGGGCGCGAGCCAGATCGAGCTGGCGGTGGCCGTGGACAACCTGACCACCCAGGCGCCGCAGCCGCTGTATCGGGTGATCGACAGCCAGTCGAGCCACGCGAAGCCGGGCGCCGGCGCGGCCATCGCGCTCAATCCCTACGTGGCGGCGGCCAAATTCGTGCTGGCGCGCGCCGATGACCGCAAGAACGTGGACCGCGCGGCGGCCGAAGTGGCCGACTCGGTTGCGGCGCGCGTGAAAGCGGCGCCGCAATGACGCTGCGGGCGAGCCTTAGCCGCGCGGCGGAATGTTGAGCCCGCGCTCGACCGCCGGACGCGCGACGAATGCTCCGAGCACGCGCGCGACGTTCCTGAAATCGGCATAACCCACGAGGTCGCCCGCCTCGTAGAAGCCAACAAGGTTGCGCACCCAACCAAACGTCGCGATGTCGGCGATGGTGTAGTCGTCGCCCATGATCCACTTGCGGCCCTCGAGGCGCTGGTCCAGCACGGCGAGCAGGCGCCGCGACTCGGCGACGTAGCGGTCGCGCGGACGCTTGTCCTCATACTCCTTGCCCGCGAACTTGTGGAAGAAACCCACCTGGCCGAACATCGGGCCGATGCCGCCCATCTGGAACATGACCCACTGGATCGTCTCGTAGCGCGCCGCGCCTTCACGGGCGAGAAAACGGCCGCTCTTGTCGGCGAGATAGATGAGGATCGCGCCCGATTCGAACAGGGCGAGCGGCTCGCCGCCCGGGCCGTTCGGATCGAGGATCGCGGGAATCTTGTTGTTGGGGTTCAGCGAGAGGAATTCCGGCGACATCTGGTCGTTCGCGTCGAAGCGCACCAGATGCGGCTCATAAGGCAGGCCGCTTTCCTCCAGCATGATCGAGACCTTGACGCCATTGGGCGTGGGCAGCGAATAGAGCTGGATGCGATCGGGGTGAAGCGCTGGCCACTTGCGGGTGATGGGAAATGCGAAAAGGTCGTTCATGCGGCGTCCTTGAAGGCCTTCAACGGCGCGGCGCTTGCCGTGCAAGGCGCGCCGCGGCCTGATCGAGAGGCGGGAGTGGAGTCAGGCCGCCAAGTTTAGTGGAAATGGCGCACGCCGTCTTTTCGCCGCAAGACGCGGTTTGCACGCTGCTACACGCTCCCTTCGCGCTCGACCACGAGAATGCGCGCC
The DNA here is from genome assembly GCF_040965695.1 of Paraburkholderia sp. BR10937. Classification (NCBI taxonomy): domain Bacteria; kingdom Pseudomonadati; phylum Pseudomonadota; class Betaproteobacteria; order Burkholderiales; family Burkholderiaceae; genus Paraburkholderia; species Paraburkholderia sp. BR10937. The sequence goes on from NZ_JBFRCL010000066.1 coordinate 7,999, forward strand.
TCGCCGCGCGGATGCGCGACGTGCTCGCAGCCCACGCCCGCGAAGAACACGTCGCCGGCTTCGAGCACCGCGACCTGCTCCGCGCCATCTTCGCGGTAATGCATGTCGACCACGCCGTCGAGCACGGCGAACACTTCCTCGCCGTCGTTGACGTGCCATTTGTACGGCTGGTCGGTCCAGTGCAGGCGCACGGTGGTGCCGTTCAGGTTGGCGATATCGAGCGCCCCCCAGGGGCGGGTGGCGGTGAAGGTTTTCGAGCGGATGACTTTCATGGCGGTACGGGCTTGGGTGTGATCGTGCGGCGCCGCGGAGCGGGGTTCAGGGATTGGCAGGCATGGACTGCGCAAGACTCATCAGATTGAGCGGCGCGACGCGAATGAGGCCGCCGCGCGGGCTGTCGATATCGGCGATGAGCGTGAGCGACAGCGTCACGGTGATAGGCAGGATGAGCAGCAGCACGCGCCGGCCGACCTGGCCGTGCGCGCCGTAGCCCTGCATCAGGTTGCTGAAGATGGCGATGATGATCATCAGCGCCCACGCGGCGACGGGAATGCGGTTGATCCACGCAGCCTGCGTGTAGCCCTGGGTGTTGATGACGTCGTTCATTCCGGAGACCACGAGCGCCATCACCGGATTCGGTTGCGCCTTCGCGGGATCGCGCACGCTCGCCCAGAGCTGCGTCTGAAGCTCGCCGGTGTCGCGGTTGATCTGATCGAGTGCGCCGGGCTCGTGCACGACGTAGAAGTGGATGCGCGCCTGAAGGTAGCGCGCAAGCAGCGCCTTGGTCTGGGCAGCCGCCTCGCCGCCAAGAAGTTCGGCGCGCAGATACTCCGTGCCGATCGCGTTGGCTTCCTCTTCCTCCAGGTTCTTGCGCTGGTCGTAGCGGCTCACGGCCATCGAGAGCGTGAAGCCGATCAGGAGCGCGAGCAGCGTGAGCGTGGCGCCCTGCACGATCTTGTAGTTCTCGCGCGCCTCCTCGGCGAGCGGGAAGTAGCGGTGCAGCACGCTCGCACCGAGCCCGGCGGCAAGCGGCAGCACGAGGATCAGCACGATGAACAGCAGCGCGGGGCGCTGGAGGATGAGCGGCGTCATGGAGTCTCCGCGAAAAGCGTGAGAGGGACGAAGGCGCTGCAATGCAAATCGGCGTCGCCCGCGCGAGGCGGTGCGACGCCGATTCTACGTCAGATCCGCGCGTGCGCGCGGGCCGCTGTGAGCGCTTCAGCGCGCCGCGCGCTGCGGCCACATCGTGCGGCCCCAGAACGTCAGCGAGCGGTCCCACGCGAGCTGCGCCCAGACCGGGTCGTACTGCGTGATGGGGATGCGGTTCGGTCCCACGGCGGTCTCGTTCGCAAACGCGTGGTGGGCAAGATAGCGATGGAATTCGACGTCGACGTTGGCGCCCTTGAGCCTGGTTTCGAGTTCCGCCACGGTTTCGATGCTGAACGCCTGGTCCTGGGTCGCGAAGTGGCCGAGGATGGGCGCCGTGATCTTGCTCGCGTCGATGTATTCGAGCGGCGGGAAGCCGTACCACACCACGGCGCTCGTCAAGCCCGGCACCATGGTGGCCGCGAGCAGCGTGAGCGCGCCGCCCATGCAGTAGCCCGTCACGCCCACGCGGTCCGTGAGCGTCTTCAGATAGGTGACCGCGCCGTACACGTCCTGCGAGGCGGCGTCCGCGAAGTCGAGGCCCGTCATCAGATGGTGAGCCTCTTCCTGTTCGACGGTGCTCTTGCCGCGATAGAGGTCGGGCACGAGCGCGAGGTAGCCAGCCTGAGCGAGCCGGTCGGCCACGCCGCGGATCTGGTCGTTCAAGCCCCACCACTCCTGGATCACGACGATGGCGGGCGCGCCTTCGGTCTTTTCCGGTTTGGCGAGATAACCCTGGAGCGACTGGCCGTCAGGGCGGGTAAAGGAAATCATGGATCCGGCGGACTGTTTCATTTGGGGCAACCCTCGGTGAGTCGGTTGAACGAAAGCCGTAGCATAGCGCTTGCGTACGGGATTTGCGTGTGCGCCTGATCGGCTCATTCGCCGATCAGATGCAGCACGATATCGCGCGTGTGCGCCGCGCGCCGATGTTCGAACACGTAGATGCCCTGCCACGTGCCCAGCACGGGATTGCCGTGCTCGACCGGGATGCAGAGCTGCGTGTGTGTGAGCGCCGTGCGCAAATGCGCGGGCATGTCGTCGGGGCCTTCGGTGTCGTGCTCGTAGCGCTGCGGATCTTCGGGCGCGAGCAGCTCGAAGTAACGTTCGAGATCGCGTCGCACCGAAGGATCGGCGTTTTCCTGGATGACGAGCGACGCCGACATGTGGCGGCAAAAGAGGGTGAGCAGGCCGGTGGCGATGCGCTGCTCGCGCACGAACGCGCGCACCTCATGGCTGATTTCGACGAGCCCGCGCGTGCGCGTGCTCACCGGCAGATGATGGATGGCCTGGCGCATGATCGGTATTCTCCTTGCTGGCGGCGCATGGCGGGTGCGCCGTCGCGGCGATTCCGGCCTTCCAGCATAGCGCAGGCGCGCCAGCCGCGCAGACCGCGCCCGCGGCCGGCGCACGATGCTGGTACGATGTCGGCCTTGCCGGGTCTTGCCCCGGTCGACCGCATACGAAGGAGAAAACCGCTTGAACCTCACCCGCTTCGCGAAAGCCCGCCACGCCACCAAGGCGTTCGATCCCGCCCGCAAGATTCCCGCCGCCGTCATCGACGAACTCAAGGAGCTGATCCGCTTCAGCCCGTCCTCGGTGAACTCGCAGCCGTGGCATTTCGTGGTGGCCGAAAGCGACGCGGCACGCGCGCGTATCGCCCGTGGCATGGAAGGTTTCGCGTACAACGAGCCGAAGGTCACGCGCGCCTCGCACGTGGTGGTGCTGTGCGTGCGCACCGACATGGACGAAGCGCACCTTGCCGGCGTGCTCGCGCAGGAAGAGGCCGACGGCCGCTTCGCCAATGCCGAGGCCAAGGCGGGTCAGGAAAAGACCCGCGCGTTCTATGTGAACCTGCATCGCGAGCGCAACGACCTGCCGGCGTGGATGGAGAAGCAGGCGTATCTCGCGCTCGGCACGCTGTTGATCGGCGCGTCGACGCTCGAAATCGACGCCTGCCCGATGGAAGGCTTCGACGCAAAGGCGCTCGACGAGGAACTGGGCCTGCGCGAGCAGGGCCTCACCGCGCTGGTGGTGGTCGGTCTTGGCTACCGCAGCGCCGACGACTTCAACGCGAAGCTGCCGAAGTCGCGTCTGCCCGCGGCTTCGGTCTTCACCGATCTCGGTTGATTCGCGCAGGGTTTCGCCGCGCTCGCGGCAAGCGCGGCGATCGACGCAGCCCGAAGCCACGCGGGAAGCGCATCAGGAGCATTCGTTCATGCAGGGTATCAAGCGCCGGATCGTGTACGTCACGCTGTTCGAGGGCATCGCGATCCTGATTACCGGCACGAGCTTCGCCTCGCTCTCGGGCAGCGGCATGGACCGCGCGGGCGCGGCGGCGGTGTTTTCATCGCTGATCGCGGTGGGCTGGAACTTCGTCTACAACCTGCTGTTCGAGCGCTGGGAAGCGCGCCAGACGAAACGCGGCCGCAGCTTTGCGCGCCGCATTGCGCATGCGGTCGGCTTCGAGGGCGGCCTCGTGGTGTTGCTCGTGCCGATGATCGCGCTCACGCTGCAAGTGACGTTGTTCGAGGCGTTCGCCATGGATATCGGTCTCTCGGTGTTCTTTCTCGTCTACAACTACGTCTACAACCTGATCTTCGACGCCGTGTTCGGTCTGCCGGCCTCCGCCATGCCCGTGACGGAAGCTTCGGAAACGCGGCCGCGCGCGTAGCGCGGGTTCGCTCGATCAGGGGCTCGCAGCGGCGCCCTGCGTTCCGCTCGCTTCCACGTTCGCCGGACTGCTCGCGCCCGCCGCCGCGGCGTCGGAAGCCGGCGTCACCGCGCGCGCCGGATGCTGCGCGTCGTGCAGCTGCCCGGACCAGCCGCCGCCCAGGTCGCCGATCAGCGAAGCCGTATCGAGCAGCCGCTGCTGATGCACATTGAGCGCGCTCTGCTGATTGGTCACCTGCGTAGCCAGCGCCGTGGCGACCGTCGTGTAGTCCACGGTGCCCGCCTCGTATTCGTTTTGCGCGATCTGCGCGCCGCGGATGGCGTCGCGCACGGCGCCGTCGAGCACGTCGGCCTGCTGCGCGAGGATGCGCAGCCCCGAGAGATCGTTCTCCACCCCCTGGAACGCCGTCAGCACCGTGCCGCGATAGTTCGCCACCGCCGCGTCGTAGCTCGCGCGCGCGGCCGCCACCTGGCCGCTGCGCTGGCCGCCGTCGAAGATCGTCTGGGTCGCGCTCGCACCGAGCGACCACACATAGTTGCTCATGTGCAGCAGGCCCGAGAGCGGCGACTGCGTGAAGCCGTCGAGCGCGGTGAGCGAGATCGTCGGATAGTACGCGGCCACTGCCACGCCGATCGCTGCGTTGGCCGACGCCATCTGGCGTTCGGCGGTCGCAATGTCGGGCCGCCGCTGCAGCAGCGTGGAGGGCACGCCGGCGGGAATGGTGGGCAGCGCGGGAAGCTGCGTGCTGTGCGGGATATCGACTTCTTCGGGGTTGCGGCCCACGAGCACCGCGATGGCGTGCTCGTTTTGCGCGCGCGCCACGCCCAGGGCGATCAGGCTCGCGCGCGCGGATTCGAGCTGCGTGCGCGCGGAGATCAGATCGGACGGCGGCACGGTGCCCGCCTGGTCCTGGTTGGCCACCACGCGCAGGAAATCCGAGTACGCCTGCACGGTATGCGTGAGCAGGTCGATATCGGCATCGGTGATGCGCAGATCGATCACGGCATTCGCCAGGGCAATTTGTTCGGATAACGTAGCGTTCGCCAGCGTCGCCTCGCTCGCCTGGGCCGTGGCCGACTGTTCCTCGATCTGGCGGCGCACCTGGCCCCAGAGGTCGATGTCCCAGCTCGCGTTCGCTTCGAGCGTGCCGCCGTTGACGATGCGCGCGCCGCTCGGCGTGGACGTGATGCTGCTCACGCTGCTGAGCGTGCCGGTGGAGGAGCGCTCGCGCGCGAGCGAGCCGGTGATGCCGATGGTCGGGAACAGGCTCGCACGCGCGACGCGCACTTCGGCGAGCGCTTGCTGGTAGTTCGCGTAGCTCTGCCGCACGGTCTGGTTCGACACCTGGACGAGCGGTTCCAGTTCGTCGAGCAGCGGGTCCTGAAAGGCGGTCCACCAGTCGCCCTTGGGTCCCTGGGCGGCTTCGGGCTCGGCCTGGGTCCAGCCGGGCAGTTCCTTCCACGTGGCGGGCACGGTGACCTGCGGGCGGTGGTAGTCCGGCCCGACCATGCAGCCCGCGAGCAGCAGCGCGGCGGTGAGTGGCGCGAGCGGCAGCGCGCGCGTGGTGGCGTTTGCGGCGGCGATCAGCATTCGCGTGAGCGATGGATTAAGGCGAGTCTTCATCATGATGCGCTCTCATCGGCCTGGCGATTCCACGGCAGGCGCGCGGCCCAGCGCGCGAGGCGTGCGCGCAGGCGGTCGAGGAACAGGTAAATCACCGGCGTGGTGTACAGGGTAAAGACCTGGCTCAGGAGCAGGCCGCCCATCACCGTTACGCCGAGCGGCTGGCGCAGCGAAGCGCCCTGGCCAATGCCGATGGCGAGCGGCAGCGCGCCGAGCACGGCCGCGAAGGTCGTCATCATGATCGGGCGCAGACGCACTACGGCGGCTTCGTGAATCGCGCGGCGCGCCTCCATACCCTCGTGGCGCTGCAACTGGATGGCGACGTCGACCATCATGATGCCGTTCTTCTTGACGATACCAATGAGCAGGATGATGCCGATCATCGCGATCACCGAGAACGGCGTGCCGAAGATCAGCATGGCGAGAATCGCGCCGATGCCGGCCGAAGGCAGCGTCGAGAGGATCGTGAGCGGGTGGATGGTGTTTTCGTACAGCACGCCCAGCACGATATAGACCACGGCGAGCGCGGCGAGAATGAGCAGCGGCACGACGCCCATGGACTGCGCGTAGGCCTGCGCCGCGCCCGCGAACGCGCCGTGGATGGACGCCGGCATGCCGATGTTGCGCTCGGCCTGCTCGATGATCGTACCGGCCTCGGAAAGCGAGCCGCCCTGGGGCAGATTGAACGAAATCGTGCCCGCGACTTCCGTGCCCTGGTGATTGACCTGGGTGGCCGTATGACGCGTTCTCCAGTCCATGAGCGCCATGAGCGGCACCATGGTTTCGGCGGCCGTGCTGTCCGCGCTGCCGCTGGAACTGCCGCCCTTGCTGTTGGCGATCGCGTTGTTCTGCTGGTTGGCCACCGCGTTGGCATTGCGCTCGTTGGTGTTGCCCTTCGCCGTGGTGGCCGTGTTCACGGCCGTGAAGGGCGTGACGCCCGAGATGACACTCGACGGCATCTGCGTTTGCGCGGCGCCGCTCGCGTTGCCCGCCGCCGTGCTCAGCCAGATATCCTGGAACGACTGCGGAAACTGCCAGTACTGCGGCGCCACTTCCATCACGACGAAGTACTGGTTGATCGCGTTGTAGATGGTCGACACGGTGCGCTGGCCGAAGGCATCGTAGAGCACGTTGTCCACCTGGTTCGGATCGAACCCGTAGCGCTTGGCGGTCGTGCGCTGCACCGTCATGTAGGCCTCCAGACCATTTTGCTGCAGGTCCGAGTTCACATCCGACATCTGGCCGCGGTGCTTGTTCAGCTCGTCCACGAGGCGCGGCACCCAGGTGAAGAGGGCGTCGGCGTCGTCGCTCGTGAGCGTGTACTGATACTCGGCCGCCGACTGCCGCCCGCCGATCTGCAGGTCCTGCTGGGCCTGCATGAAGAGCCGCGCGCCCGACACGGCATTGAGCGTGGGACGCAGGCGGTTCACGACCTCGGTGGCCGTCAGGCGACGTTCGTTGAGCGGCTTCAGTTCGACGAACACGGTGGCCGAATTGAGCGCGCGCCCGCCCGTGAAGCCCGCCACCGATTGCACGGCCGGATCGGCCTTCACGATGGCCTGCAGCTGCGCGAGCTTCTTCTCCATCGCCGTGAACGAAATGCTCTGGTCCGCGATGATCTGCCCGATCAGGATGCCGGTGTCCTGCTCGGGGAAGAACGTGCCGGAAAGCAGCCGCGCGAGAAACACGTTGCCGACCAGCAGCGCGAACAGGATGAAGATCGTGAGCCGCGCGTGATTGAGCGCGACATCGAGCGTGCGCGAGTAGAACTGCTTGAAGCGCTCGAACTGCGCGTCGATCCACACGGCCGCGCGCGAGGGCTTCTTGTGCAGCGCCTCGCGCTTGAGCACGTAGGCGCACATGGTGGGCGTGACGGTGAGCGAGATCACGAGCGAGATGAGGATCGCGATCGAGAGCGTCATCGCGAACTCGTGAAAGAGCAGGCCCACGATGCCGGGCATGAGCAGAATCGGCAGGAACACGGCGATGAGCGAAAGGCTCATGGAAAGCACCGTGAAGCCCACCTCGCCCGCGCCTTTGAGCGCGGCTTCCTTCGGGTCCATACCGGCCTCGACGTGGCGCACGATGTTCTCCAGCACCACCACGGCGTCGTCCACGACGAAGCCCGTGCCGATGGTGAGCGCCATGAGCGAGAGATTGTCGATGCTGTAGCCGAGCAGGTACATGGGCCCGAACGTGCCCACGATGGAAAGCGGCAGCGCCACGGCGGGGATGAGCGTGGCGCGCGGCGAGAGCAGGAACACGAACACCACGCCGATCACGAGCAGCACGGCGATGAAGAGCGTGCGCTCGGTGTCGGCCACGGAGGCGCGCACGGACTCGGAGCGGTCGATCGCCACGTCCACCTTGATCGTGGCGGGCAGCGCGGCCTCGATGGAGGGCAGGCGCGCGCGGATCTGCTGCACCGTCTTCACGACATTGCTGCCCGGCATCGGGTAGACGATCACGAGCACGGCCGACTTGCCGTTGTAGAGGCCCGCATTGCGGATGTTTTCGTTGGAGTCGATGACGGAAGCCACGTCGCGCAGGAACACGGGCGAGCCGTTGCGATAGGCGATCACCACGTCGCGAAACGGCGCGGCCTTGCTGATCTGGTCGTTCGAAGTCACCGTGTAGCGCTGGTTGCCCTGGTCGATATGGCCTTTCGCGCTGTTCGCGTTGGCCGCGCCAATCGACGCGCGCACGTCTTCGAGGCCGATGCCGTAGCTGTTGAGCTTGCCCGGCTCCAGTTCGACGCGCACCGAGGGCAGCGCGCCGCCGCCCAGTGTGATCTGGCCCACGCCGTCCACCTGCGAGAGCTGCTGCTGGATGACCGAATCGGCGGAGTCGTACAGCTGCGCCTTGGTGAGCGTGTCCGAGGTGAGCGCGAGCACCATGATCGGCGCGCTCGCGGGGTTGTACTGGCGATACGTTGGGTTGCTGCGCAGGGTGGTGGGCAAGTCGGCGCGCGCGGCCTGGATGGCCGCTTCGACGTCGCGCGCCGCGCCGTTGATGTCGCGGTTCAGGCCGAACACCACCACGATGATCGCCGTGCCGGTGTTGCTGATCGACGTGAGCTGGCTGACATCCGCGATGGTGCCGAGCCGGCGCTCCAGCGGCTCGGCCACGGTGGACGCCATGATGTCCGGGCTCGCGCCCGCCATGTTGGCCTGCACCACGATCACCGGGTAGGCGATGTTGGGCAGCGGCGCGACCGGCAGCCGGAAGAAGGCGAGCGTCCCCGAAATGAGGATCGCGATCGCGAGGAGTGAGGTCGCGACCGGCCGCCGGATGAAGAGCGCCGAGATGTTCACGGCGTGCCCTCGGGCGCGGGTGGCGCGCCGGTGCCGGAGCCGCCGTCCGCGTGGCTTTCAGGCTTGCGCTTGCGGCCGAAGCGTTCCGCCAGCCGGTCGAAGAACAGATAGATCACGGGCGTCGTGAACAGTGTGAGCATCTGCGAAAGCGTGAGCCCGCCGATGATCGCGAGACCCAGCGGGCGGCGTAGCTCCGAGCCCGTGCCGCTGCCGAGCAGCATGGGCAGCGCGCCGAGCATGGCCGCGAGCGTCGTCATGAGAATCGGCCGGAAACGCAGCAGCGACGCTTCGAAAATCGCCTCGCGCGGCGGCTTGCCCTGCACGCGTTCGGCTTCGAGCGCGAAGTCCACCATCATGATGGCGTTCTTCTTGACGATGCCGATCAGCAGCACGATGCCGATAATGCCGATCACGTCGAGGTCCTTGCCCGCGATCATCAGCGCGAGCAGCGCGCCAATGCCGGCCGAAGGCAGCGTCGAAAGAATCGTGACCGGGTGCACATAGCTTTCGTACAGCACGCCCAGCACGATATACACGGCCACGAGCGCGGCGATCAGCAGATACACCTCGCTGGCAAGCGAATCTTCGAACGCCTGCGCCGCGCCCTGGAACGACGAGGTGATCGAGGGCGGCAGGCTCACGGCGGCTTCTGCCTTGCGCACGTCGCGCACGGCGGCGGAGAGCGACGCGCCATCGGCGAGATTGAACGAGATCGTGACCGAGGGGAACTGCGCGAGGTGGCTGATCATGAGCGGCGAGCGCGTGATGCTGATCTTCGCGATGCCCTTGAGCGGCACCTGGCCTTCGCTGCTCGTCTGGCTCGGCAGATAGAGGTCGCCGAGCGATTCGACCGTGGGCAGCGCCTCGGGCTTCGCCACCAGAATCACGCGGTACTGGTCCGACTGCTGGAAGATGGTCGAAACGATGCGCTGGCCCAGCGCATCGTAGAGCGCGTTGTCGATGGTCGCCGCCGTGATGCCGTAGCGCGCCGCCAGCTGGCGGTTCACTTCGACGTTCACGGAAAGGCCATCCGTGTTGAGGTCGCTCGTCACGTCGCGGATCGATGGGATCTGCTTCATGCGCGCGATGAGCGCGGGCACGTACTGCTCGAACGCATCCTGGCTCGGCCCGCGCAGCACGAAGTTGTACTGGTTGCGCGAGACCGTGGTGTCGAGCGTGAGGTCCTGCTCGGGCTGGATGTAAAGGCGTACGCCCGCGACCTTCGCGACCGACTGCTGAATGCGCCGCCCGATTTCGTCGGCGGATTCGGAGCGGTCGTCGTGCGCTTTCAGGTTGATGAGGAAGCGCCCGTTGTTGAGCGTGTTGTTGATGCCGTCGATGCCCACGTACGAAGTGAGCGAAACGACATCGGGGTCCTTGAGGATTTCTTCGGCCAGGGCGGACTGGCGCCGCACCATCGCCTGGTAGGAGATGGAGTTGTCGGCCACGCTGATGCCTTGCAGCACGCCCACGTCCTGCACCGGGAACAGGCCCTTCGGAATCACGACGTACAGCAGCCCGGTAAGCACCACCGTCACCACGAACACGACGAGCGTGAGCGTCTGGTGGTCGAGCACCCAGCGCAGGCCGCGCTCGTAGGCGTTGAGCGTCTTGTTGAACAGCCCTTCGCTGACGCGCTCGAAGCGGCTCGGGTGGCGCTCCGCCTGGGCGCGCAGGATGCGCGCGCACATCATCGGCACGACCGTGAGCGAGACCACGGCCGACAGCACGATGGTCACCGCGAGCGTGACGGCGAATTCGCTGAAGAGGCGTCCGATCACGCCGCCCATGAAGAGCAGCGGAATTAGCACGGCGATCAGCGAGATCGTCAGCGAAAGAATCGTGAAACCGATCTGGCCCGCGCCTTTTAACGCCGCCTGCAAGGGTTTGTCGCCTTCTTCGAGGTAGCGCACGATGTTTTCGATCATCACGATCGAGTCGTCCACCACGAAGCCCGTGGCGATGATGAGCGCCATCAGCGAGAGGTTGTCGATCGAGTAGCCCAGCTCGTACATGATCGCGAGCGTGCCGATCAGCGAGACTGGCACCGAGATGCTTGGAATGATGGTGGCGGGCAGATTGCGCAGGAACACGAAGATCACGGCCACCACGAGCGCGACTGCGAGCACGAGTTCGAAGGCCGCGTCGCTCACCGAAGCGCGGATCACGCCCACGCTGTTCGACACCACCGTGACCTGCATGCCCGCGGGCAGCGCCGCTTCGAGTTGCGGCAACTGCCGCATGATCTGGTTGACGGTGGCAATCACGTTCGCGCCCGGCTGGCGCTGCACGTTCAGCACGATGGCGGGCGTCTTGTTGTACCAGGCGCCGCGCTCGACGTCCTGCGCGGCCGTGGACACGCGCGCCACGTCGCGCATGAACACGGGCGAGCCGTTCTCATAGGCGATGACGGTGTCTTCGTAGTCCTTCGGGTCTGAAATCTGGTCGTTCGAATTGATCGTGTAGTTGAGCTCGGGGCCGTCGAAGTTGCCCTTCGGGTTGCTCACGTTGACGTTGGCGAGCAGCGTGCGCAGGTCGTCGAGATTCAGGCCGTAGGCCGCGAGCTTCTGCGGGTCGGCCTCGACGCGCACGGCGGGCACGTTGCCGCCTGCCGTGGTGACGAGGCCCACGCCCGGCACTTCGGAAATCTTGGTGGCAAGACGGTTGTTGGCCGCGTCCTGCAACTGCGTGAGCGACATCGACTTCGACGTGACCGCGAGCGTGAGGATGGGCTGGTCGGCCGGGTTGACCTTGGCGTAGGTCGGCGGCGCGGGCAGGCCGCTCGGCAGGAAGCTGTTGGCCGCGTTGATGGCCTGCTGCACGTTCTGCTCGGCCACGTCGAGGCTCAGCGAGAGGTCGAACTGCAGCGTGATGACCGAGGCGCCCTCGGAGCTGTACGAGATCATCTGCTGCAGGCCCGGGATCTCGCCGAGCTGCACCTCGAGCGGCGCCGTGACCGTGGTCGCCATCACGTTCGGGCTCGCGCCCGGATAGAAGGTCTGCACCTGGATGGTGGGATAGTCCACCGCGGGCAGCGAGGAAACCGGCAGGAACTTCATCGCGACGAGGCCGATCAGCACCATCGCGATCATCAGGAGCGAAGTCGCGACCGGCCGCAGGATGAAAAGACGCGAAATATTCATCGGCGCTGGGCCCGGGGCTTAACCGGCTTGCGAGGCCGCGGCGCTCGCGTCGGAGGCGTTCGGCGCCGTGGCGCCCGGTTCGCTGGCCGCGCCCGGGGCGCTGCCATGGTGCGGGGCACTCGCCGCGCCTGCGTGCGTGGCGGGCCTCGGCCCCGCGGGCTGGATCTTCGCGCCGTCGTTGAGGCGGTCGAGGCCGTCGGTCACGACATGCTGACCCTGCTGCAGGCCTGCGGAGATCACCGTGTAGCGGCCGTCGCTCGGGCCGAGCGTGACCTTGTGGACCGACACCGTGTTGTCGGCGTTCACGAGGTACACGTAGTCGCCGGGCGCGCCGGTCTGCACGGCGGGCGTCGGCACGAGCACGGCGTTCTGCAGCGTGTCGACGAGCAGCCTCACGTTGACGAACTCGTTGGGAAAGAGCGCCTCGTTGTCGTTGGGCACGCTCGCGCGCAGCGTGACCGTGCCGGTGGCCGTGGCCATCTGGTTGCTGAGCGCGAACAGCGTGCCGGTGGCGATCTGGCGGGTGTTGTCGCTGCTGAAAACGGTGATCGGCAGTTTCGCGCCGGCGTTGACGCGCTCGAGCACGCTGCCGAGCGAAGTCTGCGGGATGGCGAACTGAACGGTGGTGGGCTTGATCGTCGTGATGACGGCAATGCCCGTGGAGCTGGACGACGTCACGTAGTTGCCCGGATCGACGAGCCGCAGGCCCACGCGCCCCGACACCGGCGCCGTGATGCGGCAGTAGATCAGATCGAGCTCGAACAGCCTGACGTTCGCCTTGTCGGCCTGCACTGCGGCTTCATACTGCTTGACGAGGAACTGCTGGTCGCTGTAGGTCTGCGCGGCGATCGACTGCTTTGCGTTCAACTGCGTATAACGCGCGAGGTCGGCGCGCGCCTGCGCCAGCAGGGCCTGGTCCCTGGCGAGCTGCGCGAGCGCCTGCTCCTTGCTGATCTCGTACTGGCGCGGGTCGATCTGCGCGAGGAACTGCCCCTTCACGACGTCCTGGCCTTCCTTGTAGCCCACCTCGGTGAGGTAGCCGCTGATTTGCGGCAGAACCGTGACAGTGGCAAGAGGCGTGACGGTGCCGAGCGCGTTGAGCGTCACGGGCATGGGGCCGAGCGTGGCGGCGGCGACGGTCACGACCTGGGGCGTAGCGCCGTGCTCCGTCTTCTTGTTGCGCATGATGTGCACGACCACGAGCACGATCAGCACGATCACGACGATGGCGAGAATGAGCGGCCCGAGGCGGCGGCGCTTCGGCGCCTGCGGGGGGGGTGCGGGCGGCGGGGGGGGCTGGGGCGCGGGTTGCGTCTGCGGGACGTCGCTCATGCCTGCCTCCAGGAGGTCGGAACATCGCGCGAGGCGATGCGGAGAAACCATGTCGGCGCACTCAACGGCTTGGGTGCCGCGAATTGCTGCCGGAGACTGTCGAGTTGCTGCATACGCATTCTCATGATTGTTATGCCGTCGAAGCCGTGCCTCGCCATGCAGCGAAGGCTAAGACTCGCAGTCTAACCAACTCGTGCGCCAATTTCGAAACGTTAGTTATTTGTAAGGTTTTCAAGTGTTTACAGCGTCTGGGCCGGCTGCAGGATGAGCATCGGCCGCGGTGTGCAATGCATCGCAGAAATGCTTGTTTGCGTGTGCGGCTCCGCCTGTCTAGATTGGAAGGGGTCAACGCCTCGCAAGGAGTCCGCAATGTCGAAGCTGTCGATGCTGTCCGTGCCGGCGTGGTTCGCGCGGCGCGGCCGGGCGAACCGTCCGCCGCCCACGCCGCAAGCCGATGAGCCCGAACTGCGCGACGCGTCGCGCGAAACCGAGCACCTCGAGCGAATCGCCACTTATGCACGGGCCGGTTACTTCAATATGGGCTATACGCCCGACATGTTTCCGCTAGTGGGCGATCTGCCGCCGCATTGAGCCGCGCCACGCGTCTACGCGCGCGTTACTGCGCCGCGCTTTCCTCTGCGAAACCCGCTGTGCCGCCAAGGGTGCCGGTGGGCCGGAACTCGCTGGGCGGCACGCCCAGTTCGCGGCGGAACATGTCGCTGAAGCTGCTGGGCAGATAGCCCAGCATGCGCGCCACGGCGCTCACGGGCTCGCCCTCCGCGAGGCGCGACACCGCGAGTGCGAGCTGCACCTGGCGGCGCCACTCCGCAAACCCCATGCCAAGCTCGCGCGTGAAGAGCCGCGCGAGCGTGCGCACGCTCGCGCCCACCGATGCCGCGTGCTGTTCGAAGCCGATATCGGCCGACGGGTTGTCGATCACCGCGCGGCACAGCGTGGCGAGGCGGCGGTCGGACGCGTCCGGCAGCGGGATGCGCAGCGTGGAGCGCGGCGCGTGGGCGAGTTCGAGCGACGCGAGGCGATAGGCGGCGTCGAGCCAGGCGTCGTCTTCGCGCGCGTGTTCCGCGAGGCCCGTGATGAGTTCGCGCAGCAGGCCGTTGACCTCGAACACGTCGCACCGCTCGCTCAGGTGCTGGCTGTCGCGCTCGTGCAGATAGAGATTGCGCATTTCGACGGCGCTCAGCATGTGAATGGCGTGCTGCGTGCCGGGAGGCAGCCACACGGCGCGCTGCGGCGGCACGACGAGCGCTTCGCGCTCCACCTCGACCCACATCACGCCGGAGACGGCGTAGAGCACCTGCGCCCATGTATGCGAGTGCGGCTCGATCTGGAGGCCGCGCGGGTAGTGGCGTGCGAGCGAACGGCCGCGCCCTGGCTCGTCGTCGAGTTCGGGCGGCGCGGCTTGCGGCATGGGGGCTCCGGGGGAATTGGGGGGTGAGCGTTCCGCGACATTATCCGCTCTGCCTGGTCGTGGCCGCTTGTCTTCTGGCACTCGATTCGACGACGCGCCCTTTATCGACCTGATAGACGCGATCTGCCATTTCCAGCAACGCTTCACGATGCGTAATTGCGATGATCGTGGGAACGCGACGGCGTACCTGTTCCAGCACCCGCGCCTCGCGGGACGGATCCTGTGAAGAGGTTGGCTCATCGAGGACGATGACTGAAGTGTGGCGCGCAAGGGCGCGACCCAGCGCGATACGTTGCCTTTCGCCGCCGGAAAGCGCTCGACCCTGTACGCCGACGATGACATCGAGCACGTTGCCGCCCGACTCGCCGGCGAGTCCTTGCAGTTCCAGCGCGCAGACCAGCGCCAGCAACTGCTCGTCGGAAGGCGGGTCTGCACAGCCGAAAGCAAGATTTTCACGGAGCGTTCCGCTGATGATCAGCGGGTTTTGCGGAACGACAGCGACAGTCCGCGATATCGAAGCTGGAGAGAGTGTAGAAACGTCAACGCCATTCAACTCGACCCGCCCGCGTTCGGGGCGCATGAGGCCGAGCATCAGATTGACGAGTGTCGACTTCCCGTTTCCAGATGGTCCGATCAGGACGGTTACCTCGCCTCGATTCGCGATAAGGTTGGCTCCGCGAAAAATCGCTCGTGTTCCGAATGAAATATCGACATCCGACAAGGCAAAAACGGGGTTCGCGTCAAGTGCAATTGCGACCTCGACGCCACCCGGCTCGGGCGGCAGTGCAAGAATGCCGAGGCCTTCGTGCAAGGCAAGCTGACTTCTGCGCAGATCGGAAAGTGAAGCAGCGAGGCCCGTGAATGGTGCGGTCAGCGCCACGACATAACCGGTAATCATCACAAAATCGCCGATGCGGAAAACGCCGCGCGTGACCGCTGTCGCTGCGACGATTGTGAAGATCGACAGCACGAGTCCGGTGAAAAACGCTTGCGCTGCAAGCAGCAGCGCAAGCCGCGCATTGCCGTGCGAAATTTGCGCGACATAAACGGCAAGGATGCGGTCGAGTCCGGCTTCTTCGCGCTCATAGGCGTTGTTCAATTTGATATCCAGCATAAAGCCTAGCCGTTCCACCAGATGGCTGGAGAGAAGATTCGAGGCATCGAAAATCTGGGCGTGAGCGCCTCTCGTTTTCGCAGCGAGCCTCCACGTCGCCGCGAACAGTGCGCCGATTGCGCCGACGAACGCAGCAGCAAATGCGAGATTGGTCACACGCCAGAGAATCGATGCCGTGACAACGAGCTGGAAGAGCGCCGGCACGATTACCCAGAAGAGCGTAAATGTGATTGCACTGAAAGCGGTACGGCTCCTGGCGATGACCGATACCGTCGCGCCAGGATCGATCGTCGCGAGCCTGGCGTATTCGACGCGAATGAGATGCGCACAATAGGCTTTCTGAAACGCGGCGTCGGATCGGGCAAGCGTGGCGGATGAGAATATTGTTTTGATCCACTCTGAGACGCGTGCTGCGGTCCAGCACAGGCCGTAGACGCCCGCGAGCGTGACGGCTGCTCCCCCGAAGCCAGGGGCGCGCTCGACCGAGAGCGCATTGGTGCTTTCTCGCAATAGCCACGGCACTGCACTTTCGAGAGCGACGACGGCGATCATGATCAGCGTTGCCGCAGCAAAGCGAGCGGGAAGTGCCTTGTCGTGACTAACGGCAATCCGGTACGCAGCGATGTATTCGCGTACCAACTCCAATGGAAACGACATGCGGGCCTCTGGTAATTGCGATTGATGTGGGTGGGCGACTACGATGAAAACGTCGACATTTCATGCCGGCACGGGCTACGTTAAGTCCACGCGTGCAGACAGCTTTGACCTGTGCCCGGCTCCTTGCAGGAATATCTCGGTTGCATAGATACGCGTGATTTCGCGAAGACCATTGGGGAATCCCAGTGCTGCGCGTTTGATGAGACTTTCCAACGCCTGCCGATGGACGAGAGATTTAGTAACGCAGAATCCATCGAGACAGGTCTCGCGGACGTGGTCGTAGTGAACGCGAAGCCCTTGCAGGGCCGAGTGCGTCGTGTCCCCCTTGTCGGTTCGCCAGAGATTCGGCAGCTTTGATGTCGCAAAGGCAGAATGCCGGACGGTCAACCGATTGTGGTAGCCCGTGAAGAGATCCTCGAGGGGCGTCCGTAGCGCAAGCTCTACGATCGGCTGTGAGAGAAACGGCAGAATCGGCCTGTGTGCAGTTGGACGGACTTGAACGACCGTTTCATCGAGCGTTGCTCCGAGTGCTGCGATCTGGTACCGCCGGCCTGGGCGCAAGCGCAACCGCCCGCGTGCCAGTACGTCGTCATACAAGCCGTGCGGCGGCGGCAAAGGATAGGCCCGCACGACATCAAGCGAGGCATGTTGCCCGAGTGCTCCACGGAAATATTGCGTCGTCGCGTGCATTGATCGTTCAATGACAGTCCAGATCGGGACTCGATACATGACGGCGAGATCACGCACGATCGCCGTTGCGCGCAGAAGTCGGAAGCTGGCGGCCGCGTCCAGCGCTACGCCAAAGGCTGGTGGCGCGAGAAACAAGGCATCGCCTCCGTGACCGTTTACAAGTATCCCGTCTGCTCGCGCAAGGCCGGCGTTAGCCAGACCGCTGGATTGCGCAAGAAAGCACAGTTGTGTCGAAGGGCGTGCAACAAAAGGGATGATTGAAACTGGCGCAAACGGTAACTGCGCGAGCAAGGGAAACGTTTTGTATCGCAACTTGCAGTGATTGGCCACGCTTCGAGCGACAGATATCTCATTCGACGACGCTCGATGCGGATCGAAGTGTGTGACGGCGATAGTTCGCGTAGAAAGGCCTGCGCGATGCAGGGCAACGGCAAGCGCCGTTGACTCTAGTCCACCGGACAACTCGAGTATTGCCTCCGGCACGGACCCGAGCAGAGATCTGACGACAGTGGTGAGCACGGCTATGGGATCATTGTGCATCAGAGGACGAGTCGGCTTGGCTGGCGACCAAAGTCTCGAGAATTGGAGATTGCCGCCTTTGAAAGTGAGCAGAGTGCCCGGCGGAAGCAGGGAGATACCCTTCCAGCCCGTCTCGCCCGCTTCGCCATACCCGTACGCCAGATAGCCGTGTAGCCAGGAGATATTCGGTTGCGCGACGTCCCGCCCGCCGGGCCTCAAATCTGCGGCGTCGGATGCCAGATTGAGTTCGCCATTTGCGCCGGTTGAGTAATAGACGGGGAACTGGCCGCAGGGATCACAGAAAGCCAGAAAGCGGTCTCTTTGCCGATCGTAGACGACGATGGCATAGGTGCCCCAATATTGCTCCGGTACTTTTTCGCCGTCATGCAGGAATGTTGTCACCAGGTTCGTTTCACGAGCAGGCGATCCCTGTGACAGGGAGAAGATTTGACCGGCGATGCACCACGAGGCTGCCGCGCTCTCGCCGAACCTTACTGGGGAATCGACGTTCCCCTCGCGGGCCATGCGAAAGCTGGCGACGAGATCCGCCCCGGAAGTCCATGTGCGCGCAGTTGGGGCATCGCCGCACGCGTACTGGCGATCGCGTGCGTAGAGGGTGGCGTTGATCATTGGAGGCCTAGGGCGTTTCAAGGATTACGGCGAGTTGACGTCGACGCGCGGGGTCGTCGCCCACGACTCGACCATCGAGTTCAGCCCAGGCGTGCGCAAAGAAGGGCCTGTTTTGAATACCAATTACCAGCTTCATGTCCAGTCCATTGCGGTAGCCCGCGATAATCAGCGTACACGCCCATTCCAGACATTTGGTCTTCACGGGATAAAGAAAGCAGATGAGATTGAGTGATGCTGCGAGATCATTTTCATTTCGTATTGTTCGCTTGTTTTTTCGCTGAATGCGCTCCGATTCAATGAGATGAAGGAGGCCGGATAATCGCTGAGTTCTTGAGGTTTGGTGGACTTTGTGAAGGGCGGTAAATAATCTCGCCGATTCAATAATGTTAAGGCGATTCCGCACTTGTCCGGGTGATAATTTCCAGCAGTTGACGGGAACGCCTGAAAGCTGGGGCGGCGCGCAAGTCTGGGCGTCATAGCGGCAGGCAGAAGTCGCCAGATTTTTTGCGATGAATGTTCTGGATTGATCGGGTGGCAGCACTATATAGCGATCGTGAGCAATATCGAGCCCAATGAGTTGATCATCAAACCAGGCGAAGTGTACATTTTGCGGTAGTATTTTCATGACATAGCCGCCTCATTTTCATGAGGCGGAAGATGGCCGTAAGTTATGCGCCTATTAGACGTACACCCATGAAATGCCTTCAAGCATTGCCCCGCCAGGAGTGCCCATCGTGCTGTCGGTGGCATTTTCCGATTCAAAATCGGAATTTTCGAGGATTTCCATCAGATCGGTTTCGTAATTCATCAGTGCTTCTCCTTGGTTGGCAGCGGGATTGCTGCGTAACAAGCCTAGTAAGCAAATTTTTGTTATTCAATGTGGTGGTGCAAGAATGAATTGAATTTTATGATCTCGAATAAATGTAAATCCGATTTCTCTTATTTTTTATGCTTTGGGCATAGACTTTGAAACAGATTCGCGATCGGTAATTGACATGCCTCGATTGTTGATCGCGTAACCGGTTTTCTGAAGAGGCGAAGATTATCTCGAGTGTGCGCGTTGTCCGACTGCTTTTGCGCACCTACGGCACGCACGGGTAACACCTGCGGCGCGCGCAGATAAGATAGGGCGACCTACCGCGCCACGCTGCCCGCTTTCGCTCCCATGAACGCAACCGATCCCGCACTGCAAGACGAAGCCCCGCTCGGCCTCTACACCCGCGGCGCCGGCCGGGCGAGCGAATGGTGGCGCGTCTCGCCTTCAGAACGCACTCACATGTACCGCATCGAGCACGGCCAGGGCGAGGACGGTGGAGTCGACATCGACACCGAAATCGATCTCGACAATCTCGAAGCGAAGCTGCTCAAGTGGCGCCGCGAGGGCTTCGTTTCCGAAGCGCAGCGCGCCGACGAAGCGCGAGCCACACAGGCGGGCAGCACATTTTCCGCAGCCTTGCAGCGGGCCGTCGAAGCAGCGCGCGAGAGCGAAGCGACCCGGGCCAGCCCGCAAACCCGCACGCCCACCGTACGCATCGGCAGTGTCGACCTGCCGCGCGGCGAGCCGAACGCGCTGGTGCCGCGCGTGAACACAGCCTACCTTTTCACCGAGCGCGGCGACGACATCGTTCAGGACATCGTAGAAAATCGCCGCGTCATGCTGATTGGCCATACGGGCTCGGGCAAGACGAGCTTCATCGAGCAGGTGGCGGCGCGGGCGGACTATGGCGTGCTGCGCGCGAACATGAACGGCCAGACCACCATCGGCGACTTCGTGGGTTTCTGGACCGTGAAGGGCGGCGAGACGATCTGGGTGGACGGCGCGCTGCCCGTGGCAATGCGCGAGGGCTACTGGCTCATCATCGACGAACTCGACTTTGCCGAGCCGTCCATTCTGGCCGTGCTCACCGCCGTGCTGGAACCGAACGGGCGCCTGCTGCTCAAGGAGCGCGGCAACGAAATCGTCGAGCCGCATCCGTCGTTCCGCCTGTTCGCCACCGCGAACGCCGCGGGCGCGATGAGCGCGTACCGCCATCTGTACCAGGGCGCGAATCTGCTCAACGAGGCGTTTCTCGACCGCTGGCGCGTCTACCTGTTCGACTATCTCTCACTTGAAGAGGAAACCGAAGTATTGCTGCGCACGCTGCCGGTGCTCACGCGGCCGCTCGCGCGCACACTCGCCGCCATCGCCGCCGACTGCCGGGCCGCGTTCGCCCGCGAGGATCTCGCGAGCGCGTTCTCCACGCGGCGCCTGATCGACTGGGCCGAACTGATGCTGCGCACGGGCGACGTCGAGCGCGCGGCGGGGCCGGCGATCTACGCGAAGGTGAGTGCGGACGATGCGGCGCTCATCCGCAGCGTCATCCGGCATCACGTGATCTTCGACGCGTGAGGGTGGAGGCCCTGTGTCCAGTTTGCAGGACGAAACAGAACGATTGACGGCGAGCGCCGATCCTGCGGGCGCGCTCGGCCGCCTGGCGCGGGTGCTGACCGGCGACTCGCGCGTGAGCGTGACGTTCGGCGCGGGCGAGCCGCGCATTGAAGGCGCACGCTTCGTGCTGCCCGCGCGCCTCGCGAATGATGGTGCGAATGAAGCCCCGCTGCTCGGCGCGCTCGATTTGCTGGCGGCGCGCCATCGCTATAGCGAAGCGGCGCGTCTCGACACGCCGCAAGCCGGCGTGACGGGGCGCATTGCGCAGGCGATCGAGGACCGTCGCGTGCTCGCGCAATTCGCGCGGGCATTCCCTGGCGCGCAACGCTTCGCACAAAGCTGGCGTATGCAGCGCAGTGAGGCAGTCGCGCGACGCTGGTCGAAACTGGCGTGGCGCGAGCGCCTTGCGTGGGCGATCGAGCGTACGCTGTGGGACGAAGCGCCGGGCGTGCTCGAGCGCGATGCCGCGGCGCTGGCCGCCGCGCTGCGCGCGATCGACGCTCCGCTCGGCGCGGCCCGCGCGAGCCAGTCGACACGCACCAGCGTGAGCGCCGCGGCGGCGATCGTGGCGGGGGTACGCTCGCTCGCGTCACGCGGCGCGAACAACATGATGCAGACGGCTGGCCCGTCCGAAGGCCTCGCCGACGAATCGGCGCGGCTCGCTCAGGCGATGGACGCATTCGGCAAGGACGACGACATCGAACCGGCGGGCGGCGCCGCGCAGCCCGATGATGCCCGTGAAGGCGACGACGGCGCCTCGGCACGCGCGAGCGCCGATTCCGATTCCGCCTCCGGCTCAACGCCTTCCGAAGCGGATGCGCCGCACGCCGCCACGAATCGCAGCCCGGAGCCCGGGCGGCCACGTCTGTCGATCCCGCTGACCACGGCCTACGACACCGTCTCCGATCTCACGGGCCGCGGCGACGCCAGCGCCTGGCGCAAGCTGCGCGCCCTGGCGCGCGCGGAGACCGGTGCGCTCAAGGCCCAGCTCGAGCGCGTGCTCAAGGCCGACGAACTCACGCACTGGAAGCGCGAGCAGGAGCGCGGCGAGATCGACCGCGCGGCGCTCGCGCGTCTCGCCGCCTCGCGCGGCTACCGCACGCCGTTTCGCGTGGCGCGCCATGCGAGCGGGCGCGACACGGTCGTCACGCTGCTGCTCGACCTGAGCGGCTCGATGGCGGGCCGCAAGATCGAGCTGGCGCGCCTGTGCGCGGCGGCGCTCGCCGACGCGCTCACGCAGCTCGCCTTCGATTCGGAAGTGCTCGGCTACAGCTCGATCGAAGCGCCGGAAATGCGCGCGCGCTACGAGCGCGAACGCGCCGCCGGCGCCGATCTGCGGGCCTATAACCGCTTCGTCGAGCGGCTGGATCTGCGCGTGTTCAAGCGTTTCGACTCGCGCGACCTGAGCGGACTCGCGGCCATCGAGTGCGGCCACGAGAACCCCGACGGCGAAGCGCTCGCCTGGGCGGCGTCCCGGCTCGCGCAGCGCAGGGCGCGCCGGCGGCTGCTCTTCGTCCTCTCGGACGGCTATCCTTCGACGAGCGACGGCGACCCGGCGGTGTTGCGCAGCGACCTTCTCGCGCGCGTGCAGGCGGTCAGGGAGCAGGGCATCGAGCTGGTCGGCATCGGCATCCTGGACGACGCCGTCGAGGCGTTCTATCCGGATGCCGTGGTCGTGCGCAAGCTGCACGAGCTGCCGGCCACCGCGTTCGCGACGTTGAGCCGCCTGCTCGCGGGCCGGCCGCACTGAAACCGGGCGGGCCACGGAAGCGGCAGGGGCAGCGGCGCTTTCCTTGCCGGACCGGGCGCATTGCGCTAACTTGAGCGGGCGGGCGTTGCGCCGCCTGCCAATCCATCCACTGACGAATAGATACAGGTCATGCCAGGCCGCGATTACCGACCCGTGGATTACGACCGCCTCTACTACCGGCTCGATCTGGAGCCGGGGGCGAGCGAGGCCGACATCAAGCATCACTATCGCCATCTCGCGCAGATCCTGCATCCCGACAAATGGCGGCACCCCACGGCCGCCTCGATGCGCTGGGCCGACGACCAGTTCAAGCGCGTCAAGGAAGCGCGCGAGCTGCTCGAGGCGTACTGGTCCGTGCATCATGCGCCGCCGGTGAGCCGCTCCGCGCTGAGCGTCGCGCAGGCCGACGAACTGCACGCGCAGATGCAGGCGCTGCTGGCGCAGCGCGAACGCGTGCGCGCCGAGCTGGACGGGCTGCGCGCCGAGCGCACGCGTACCCTCGACGAGCTCCAGCGCATGCGGACCGAACGCGACTCGCTGCACGGCGAACTCACGGGGCTGCGCGGCGAAGCGGATGCCGCCCAGCGAGGCGAGCCCGAGGGCGCAACCACGCCTGAAACCGATGCCGTGCACGCGCGTTCAGGCGGCGTGCGCGATTTCCTGTTTGCGAAATTCGACGACCCGTCGCGGGGCTGGCTGCTGACGCTTTCCGCGAGCGTGTTCGCGTGCATCGTGATCTTCGTTGCCGCGCACTGGATCGCGGGCTTGCTGCTCGCGCCCATTGCGCGCTTCGAGGTGGGCCGCTGGCTCACCCATATTCTGCAGTGGGCGCTCGTGGCGGGCGGCGTGGTGCTCACGTTCGGCTGGGGCTGGTCGCAGCGCACGTTGTATCGCGCCGGGCGTGCCGGGCGCGAGCACGCCGTGGCCTTGCCCGCCGATGAAACGCGCCTGCGCGTGAGCGCGGCGCTGCGTCACGAGGCGCACTACGGAGCGGAGTGGAGCATCGAATCGTACGAGGCCGCACCCGACGATACGCAATTCGCGCTGCGTGCGGTCATGCGCTTCTCGCCTGGTTCGCAAACCGCCACGCGGCGCCACATGGTGGCGTTCCGCTGCCGGGCGCACACGACCGGCGCCGCGCAGACGGCGCTCGCGTACGACTTCTCCGTGGCGGCGCCCACGTGGTGGCTCGTTCCCGCCGCGCGCGTGGTGCGCGACCTGCGCAAGCGGCTCGACGCCGATCTCGGCGCGCCGCGCTGAAGCGGCATCGCTTTCAATCGACGACGAAGAGCTTCGCACCCACACGCGTGTACGACTGGTGTGCCTCGGCTTTGTCGCCCACCTGATAGCTCATGCCGGACGTGAGAACGAACTTGCGTCCATCTTCATGCGGTTTTCTCCTTGTGCGTGACGTCAGAGTGTAGCCGAGCGCGCTCACGCATCGTCGTCGTCCGCCACGCGTTCCCGTTCATCCACGCGCTTCATGTTATCGAGCAGCTTCAGCAGATAGTGCAGCGTGTGCGTCATGTCGTCCGACGAAAAATTGTCCAGCACGGCTTCGTAGTACGCCTCGATTTTCGGCGTGGCCTGCGCCACCCATAGCTTGCGGCCCGGCCCGGTCATGCAGACGAGGCGCGAGCGGCGATCACGCGCATCCGCGTGGGTGCTCACGTGGCCGTCGCGTTCCATCCGGCTGATCAGGCCCGAGAGGTTCTGGCGGCTCACCATCAGATAGCGCGCGAGATCACCCACGCTCATGCCCGGCTGGGCTTCCGGGCGCGAAAGCGCGCCGAGCACGGCCCATTGCTGCGTGGTCAAACCCTCGGCTTCCACGGCGCGCGTGCCCGTTTTATGCAACATGTTTGCGCATTGGTAGAGCCGGAAGAACAGCCGGTTGGCAAGATCGAAGCGGCTTGAATCCTGAAATATTGGTGTTTTTCGCAAGGGTTTCTCCTGGTGATTCCGCACTTGTCTTCGATGTGGGTGTTACCTAGTATACGTCAATATGTTGACTTAAATTGCGGTGGGACCAAAAGGCCGGCCCGGCGTCGAAGGCGTCTATGGTACTGCTCAACCGAATGGAGGATCGCGGTGCGAAAACTCGAAGGCAAGACAGTCGTGGTGACGGGCGGTGGCGGCGGCATCGGCGGGGCGACCTGCCGGCGCTTCGCGGCCGAGGGCGCGCGCGTGGCGGTGCTGGATCTGTCGCTGGACGCGGCGCTGAAGGTGGTCGATGAGATTCACGAACAGGGCGGCCAGGCGTTGGCGCTGCGTTGCGACATCACGAATCGCGCCGAAGTGGAAACGGCGCTAGAGCAGGCGCAAGCGCAGCTCGGCCCGGTGGATGTGCTCGTGAACAATGCGGGCTGGGACGTTTTCCGCCCGTTTACGAAGACCGAACCGGCGCAGTGGGACAAGCTCATCGCCATCAATCTCACGGGCGCGCTGCATATGCATCACGCGGTGCTGCCCGGCATGGTCGAGCGCAAGCGCGGTCGCATCGTCAACATCGCCTCGGACGCCGCGCGCGTTGGGTCGTCGGGAGAAGCAGTCTATGCGGCGTGCAAGGGCGGCCTCGTGGCGTTTTCGAAAACCATTGCGCGTGAGCATGCGCGCCACGGCATCACCGTGAACGTGGTCTGCCCGGGCCCGACCGACACCGCGCTCTTCGCCGAATACAAGGAAGGCGCGGGCAACCCCGAAAAGCTGCTGGAAGCGTTCCAGCGCTCCATTCCGCTCGGCCGCATCGGGCAGCCCGACGATCTGCCCGGCGCGATCGTGTTCTTCGCGAGCGACGACGCGAACTACATCACGGGCCAGGTGCTGAGCGTATCGGGCGGCCTGACCATGGCGGGCTAACGGCGACGAACGCGCGCTCTATCGACTACGAACCATCAAAGGCATCGATCATGAACTACGAAGACATTCTCTACGAAGTGCGCAACGGCGCGGCATGGATCACCATCAACCGGCCCGACAAGATGAACGCGTTTCGCGGCCGCACCTGCGATGAGCTGATTCACGCGATCAACAAGGCGGGCTACGACCGCGAGATCGGCGCGATCGTCCTTGCGGGCGCGGGCGACAAGGCGTTCTGCACGGGCGGCGACCAGTCCGCGCACGCGGGACAGTACGACGGACGCGGCACGATCGGCCTGCCGATGGAAGAACTGCACACCGCGATTCGCGACGTGCCAAAACCCGTGATCGCACGCGTTCAAGGCTATGCGGTGGGCGGCGGCAATGTGCTGTGCACGATCTGCGATTTCACCATCGCATCGGAAAAGGCCGTGTTCGCGCAGGCGGGCCCGAAGGTCGGCTCGGTCGATCCGGGCTACGGTACGGCGTTTCTCGCGCGCGTGGTGGGCGAAAAGAAGGCGCGCGAAATCTGGTATCTGTGCCGCCGCTATCCGGCTGCCGAAGCGCTGGCCATGGGCCTCGTGAACGCGGTCGTGCCGCACGATCAGCTCGACGCGGAAGTGCAGAAGTGGTGCGACGAGATCATGGAAAAGAGCCCCACGGCCATTGCGATCGCCAAGCGCTCGTTCAATATGGACACCGCGCATCAGGCGGGCATTGCCGGCATGGGCATGTATGCGCTCAAGCTCTACTACGACACGGAAGAATCGCGCGAGGGCGTGCGCGCTTTCCAGGAGAAGCGCAAACCCGAGTTCCGCAAGTACGCCAGGTAACGGCGTCTCCGTGACGATCAGGATGACGAATGAATAGGGCAGGCCGCTTCAGGGAGACATCATGAATCCGTATATCGACGAAGACCTCGCCGCGCTCGGCGAGCACGCGCGGCGCTTCGCACAAGGGCGCGTCGCGCCTGGCTTCATCGAGCGAGACACCACACGCGTGCTCGATCGCGGCCTCATGCGCGAAATGGGCGAGATGGGCTTCATCGCGCCGGAATTGCCCGAGCAGTACGGCGGCCAGGGCCTCGGCTGTCTCGCCGCGGGGGTGATCCACGAGGAGATTGCGCGTGCGGACCTGAGCCTCTCGTACATCAACCTGCTTGCCTCGCTCAACGGGCAGATCCTCGCCAAGCACGCCGCGCCCGAGATTGCGCGCCCGTGGCTCGAGCGCCTCACGCAGGGGCGCGCGCTGCTCGCCATCGCGCTCACGGAGCCGCGCGGCGGCTCGGATGCCGCAAACCTGCGGCTGAAAATGGAGCATATGGGCGACCACTACGTCCTCAACGGCGAGAAAACCTCGATTTCGGCGGCCGATCAGGCCGACGCCGCCGTGGTGTTCGCGCGCACCGGCAGCGTGGCAGATGGCGCGCGCGGCGTCTCGGCCATCCTCGTGCCGATGGATCTACCCGGCGTCACGCGCAACCGCTTCGACTGCCACGGGCAGCGCGCGATCGGACGCGGTTCGATCTTCTTCGAGAACGTGCGCGTGCCGGTGGACCACCTGCTGGGCGACGAGGGCAAGGGCTTCGTTCAGGTGATGCAGGGTTTCGACTTTTCGCGCGCGCTGATCGGCCTGCAGGTGCTCGCCGTGGCGAGCGTGAGCCTCGAAGAAACGTGGGAGTACGTCGCCCAGCGCGAAGCCTTCGGCAAGCCGCTCTCTGCGTTCCAGGGCGTGTCGCATCCGCTTGCCGAATACGCCACCCAGGTGGAGGCGGCGCGCCTGCTGTGTCTGCAAACGCTGTGGCTCAAGGACCGTGGACTGCCGCATACGGCCGAAGCGGCCATGTGCAAGTGGTGGGGGCCGAAGCTCGCCTACGACGTGGTGCATCAATGCCTGCTTTCGTTCGGGCACGGCGGCTACGACCGCGGCCCGCTCGAACAGCGCCTGCGCGACGTGCTCGGCTTCCAGATCGGCGACGGCACGGCCCAGATCATGAAGACCATCATCGCGCGCTCGAACGCGGGCCGCGACGCGGTGCCGGCATGATGCGCGCCGCCTGCGACGTTTCCTGCAACGCCACGGGAGGCTGCACATGGAGTTCGACGCGGTACTGATCGGGCCGCGCCGCGCGCGCGAGGACGCAAGGCGCTGGTGGCCCGGGCGCACCATCAACGACGAGCTGGACGCCTGCGTGGCCGAATGTCCGGCGAAGATCGCGCTCACGGCGGTACGCATCGAGGAGGGCGAGACCACGCGCTTCACCTACGCGCAGATGGCGCGCATGGCGGACCGCATCGCCGTGGGCCTGGCCAGGCTCGGCGTCGCAAAGGGCGACGTGGTCTCGATGCAACTGCCGAACTGCTGGCAGTTCACGTTGCTCTATCTCGCGTGCTCGCGCATCGGTGCCGTGCTCAATCCCCTCATGCCGATCTTTCGCGAGCGCGAGTTGTCGTTCATGCTCAACCATGGCGGCAGCAAGGTGATGGTCGTGCCGCGGCGCTATCGAGGCTTCGACTACGAGGCCATGCTGCGCGCGCTGCGGCCTGAACTCCCCGCCTTGCAGCACGTGGTGGTCGTGGGCGCAACCGACGCAGGCGAGCCGGCGCGCAACAGTTTCGAAGCGCTCCTGAGCGGCCCGCGCTGGGAAGAAGCGAGTGACGCCGAAGCCATCCTCACGCGCAATCGCCCCGGCCCCGACGACGTAACGCAGCTGCTCTACACATCCGGCACGACGGGCGAGCCCAAGGGCGTGATGCACACGTCCAACACGCTGTTTTCGAACATCTTCCCGTATGCGCAGGCCATGCGTCTGGGCCGCGACGACGTCGTGCTGATGGCTTCGCCGATGGCGCATCAAACCGGCTTCATGTATGGCCTCATGATGCCCATTGCATTGCGGGCGAGCGCCGTCCTGCAGGACGTATGGCAGCCGGAGGCGGCGCTTGCGCTGATCGCACAGGAACGCGCGACGTTCACGATGGCGTCCACGGCGTTCCTCGGCGATCTCGCCGACGCGGCCGTCGAGACGGGCACGCGTGTGCCGACGCTGCGCACGTTCTTGTGCGCGGGCGCGCCCATTCCCGGCGCACTGGTCGATCGCGCACGCATGGCGCTGGGGGCGAAGATCGTCTCCGCGTGGGGCATGACGGAGCTGGGCGCCGTGACGCTCACGCATCTGGACGACGAAGACGAACGCGCCTCCACGACCGATGGCGCGCCGCTGCCGGGCGTGGAAGTGAAGGTGGTGGACGAGAACGACCACGCGCTGCCGCCGAACGTAGCGGGCCGGCTTTTCGTGCGCGCATGCTCGGGTTTCGGCGGCTACCTCAAGCGCGCGCACCTCAATGCGACGGACGCGCAAGGCTGGTTCGACACGGGCGACCTCGCGATCGTCGACGCGCGCGGCTACATCCGCATCAGCGGCCGCGGCAAGGACGTGATCATCCGCGGCGGCGAGAATATTCCGGTGGTGGAGATCGAATCGCTGCTCTACCGGCATCCCGCCGTGGCACAGGTGGCGATCGTCGCGTACGCGGACGAGCGGCTGGGCGAGCGCGCCTGCGCCGTGGTGGTGGCGAGGCCCGGCGAGGCGGTCGATCTGCCTTCGCTCGTCGGCTTTCTCAGGGCGCACAAGGTTGCCGTGCAGTACCTGCCCGAACGGCTATGGCTGCTCGACGCCATGCCGACCACGCCCGCAGGCAAGGTGCAGAAGTTCCGTTTGCGCGACATGCTGCGTGAAGCCGATGTCAGAGAAGCCGCCGGAACATCCAGTAAAGACCTGCAGCAAGCGCAATCGAAGCAGGCAACGTGAGCACCCACGCGAGCACGAGGTTGCGCACGGTCGCCCACTGCAGGCCCGAGCCGTTCGCGGCCATCGTGCCGGCCACGCCCGACGCGAGCACGTGCGTGGTCGACACCGGCAGGCCGTAGACATCGGCCATGCCGATCGTGATCATGGCGATCGCTTCGGCCGAGGCGCCCTGACCATAGGTGAGATGCTGCTTGCCGATCTTTTCGCCCACCGTCACGACGATGCGCTTCCAGCCCACCATCGTGCCGAGGCCGAGCGCGAGCGCGACGGCCACCTTCACCCACGTCGGAATGAACTTGGTCGAGTGATCCATCTGCTTGCGGAAGGTGTCGAGCACTTTAACGTCGGCGGGAGACATCTCCGGTGCCTTCGCCTTCTGCATCAGGCGGATCGCTTCGCTCGTCACGTACATGTTGTTGCGCACGTTGTCGACGATCGCGTCGGGCACCGTCGCCATCGAGCCGGACAGCGCGACCTGGTCGGCGATGGTGTCGGTGAGCTGGCGCAGCGCGGGCAGCGTGGCGGGCGTGAGCTGGCGTGTGCGCACGAATGCCTCGACCTCGGCGCGCGCGTTGTCGGGCGGCGCGCCGTGCGCGTATCGGCCGAGCGTTGCGGACGCCTCGCGCGCCACGACCACGAACGCCGTGGTTTGCTCGGGCGTGACGGCCTTGTTGAGCGCATAGGCGGTCGGCACGACGCCGATCAGGATCAGCATGATGAGGCCCATGCCCTTCTGCCCGTCGTTCGAGCCGTGGGCGAACGAAACGCCGGTGCAGGTGAGGATGAGCAGGATGCGGATCCAGAGCGGCGGCGCCTGGTTGGCTTTGGGCTCGGCATAGAGCGCGGGCACGCGCACGAGCAGCTTGAGCACGAGGAGCAGCAACCCGGCCATGACGAAGCCGACCACGGGCGAGAACAGCAGGGCCTTGCCTACGCCTGCCGCCTGGTCCCAGTCCACGCCGCTCGTGCCCGAAGGCCCGCTGATGAACTGGTTCATGATCCCCACGCCGATGATCGAGCCCACGAGCGTATGCGAACTGGATGAAGGCAAGCCGAAATACCAGGTGCCGAGGTTCCAGACGATCGCGGCGAGCAGCAGGGCGAACACCATGGCGAAGCCCGCGCCGCTGCCCACCTGGAGGATGAGTTCCACCGGCAGCAGCTGCAGGATGCCGAATGCGACCGCGCCGCTGGAGACGAGCACGCCGATGAAATTCCACGCGCCCGACCACGCCACCGCGAGATGCGGATCGAGTGAGTTCGTGTAGATGACGGTGGCGACGGCGTTGGCGGTGTCGTGAAAGCCGTTCACGAACTCGAAGCCGAGCGCGATGAGGAGCGCAAGCCCGAGCAGGATGAAGGGCAGCGCCGAGCTTTCGCGCACGGCGCGCAAATCAACGACGAGATGATCGATTACGTAAATCGCCCCGGCCGCGATGATGGCGAGAAATAGGGCGATGCCGATACCGCGGCGGCGTGCGCTCGGCGCGCGGTAGGGGGACAAGGGTATGTCCGGCATGAAAGCGTGGTGGCTCTGGTCAATCCGCTTGAGGAAGCGCCTCGGCGCAGCGTATGCGGGTTCGCAAACATGCGTGGCGCGGTGCCGCGTCGGCACGCTGAAAGCGCGATGCGGACGAGACGACGCAGTGTCGCACAATTGACAGAAATCAGACACGGACGTGACGCCGCACCGATTCGCGCGCGGACGCGCTTTTGTGACTTTTCACAATCACCTTATCCGCTTTCCCAGTTCTCCCGGCTCGGCCAAGCCCGTAGCATGGGCGTGAAACGTGGCACCCCGCAGACAAGCCGCGCATTGATTTCATGGAGACGAACGTGTCGAAAGCCCCCTGGCTCGCCAGCTATGGCGAGATTCCCGCTACCATCGATGCCGACCGGCATCCGTCGCTCGCCCATATGTTCAATGAGGCGATGCGCGAACATGCGCACCGGCCGGCATTGCGCGCGGGCGACGCTTCGCCGGGCGACGCTTCGCTCAGCTACGCCGACGTCGATCGTCTCTCGCGCGATTTCGCGGCGTATTTGCAGCACGCAGGGGTGAAGAAGGGCGACCGCGTCGCCGTGATGTTGCCAAACCTGCTCGCGTTTCCCATCGCGCTGATCGGCGTCGTGCGGGCAGGGGCGGTGCAGGTGAACGTGAATCCGCTCTATACGCCGCGTGAGCTTCAGCACCAGCTGGCGGATTCCGGCGCGCAAACGCTCGTGGCGTTCGACGGCGCGCTGCCCACTTTCGATGCGATCAAGGCGAATACGTCCGTCAAGAACGTGCTCAGCGTCGCCGCGAGCGATTGCACAAGCGCGAGCGGCGAGCGCGATGCGCAGCCCGGCTCGTTTGCGGCGGCGCTCGCGCAGGGCGCCGGATTGCCGTTCGACGCCCCCGCGTTGTGCGGCGACGATCCGCTTTTCCTGCAATACACGGGTGGCACGACCGGGCTATCCAAGGGCGCGCTGCTCACGCATCGCAACCTCGTCGCCAACGTCGAGCAATTCAAGACCTTCATGCCGGGCTTCATGAACCCGGGCGAGGAAGTCGTCGTCACCGCGCTGCCGCTCTATCACATCTTCGCGCTGACAGTGAATCTCATCACCTACTTCTCGATTGGCGCCGAGAACTGGCTCGTTGCGAACGCGCGCGATCTGAGCGGCATGATCGACGTGTTCAAGGCTGCGCGGCCCACGAGCTTCATGGGCGTGAATACGCTCTATGCGGGGCTCGTTGCGCATCCGCGCATCGGCGAGGTCGATTTTTCGCGGCTGCGGCTCGCGGGCGGTGGCGGCGCGGCGATCATCCCCACGGTGTCCGAGCGCTGGCAGGCCATTACGGGCGGCTTCATCCGCGAAGGCTACGGGCTTTCGGAAACGAGCCCGGTGCTGTCGTTCAATCCGGGGAGCGTCGATCACTTCACCGGGACGACGGGACTGCCGGTGCCCTCTACCGACGTCAAGCTGATGAACGACGGCGTCGAAGCCGCGCCGGGTGAGCCGGGCGAGATCTGCGCGAAGGGTCCGCAGGTGATGCAGGGCTACTGGAACCAGCCCGAGGCAACGCGCGCCGCCTTCACAGACGATGGCTACTTTCGCACCGGCGACGTGGGTATGTTCGACGCGCGTGGCTTCCTGCGCATCGTCGATCGCTCGAAGGACATGATCCTCGTGTCGGGTTTCAACGTGTATCCGAATGAAATCGAGGCGGTCGTGACCGCGCTGCCCGGCGTGGCCGAATGCGCGTGCGTGGGCGTGGCCGACGAGCGCAGCGGCGAGGCCGTGCGCGTGTTCGTGGTGCCCGTGCGTGAGGCGGTGCTGAGCGAGGAAGCTGTGATCGCGCATTGCCGGGCGCAACTCGCGGCGTACAAGGTGCCGCGCGTGGTGAGCTTCGTCGAGGCGCTGCCGAAGTCGACGGTGGGCAAGATCCTGCGGCGGGAATTGCGCGACGCGGGGTGAAACGCGAAAGGAGCGCGCCACGTCGTTCAGCGCGCCGCGCTCTTCGCCCTCTTTACCCCGAGGCGCCCCTTCTTCTCCTTCTTCTTGCCGTCGCGCTCCGAACCCTGCGTCGCCCCGCGCAGCTTGAGCGCGATATCCAGCCGCGCAATCCAGTGCGCATCAGTGAGTTTCGCGCCCAGCAGCGTTTCGACGCGCTCGAGCCGGTAGTCGAGCGTATTCGGATGCACACCTAACGTTTCGGCCGTCTGGCGCCGGCGCTGCCCGCTCGCGAACCATGCTTCGAGCGTGGCGAGCAGGTCCGCCTCGGTTGCCAGCTGCTCGGCGAGCGAGACGAGATAGCGCAGTACGTTGGCGCTGCTGCGCACACTCTCCTCGATCGCGATCGAGGAAAAGCGGTGCACGCGCAGGAAGTTGCCGGGTTCCTCGCCGTTTTCATCGCCGTCGTCCGCACGGCTGCCACGCGGCGCAAAGTCCACGGCCTTGAGCGCTTCTTCCACCGAGGCCGCCCAGCCGCGCGCCCCTTCGTTCATGAGCCCGATGCCGATGCTGCGCACGCGCGGCTCGGCGCGCGCGAGCGCGGCCGCATGCTCGGCCACGCGCTGATCGTTGCGCGTCATCGAATCGCCGCGCACGCACGGCAGCCAGAACACCAGCCGCTCGCGGTGCCACGCCCGCACCAGCGCGTCGGGCTTCAGCTCGAAATGGCGCGCGGCGCTGAGTGCGAAACGGTCGAGCGCGTCCTCGCGCACCGAAGGCGCGTGGTCGCGCAAGTCCAGATCGACGGCGAGCGCAATGCGCGGCAGCGTGGCGTCGAGGCCGAGTGCCTCGACGGTCTCGCGAAAGCGCGCGGCGTCGTCCGGGGCATGAAACACGAGGTCGTAGAGCTGTTGCAGCAGCGAGCCGCGCCAGCGCGCCTGCTGGTGCTGCTCGTCGAGATAGGCCTCGGCGATGTGCTCGGCCAACGCGTCGAAGTAATCGAGTAGATAAGGCGAAATATCGAATAGCAGTTCGTGCGCGAGCGCCGGGTCGGCTTCAGCGAGCTCCGTGCAGGTGCGCCACAACTCGCGCGCGCCGAGGCGAAAGGCGCGCAGCAGCGAGCGCAGCGGCACGTTCTGGTGCACGCGGCGGCGCGCGAACGCCGCGGTCTGGTCCATGACTTCGGCAGTGGGCGGCGTGCCGTCGAGCAGGCACTGGAACCACAGGTTCGCGGAAAACGCGATCGACGAGAAGATGTCCTTGCGCGCCGCCGCCGAGAGCGCGCTATAGCCTTCGAGCGAGAGCAGCGTGTCGTAGGTGCGCTGGACCGCCTTGGGCTGGGTCCTGGCGAGTGTGCGAAGCCGGCTGCGCAGGCGTGGGCTGATGGCGGGGACGGGGGGCGGCACGGTGAGTTTGCGGATTCGCGCGGGTTCGTTCAGGCGATACCCGCGAGTGTACTCAGCGTCGTGCCGCTGCGTCGAGAGGCGGCAAGCGAAACCGGGGGCCGTGCAGGCGGCCCCCGGCGGTGCATTGGCACAACGCTCAGAACAACAGCGCGATACCGGCCATGCCGACGAACTGCGAGCGCGTGGACGAGGGCGTCGAGTTCTGCGAGTCGCCCACGGCCGGGCTCGCGTTGACGATGTTGCCCGCGCCGTTCGCGCCGAGCGTCTGGCCGCCCGCGTGCTGGTAGGCCTGCAGCGCATACAGCGTGGTGCGCTTCGAGAGGTGGTACGACTCCTTGAGCGAGTACTGCTGATAACGCGCCGCGCTCGTGATGCCGTTGGCCTTCGAGGCCAGCGTATAGGCGAAGCCGCCGCCCACGTCGAAGGCCGGCGTGAAGCGATAGACGGCGAGCGCGGCCCAGGTGTTGAAGATGGCCGTGTCGTGGAAGATCGACTTGCCGCCCGCAATGTACTGAACGTTCGAATACGACGCGCCGAGGACCAGGTTGCCCAGCGTGTAGTTGCCGCCCGCCGCGATGTGCTGGACCGCGCTCGCCGAGACATAGCCCGTATTCAGTGACGACTTGCCGAAACTGCCCGTTGACGAGCTGTCGAAGCCGCTCGTCAACTGCGCGTTGTCCATGCGCAGGATGGCCGCGGCGAGGCTCACCGGGCCGGCGGAGTAGCGCAGCGCGGCGCTCCACGTCTGGCCCTTGCCGGTGCTGCCCGCAATGCCGCCGAGCGCGTACATGGCGCTGGCCTGCAGGCCATAAAAGATCGGCGAGGTGTAAGTGGCCGAATTGTTGATGCGCACCGTCGTGTCGAGACCGTCGATATCGCCGGGGTGTGCGCCGGTTGCGCCGGTGAGCCACGAGCTTCCCGTGAGCGGCCCGACGAACAGGTAATACGGCGTGTACTGGCGGCCCGCCGTGAACGTGCCCAGGTTCTGGTTCTGCAGGCCCACGTAGGCCTGGCGATTGAAGATCAGTCCGCTCGAGGACAGTGCGCCCGTGTTGAGGTCGAAGCCGTTCTGCAGGTCGAAGATCGCGAACGTGCCGCCGCCGAGATCTTCCTTGCCCTGCAGGCCGAACTTCGACGCATACAGATTGCCCTGGCGCAGATAGACGTTCGAGTGACCGTTCTGGTTGTTGACGTAGGTGATGGCGTCATCTACTGCGCCGTAAAGCGTCACGCTGCTTTGCGCGAACGCGGGGCTCGCCACGAGGGCCGCGCTAGTCGCGAGGAACGTGCCAAAACCGAGGCCTGCTTTCTTCATCGTTGTGTGTCTCCGGGTGAGATTTGGACTGCTTATATTTTTCTTTGCTACGCCGCCTGACTTTCGGGTCGATGCGGCGTGCGTACTGCTGCGCGAAGTGACTACGGTGACTGCGTTTGAATCAATCCTGCGGATTTCCCGCGCTCTGCGCGGCAAGTGCGCGCTGGCGCGCCTGCGCCGCGAGGCGCACGGCGGCGTTGGGCGCGCCGTAGCCGTCGTAGCCGCCGCGCCGCTCCACGATCTCCAGGAAGAAGCGCTGGTCGAGCGTCTCCGTGTAGGCGTGCAGGAACTCGCCGCCGCGCTCGTCGCGGTCGTAGAGCAGGTTGTGGCTGCGCAGCGCGTCGAGAAACTTGGCGTCGAGGGCGTGGCGCGCGTCGAGATCGTCGTAGTAGTTCGCGGGCACGCGCAGGAGCGGCACGCCGGCCGCCTCGAATTCGGTCACGGCGCGGAAGATGTCGCCGGTGTTGAACGCCACGTGGTTCAGGCCCGTGCCATGGTAGGCGCGCACGGTTTCCGCCGCGGCCGTGTGCTGGTCCACCGAGGCGTTGAGCACGACGCGCAGCCCGCGGTCGCGGCTCATGAGCGCGCGGCTGCGCACGAGCCCGTACGGATCGGGCAGCAGCACGGCGGGCGTCGCTTCGAGCCCGAACGCCGACTTCAGGAACAGCACCCACGAGTCGAACGCGCCGGCGGGCAGCGAAAGGCTCACATGATCGATGCCGGCGATCGGTCCCACTTCGACCGGGCCGTCGATATCCGTGAGCGCGAAATCGGCTTCGAAGAGGGTGGGCTGGCCCGGCTCCTCGTTAACGAAATAGTTAAGACTGCCGTCCGGCCCCTGGACGGCGGGTACCACGCGCTCGTTCGGACCCACGCGGCCCGAGAACGGCGGGTAGCCAAAGCCCGCCGCGCGTTCGAGCGCGAGGCGCGCATCGTCCACGCGAAACGCCGAGGCGCAGAGCGAGAGCCCGTGGCGCTGGAAAAACGCATTGGCGAACGAGTCGGGCTCGGCGTTGAGCACGATCGCGGCCGAGCCGTGTTGATAGAGCGTCACGTCCTTCGAGCGATGCTGGCCTGCGCGGCGAAAATGCAGCTTTTCTAGCCAGTTCGCCACATGCGCGCGCGCGGTGTCGTCCACGGCGAACTCGAGGAATTGCCACTGCGCGTTCGCGGGCGCGGCGCTCGGGTGATAGAGCGCGCTCGCGTCGACCTGCTCCGCCTGCAGGGTTTCGCGCGTGAGCGATTCGAGCAGCAAGAGGGAGCGATGACCGTCGGCGGCGGTGGCGGCAGGCGGCGCGCCACGAAAGCCGTCGTTGAAGATTTCGAGCGAGAGCGGGCCCGTATAGCCGCTTTTCACCACCTGCGCCGTGAAATCCGCGAGCGCGAAGTCGCCCTGGCCCGGGAAGCAACGATAGTGCCGGCTCCATTCGAGCACGTCCATCTGCATTCTCGGTGCATCGGCGATCTGCACGAAGCCGATGCGCGCGCCCGGAATCGCGGCGATGCCGTCGGGCGTGTCGTCGAGCGAGAGCGTGTGGAAGCTGTCCAGCGCGAGCGTCAGGTTCGCGTGGTCGACGGTGTTGACGAGCCGCCACGCGTGGCCATAGGTGCGCACGTGGCGCCCCCATGCAAGCGCCTCATAACAGATCGTCACGCCCGCTTCCCCGGCGGCTTGCGCGAGCGCGCCAAGCTGTTCGGCGGAGAGGCCGTCGTCGCAGATCGTGTCGGGCGAGACATTGCTGCAGACCAGCAAACGATCAGTGCCCAGCTGATGCATCACGTCGAACTTGCGCTTCACGCGTTCGATGTTGCGCGCGAGCCGCTCGGGCGCCACGCCCTCGAAATCGCGGAACGGCTGGTACAGCACGATATCGAGGCCGAGATCGCCAGCCATGCGGCGCACGTCGGCGGGCGAGCCTTCGAAATAGAGCAGATCGTTCTCGAAGATCTCGACGGCGTCGAAGCCCGCGGCGCGGATGGCGGCGAGCTTTTCGGCGAGCGTGCCGCTGATCGACACCGTGGCGATCGAGCGGCGCAGCGCGCGAGAGGGGATGTGGAGCGGCTTGGACATGGGCATGGCGAGCGTGCTGACTACGACTTCGGTGTAGAACAAGGGTCCGGTGCGGGGCGTGGGGCGGGCGTTTAACTAACTGGCGCACCGCAGGCACACTTGCCGCTGGAGTGCCCGAAGGATACGCCAAACTAACTAGTTAGTACAAATTCTGGCAAACCCCAGGTGACCGGTGCACCGCTTCGCGGCACACTGGCGGCCATGCGGTGAAACATGCAACGGTTCTCGAGCATGCGCCGTGCCGGTCGTCAAGCTGTTCTGGAGTGTGTGTAATGGGAATGCCTTCGGTGCTGGTCCTGAACGGACCGAACCTGAATCTGCTGGGAACGCGGGAGCCCGCGATCTACGGCGCTGAAACGTTAGATGACGTTGCCAACCTGTGCCGCGAAGCGGCGGGGCGTCTTGGGCTCGAGATCGATTTTCGCCAGTCGAACGCCGAGCATCAGCTGATCGACTGGCTGCATGAGGCGCGCACGCGTGTGGACGGCATCGTCATCAATCCGGCGGCCTATACGCATACGTCGGTAGCGATCGCCGATGCGCTTTCCGCCATCGCGAAGCCCGTGATCGAGGTCCATATCTCGAACGTGCACAAGCGCGAGGCGTTCCGGCACCATTCGTTCGTTTCGCCCATTGCGGAGGCCATCATCGTCGGCTGCGGCACGCAAGGGTATGTGCTCGCGCTGGAGCGCATGGCCACGCTGCTCGCCAAAAAGGTGACGAAATGAGCGCCCAGACCAATGCCACAACGAATGCGCTGGGCGCGCGCGCAACCGCCAACTCGTTTCTCTGCGGCCTGATCGGCTCGGGCATCGGCGGCTCGCTCACGCCCGCGATGCAGGAGCAGGAAGGCCGCGAACTCGGCTTCCACTATGTGTACCGTCGCATCGACCTCGAAGCGCTGAAGCTCACGCCCGCCGCGCTGCCCGATCTGTTGCTGGCCGCCGAGCGCATGGGTTTCGACGGTTTGAACATCACCTATCCGTGCAAGCAGGCTGTGATCGAACTGCTCGACGAACTTTCCGACGACGCCCGCGCGCTCGGCGCCGTGAACACGGTGTTGTTCCGCGACGGCAAGCGCATCGGCCACAACACCGACTGGTCGGGTTTCGCGCGCGCGTTCCAGCGCGGCCTGCCCGATGTCTCGCTCGAAGCGGTGGTGCAGCTGGGCGCGGGCGGCGCGGGCGCGGCGGTCGCCCACGCGGCGCTGCAGATGGGGGCCCAGGCGCTCACGCTGTTCGACGTGGACGCCTCGCGCGCCGGGTCGCTCGCCGGTGAATTGCAGGCGCGCTTCCCGGCGGCCCGCGTGAGCGCGGGCGGCGATCTGCGCGACGTGCTGCAGCACGCCACGGGCCTCATCCACGCCACGCCCACCGGCATGGCGAAGTTGCCCGGCATGCCGCTGCCTGCGGAGTATCTGCACGAGCGGCTGTGGGTGGCGGACATTGTGTATTTCCCGATCCGCACCGCGCTGCTCGAAGCGGCCGAGGCGCGCGGCTGCCGCACGCTGAGCGGCGGCGGCATGGCGGTGTACCAGGCAGTGGATGCGTTCCGGTTGTTCACGGGTGTCGAGCCCGACGCGGAACGCATGTATGCGCATCTGCAATCCATGCTGGCCGCGAATGCTGCAGGCGCCGGCGAATAACAACGACAGCGCGCGACGGGCGTCGGCGTTAAGTCGCTGACTCCCGTCGACCGCCTTACAGGCATGGGACGGGAGTAAGCGCTAAAGCGCCAACTCCCGTCGACCAATCGGAGACAAAGACATGGCACAACCCGTATCCACGGGGCGCGGCGACGCGCCGAACCTTTCCGCAGCCGCGCCCGCCGAGGGCGCCATGCGCCGCTCGAAAGCGCGCTATCGCATCCTCGGCCTGCTGGCCGTCGGCACGATGATCAATTACCTCGATCGCACCGTGCTCGGCATCGCAGCGCCGCAGCTCACCAAGGAGCTGGGCATCAACGCGGCGCTCATGGGCCTCGTGTTCTCGGCGTTCTCGTGGAGCTACGTCGTCGCGCAGATTCCGGGCGGCGTGTTCCTCGACCGCTTCGGCAGCAAGTTCACCTACTGGCTTTCGATGACGCTCTGGTCGATGTGCACGCTCGCCCAGGGCTTCATCAGCGGCGTGGGCGCGCTGTTCGCGTGCCGTCTGGGTCTGGGCGCCGCGGAATCGCCGTGCTTCCCGACCAATAGTCGCGTGGTCGCCACGTGGTTCCCGCAAAGCGAGCGCGCGTTCGCCACGGGCACCTATACGGTGGGCGAATATATCGGCCTCGCGTTCTTCAGCCCGTTCCTCTTCGCGCTGATGGGCGCCTACGGCTGGCGCTCGCTGTTCTACGTGGTCGGCGGCGTGGGCATCGCGTTCGGCCTCGTCTGGTGGTTCCTGTATCGCGAGCCGCACGAGCACCCCGCGGCCAACCGCGCCGAACTCGACTACATCGAGGCGGGCGGCGGTCTGGCTCGCTACGAGCGCAAGGCCGACACGCAAGCCGCTGCCGGGCAAACGAAAAAGCAGGGCTTCGACTGGCGCATGGCCGGCAAGCTGGTGCGCCGCCGTCAGCTCGCGGGCATCTGCCTCGGGCAGTTCGCGGGCAACTCCACGCTCGTGTTCTTCCTCACGTGGTTCCCGACCTACCTCGCCACCGAGCGCCACATGGGCTGGCTCAAGATCGGCTTCTTCGCGATCATGCCGTTCATTGCCGCGTCGATCGGCGTGATGTTCGGCGGCACGTTCTCCGACTGGATGCTGCGCCGCGGGATCTCGGCCAACGTGGCGCGCAAGCTGCCGATCATCGCCGGGCTGCTGCTCGCCTCGACGATCATTCTCGCGAACTTTGTGGATAGCAACGTGGCCGTGATCGCGATCCTTTCGGTGGCGTTCTTCGCGCAAGGGATGGCCGCGCTCGGCTGGACGCTCGTGTCGGATATCGCGCCGGCCGGCATGCTCGGCCTCACGGGTGGCATCTTCAACCTGGCGGCCAATCTCGCGGGCATCATCACGCCGCTGGTCGTCGGGCTGATCGTGGGTGCGACGGGCTCGTTCGTCTGGGCGCTCGTGTTCATCG
Organism: Paraburkholderia sp. BR10937; assembly: GCF_040965695.1. Classification (NCBI taxonomy): domain Bacteria; kingdom Pseudomonadati; phylum Pseudomonadota; class Betaproteobacteria; order Burkholderiales; family Burkholderiaceae; genus Paraburkholderia; species Paraburkholderia sp. BR10937. Next base: position 48,414 of record NZ_JBFRCL010000066.1, read on the forward strand.
GCGTGATCGCGCTGATCGGCGCGGCCTCGTATATCTTCATCGTGGGCGATATCAAGCGCATCGAGCTGTAAGGCTCGCAGAGGCCGCCTGCGGGCGGCTTTCAGCGGGATAGCGGGGCGCGGCGCCTTCTAACGGGCCGCGCCCCGCGTGCTAGAATCCCCCGCATCCCATCCCTGCTGCGGGCCCAAAAAAACATGGCAAGACCGGCGGCTTCGGCCGAACGCAACGATGCTCAATCCGAAAGCCGGCGCAAGTACGATCCCGAGCAGACCAAGCGCAATATCCTCGAAGTGGCGACGGCCGAATTCTCGGCCATGGGTCTCGCAGGCGCGCGCGTAGACGCGATCGCCGAGCGCACCAATACCACCAAGCGCATGCTGTATTACTACTTCGGCAGCAAGGAAGGGCTGTACGAAGCGGTGCTCGACAAGGTCTACGGCGACATCCGCGCGCTCGAACTCGACCTGCACATCGACGAACTGGATCCCAGCGAAGGCCTGCGGCGGCTCGTCGAATTCACCTTCGACTATCACGACCGCCATCGCGACTTCGTGCGCCTCGTGACGATCGAGAATATTCACGGCGCGAAGTACATCGAGCGCCTGAAGACCTTCCGCAGCCGCAACGCCAGCGCGATCCGCACGATCGAAGACCTGCTCGCGCGCGGCGTGGCGAGCGGCGCGTTCCGCGAAGACATCGATCCCATCGACCTGCACCTGCTCATCAGTTCGATGTGCTTTCACCGCGTGGGCAACCGCCACACGTTCGGCGCGGCGTTCGGGCGCGACCCCTCGCATCCGCGCCTGCGCGCGCGTCATCGCGAGATGGTCGTCGACGCTACGCTGCGCTTCGTCAAGAAGTAAGGCAGGCCCAGCGCCGCGGCCGCTTCCCGAGCGCCTGTCGATGCGGGACGCATTGGCCGCAGTGCGCCCGATCCCCGCACGGCGCCGCGCCGGGTCGCCAAAAGGCCCCGGCGAACCCTGCAGATTTATCTCCCAAAGCCCGGCGAGCCCCGTCCTGCGTGGCTGACAACTAGCATCGCTTGTCCCATAAAAGTGCGCAAACGCATTACACTACGGCGGTCACGGCCGCCGCGTGCGGCCACGCCCGGCGCAGCCGCGCCCCGCCTCGCCGGCAGGGCCGGCGCGCCGGTCCACGCCACCGGAGAGTCTCTAGCGCAATGAGCACCGCCATGCCCCGTTCCGGCCAAGCCGGCCTGCCTCGACAGACTCAGGGTCGCTTCACCCTCGGCACGCGCATCGTCCTCAGCTTCGGCCTGCTGTTCGTGCTGATGCTCGCGATGGCCGCAATCTCGTGGGACCGCCTGCGCGCCATCGACAGCGAGGCGATGAGCCTCACGGGCGATTCGGTGCCGGGCCTGTTCTACGCGACCTCGCTGCGCGCGGCGGCCAACCAGACCTATAGCCTCGTCGAGCGCGCGGCCTTCGTCGATGCCGACGCGGACAGCGTGGCCCACGACCTGTCTGGCCTGCCCGCGGCCCTGGCGCAGGTGGAGGAGACCGAACGGCAGTACGAACGCACGCTGTTTCGCAGCGACGACCGCGAACGCTTCCAGCGCTTTCGCGATGCGTATGCGCGCTATCTGCCGCTGGCGAAGGCGGTAGCGAGCCAGCTGCCCGCCTCGCGCCCGGCTGCGCAGGCCGCGTTCACGCAGATCGGCCCGGCCTGGCAGGAGGTGCTCGCCACGGCCAACTCGCTCGTCGAGGAAAACCGTCAGCAGGCCGACGAGTCCGCGCAGACCATCCGCAACTCGGTCACGGGCACGGAGATCACGCTCGCCACGGCGCTGGGCGTGGTGCTGCTCGCCGCGCTCGCCACGGGTTACGCGCTCTATCGCGCGATCACGGTGCCGATGGCGCGTCTCGTCGAGGTGCACGACTCCATGCGCACCGGCAACCTGTCGCAGCGCCTTGCGCTGAACCGCGGCGACGAATTCGGCGTGCTCGAAGACGGCTTCAACCGCATGAGCGACGAACT
>NZ_JBFRCL010000067.1:0-50313 GCF_040965695.1 Paraburkholderia sp. BR10937
GGCGTGTGGCTGACAAGCTGCACACGCCTACCAGTCCGCCGAATCCCGCTACCTGACCGGTGGCTCCAGTTCACCATCATGCCTCACGCGCACGCGCCTAGACAAACGGCCCAGCTGAGCCGCTTACCCTCAGCCGTTCGTCCGCAGCGTTGCGCCAGCTCTGCGTAGCTGACACTCAGCGTCGCGAGAGCAGGCGGATGTTCCCGGTGAAATGCGGTAAGAGGCTGCGCGTCGGGTTCGCGATAGAGCTCCGTTTCAATGAGGGCCCAGTCGGCAATTTTTTGCTGAGCCTGGCCGTACTGTTCTTCTGCCAATTCCAGCAGTACGAGCAGCAGCGTCTGCTCGGGAATTCCAAGGTGGTCGGGGCCGCGCAGACGCCAAACGACACCGCCGAAAGCACATTTGACATCCAGCTTTGGCCGCTTGCCATTGCCTACGGAGCCGAACAGTCCCGTACTCGGCAGCATCGGGTCGTACCGCACGATGCGCTTGTCCTGTACACGCAGCGTCATCACTTTGTCCCCGACGTGCGTGCCGCTCGTGGTGCCGACGACTGCTTCGGTGTACCTGCGGGCGGCCAGAGCGTCATGGCGCCAGAGTGCTGAGCTTTGCGCAGCACAACCGTCTCGAAAGAACCAACGTAGTTGGTTTTGGGGGTGTCCAGCCGCACATACTGACGGAGTTCGGATTTGGGGATGCGGAACTCGCTGGCTAACAACTCCGACACGGGGGAAAGGTTTGCCTGCCAGCGTACTCCATCCGTCAGAGCTGTACAGCCTCGGGAAGCGTAGGCATGCTCCCCGCCGCCGGTTGTCATGGACATGCGGTTGGCGTGGTGGGCGATAAGGACTGCGGCGCCGGTATCATGCGCGAGCCGTTCGAACTTGTTGACGATGGCAGTCATCGTCGCCGTATCGTTCTCGTCGCCGTCGTGAAAGCGTCGCAGAGGGTCAAAAACGACGAGGCGCGCACCTTTGCACAGCGCAACCAGGTGACCGTATTCCTCCTTGCCGTCGCCGAAGTGGACCAACGACCCATGCCCGCTCAGCGGATAGATGTCCAGGTTGCCCTCCAAATGCGCGAGGAGGTCTTGCAGCTTCTCGTGGCTCGGCAACGCCATGGACTGCTTCAGCTGTTCGGCGACACCATGCAGCCGGTGATGTACGACGCCTGCGGGCTCTTCGGCGAGCAACAGCACCACCTTGCCGGGCGCAGGATTGGAACCCGTGAGGGCTCCGCCAAGAATCGGCAGCCCGGCAGCAATCGCACAGCCGATTTGCGTCAGTAGCATGGTTTTGCCCACGCCACCCGGGGCAATCAGTGCGCCCACGGTACCCGCCAGCAACCCCGGCAGGACGTGGTCCAACGCAGGTGGCGGAGTCGTCAGGATGTGTCGGATATTGAGTTTCAGGGCGGCGAGGGGGCTCATTGGCCACCTCCGACCACGAATCCGGCAAGCCACGCCTCGACATCGGCCCGGCGCCAGCGCAGCAGGCGTGTGCCGGGGATATTTACCCTTGGTGGTACCGCCATGGGGTTGCGCCTCAAATCTTTCTTAATCGTCTCCGGGCTGCGTCCGAGCAGTTCCGCTAGTTCGTGTAGGTCCAGCAAATTCGACATGAATACGCTCCAAAAAGCTAGGTTCTCCGGAGCATGAGGGGCCGAAAACGCCGTCTCCATGTCCGGTTGCCAGCACGTGGCTCTACGTGTATTCACGCGACTTAAACGCCCCGATTCGGGGGTAAACGCAGACTGCGGCCGCCAATGGCAGGCAACGGATTCCCAGTACTTGCCATTGTTCGCCTCACACCTGCTTTACCTTTAGGAGACTGTCGTTTCGTGGCAAACAGGAGACCTCGCCGCATCGGGCGGCATCCAGATGCGTTTTGGCATCCTGGCACGAGAAGGTCGTCGGTCGCCGGCACAGGTCGTGTCGGGCGACGCGTCCAGCGTTCGTGACGATGACGAGCTGTCCGATGCTGTCGCGTTGACCTTGGTCCAGTTGCGTGAGCGAATGAATCCCTTTAATTGAATTTGGTCGTTCGTAAGATTCGCCGGCATCAAGCGCACAGAATCCCGGCATCACATGAACGCGGCCAAAGCGGGAACTCCTTGTCGGGTAAGGCTTGGCGGCTTGTCGAGAGGGGTTGTTCTACCAGATATAATAAGCTCTACTATCTATAGAGGGGTTGTTCTATCGAAACGATAACCTCGGTGGGCAAACGGTGTGGCCTGCATAGCGGGGCTCCGCGCCGGCCGTGCATGGCGGGAATACGTCGTGCCCTGGATTCCAGAACATTGGAACGACGCGAGCCATCGAGAAATACGTGGCCCGGGAGCGTTCATATGATGCCCCCGGCATCAAGCGCACGATATCGCGGCATCACGTGAACGCGACGAATGCGGGAATCCCTTGTCTGGTAAGGATTAGCGGCCTGTCGAGAGGGGCTGTTCTATCTTTCTCTAGAAAGATAGCCTTAACAAGGTAAAGTGTGGCTGGTGGGACTTTTCCGTTCCCAGCCAGCCACACCAAGCGGTGCCGGGCACCGCACTATGGCACGCAGGCGGCGTGCTGGACCACGCCCAGGAAGCGGTTCTTGGGTGGCGAAGCCCTGGCAAATATCCAGATACGTCCCGACTGCACTCTTCCCCATCCGTTTGACTGGCAATGTCATTGCCATAGGGAGAACGTTTGATTCTGAAAATGCAAGCGTTCTTGTTGTTCATGGGCGCTCATCGGCAAGAGAGGGGGGGATGCGCTATGCCAGGTCGCCGCGCGTTGGACCACCTCGGGGCAAAGTGCTTACGCTGCTCAAAGTGTGTTAATCATAGCCCGCTCCGGGAAACCGGCCCTTGAACTGGGCGACCAGCTGGTTCGCATGATTCAGGCGAGATGGACTACGACCTGCGACTGACCCTTCTGGGCAGCACGGCGAAGCCACGCCGCAACGGTGGACGCGTCGTGCTGGTTGCTGGTCCCCCCTTCTGCGCGGCGAACATGTTGCACCATTGACGGATACGCCTCGACGATTGCGCAACAACCCGGCGGAATATTCCATCCGTAAAACGGCCAGAGGTGCACCCTATCGCCAATTTGCCAGTGCAGATAGAGCAGCAACTCGTTGTGACGCTGCGGCTGGCAGCGCCACTGTGGTGGTCCGATTGCTTGCGCAATGCTCTGGCAGGAATGGATGTCTAGGCCTTTCCTTGCCTGGGGGGGAGCGTTTCCGCTGTTGCCCGGGCACGAAGAGCTGCGCATTCGCAGTACACCTTGCGACAGGCGGAACAGGGCTGGTAGATGGTTTTCTCGAAGTCCTGCTCGCGCGGTGGCGAATTCCTCAAATCAAAATAGTGGGGATTTGTTTTATAAAGTATTTCGCCCGGCACAGACCTGAGGTCGTTAGCACGCGTGGCGATGTTTGAGCGGACCTGAACTGCACCGATTTCGTGCTTGCTGCTTGCTGCAGGCTCGTCCTCATCGAGCTTCTGTGTCCCGTCAGCGCCTGGCTCTGAACCAACATGAAGGCCGAATTCGAGGTTGTGCAACTCGAGGGAATCCGATTTTCCGGCAATCGTTGAACTGGCGGTTGCAGAGAGGACCAGATTCTCATCAATCGCGACGTCCAGCAGCAGGCGTTCGAGCAGCGGGGGCTTGCTCGTGTCCACGTCGACCGCCAGCAGACCAAGCAGACTTCGCTCGTCGGTGGCCTGCACATTGCGCCCGGTTCGCCTCGGCGCAGCCAGCTGGAATTTGGCGATGCCGTCTGTCGGGTCACAGCAGTACAGGGTAAGCGGTTCAGGCAGTTGCTGAACCTCGCCCTCGCGAGGCATGAGTGTGCCAGCCCGGATGACGGGAAAGTGCGCGGACCTCGATACCACCACTTCGACATTCTTGGCGAGCATCAGGCGGGCACGGTCGTGGGCAATCCAGGCCGCGCCCTCGGAAATAATCGTATTGCCGCGCTCGGAGATTCGGACGCGGCGTGCCCCGAAGATTTCGTGCAGGCGTTCCTGAATCAAGGGCATGTTCACCATGCCCCCCGTTGCCAGGCACATTTCAATGCTTGACGGCTCGACGCGTGCCTCACGCAACATCGCTTCGATGCGCGAAATCGCATGAGAGACCTTGGGCGAAACGATATCTTCCAGTTCCTCGCGGGTAAGACGGTACTCAAGGTCGACGTCGCCAGCTTCCGAGTGGAAATAGTCCAGGACGAGTACGGAATAGACGTCCTTGGAGGAGAGCGCAATCTTGGCCCGCTCGGCCTCCTCCCTCAGTCGTGCGACGGCACCGACCTGCCGGCGCATCTCGCTGGTGATGCCGCGCCTGGCCAGTGCCCGTCGCTCAATTTCGTTGACGAGCATATCGTCAATGACGTCGCCACCGACGTCACTGCAGCCGTCGTTCACGACCTGGACCAGCATGCCGTCCGTGACCCGACACAGCGTCAGGTCGAGCGTTCCGCCGCCCCAGTCGAACACTAGGACCAGTTCCCGGTTCAAGCGGTTGAATTCCGCTGCGAAATCCGGGAGCCCGCGCAGATGACCATAGAGCGCTGCCAGCGGCTCGTGAACGAACTGGTAGATGCTCAATCCGGCCATCCGGCATGCTTCGCGCAGTTCGCGCCGCCGCGCACCGTTCATGTCAACGGGAATGGTGACGACCGCGCGGGAGAAGTCTTCGCCGCTGCGTTTGGCAATCCGGTCAGCGCGCGCGTGCGCCATGACGTGCGAGACGACGTCGCGCACCACAACCTTCGGGCTATGGCGGTTTCCGTCAATCATGACGCTACTTTGTCCGAGCATCGTCTTCGGCGATTTCACGGTGTTGCCGACGACACCGGTGGTCGCGCTGGCCAGCTGCTTCTTCGCCTCGCGCCCGACCACAATCTCGCCGCCCCGATATGACACGACCGAAGGGTGAGGGAAACCCTCGTCCAAAATCGGGATACAGCGGTCCCCCGATATGATGGACATGACGCTGTTCGTCGTGCCGAAATCAAAACCCACAATCCCCATCAGGCCTCCTCCAGTTTCTTGTTGGCGCTCTTCAGCGCGTCCATTACCGAATCCACCTTGTCACGGGCGCTGTCAACTTTCGGGAATTCCCGCTTGAGGGCGGCCGACACGACGTCCAGCTGCGCAATCGCGTCCCGGATGGCTCGCAGGGACATTGCCCTGACTTCCTCAAGGTCCGCCTGCCCGTGCGTCTGGGCCACGCCGACGGCCTTGTCGGCTGCGGCGCGCGCGGTACGCTCCGCCTCCAGCTGGCGCTCGAGCATTGCCGCGCGCTCAGTCATTCCCCTTAACTGTTCCTCGGCAGCCGTCACCTGGGACTGCAATGCTTCCGCTTGCCGGACCGCGTCTGCCAGCCTGTTCAGCCCTTCCGCCTGCTGGCGGGCCGACCATTCCAGAACGTACGCCAGGCGTTCGTCTTCCTTCTCAGGAAGCGTGGCTATCGCCTCGAACAGCTCGGACTCCAGCGACTGTGGTCGCTCGCGAAGGGCAAAGACCGTTGCGCGAAGGGAGCGCATCATTTCGGCGAAGCTCGTCTGACCGTGGTGCATGCGCCAGATGGCGGAGCAGAGCAGGGCATTCCGTCGGCTGCGGCTGGCCGCCGCCTTCGCTCCCGGCGTTCTCTCCTTGCCGCCTTTGGGCTCCCGTCCACCACTGGCACGGTCATCCGTGGTGACGGCGGAGCGGGCAGGGTCGTCATGTTCAGGGGAGGTCCCGGACTGTTGGATGTCCGGCGGGAGTTGCTCTGGAACACTCAGCGATTGGAGCAGGCGCCAAGCATCCTCCAGGCTGCTTTCGTCTTCGAACCCCGGGAACAGCATGGTCTTCATCCCCGTGGCCCGGACCGCAGGATTGAGCACGACGCATTCGACGCAGAACTCCATCAGCAACTGGCTCAACGTCCTGTATGCGCGGTTTTCCCTGCCGAGCAGCATGAGCTTTCGCGTCTTTTCCAGAGTCGGGTCGGTTTCCTGGGCCCGCCGCAACAATTGCCCCCGGACTGCTGGCTCGATGGCGGATGCGCCCATCAGGCGCCTGGCTGTCGCGCTTGAGAGGCTCTTTGCCTTGCCGGCGACAAACGCGTCGATGAACTCCGCCAGGTTCTGTGGCTCGACGCGCCTGTCACTCTTGCTGGCGGAGGTTGACGTTTCCACGGTTGCGGCTTCATTGGCGCCGCCCGCGTCGCGCGGGCCCAAACTCCCGAAGCTCTGGACGGCCAGTTGTTCCTCACGACGGTTCACTGACGTGCTTGCCTCCGCGCCAGCCGAAGCCTGTGACGCATGCACGGACTCCTTGTGGGTCCCTTCGGCGACCGCCCGAACGGCGTCGCCGTCCGGATTTTCGACGGGCCGGTGGTCGGGCTGTTCGACAGTTGTATCGTCCGCCCGGGTGGACTCACCTGCGATGCCGGGAGACGGCGTGCCTCCGCCAGGACTGCCTGGATGGCCGTGATTCGGGTCTCGGGTACCCTCTTGATTTGGGTAGGACTTGTTCATGCTGGTGACTCTTTCTCACTGGATATAAGGCGTTCGGCCAGCCGGCTGAAAACCGGGTCGTGGCGGAACTCCCGGGCGACCTTGCCCGCTTGCGCGGCATCGCCCTCTGATTCATGGATAGCGGCCAGGAGCACCTTCGCCTTGATGCGGTCTTCGGGAAGCCAGTCGTCCTGCTGGCTGCGCTTGGCAATCTGTTTGGCGTGGCCGCTCAGGCGGTCGGGCGGCATATCCATCCAGGCCAGTATTTCGTCTGTCGCACTGTCAAGCAGCACGCGGGCGTTTGGTGTAGTCGGGCTGTCCGCCCGGTCTACGGCCACCATGCGAGCGTTTGTCCTGACCGAGTCAAACCAGCGCATGGCACTTCGCAGACGCGGAACCGGAGCGAGGCGCTCGTTCCGCGAAAAGGCGTTCGACTGGAAACTGACAATGCCTGCCACGACAGCGGCGAGGGGGCGGTCAATTTCCGATAACGTCTGACCTGCCTCGTTCAGGCGTGCGCGGCCCTGCTCCTGCGAAAGTGTGGTTTCGCCCCGCTGGTCCTTGGCGAGGATGCCATACAGGTAGGCGGCCAGGCCATCGACATAGCGGCGCGCCGTGCGAGCGTCCGACGCCGCGCGGATAAACGCGCTGATGCTGGCGACCGAGACGACCCCGGGCGAGTACAGGCGAGCGAACTCCTGCTCGACCAGCGACGCGTGCGAATCTGACGCGATTTCGATTGAAATTTCGTAGCTGACCGTGATTTTCCCTTCGGCACCGGTCAACTCCACTTTAAAGAATCCCGACCGGGCTTCTGCAAGACGCTGTGCCAGCATCCTTGCCGTCACTGTCTTGCCGTCCAGGCGACAGGTCGCGGCATTCACGGGTCTTATCTGCTCGGGGCTGAGCGCCGTGGTGACGACAAACCGGGGCGTATTGACCTCATGTGCCCCAAGGACAAGCAGCGGGCGCTGGTAGGGATGCGCCTCGAACCGGTGCTGGAAGCGGTCCTCGTATGAAGGGAAGCTCTCGCGGCATACCGGACACATGAACACGTGCGGGCGGTCCAGCACGGGCCTGGGCCACTCCGGTATCACCATTGACGAGCCGCCCTGACCGGGGTCGATGTGGTCGTAGTAGGGAAGGAAGGGCATACGAAGGTCCGCTCTCCGCGCTGTTCTTTACTGTTATCTGTGCTTGCTGGGGACGGACAGACACCTACCGGCGCGCAAGCACCCGCATTTCGAAACTTCTGTTACGTATCCGTTTCGATGCGGCTGATGCCATTTTTTGTATCCACCGCTAACCCCGCGCGAAATCGTATCACGCGTATGCGGCGCAAACGGCCGCCGATGCGTGCCGGCTGCGCGGTCCGCGCCGCTGAACGAGGTGTGCACCACGTGCTTCGCGGAGGCCGTGGCTTGCGCGGCAGCGAACGGGCGCCGTCTGATTTGTTGATGCACAGCAGGGATGGAGCTTCCTTTCCGGGGCGCACGGTGCCGCCTATATATTTTCAGCGCGGGTCGTCGGCTCCGCAAAAGTCATCGGGAACCTTTCAGGCGATGCCGCACCTCAAGGTCAAACATGATGTTGTGTTTTGCGTCACAATTAACACAAGATATGGTATGGTGGGTGCGGTGCGCGATAGGTACCGCCGATTCATCTACGGACGTAAAGGCATGGTCAAGCGAATTGGGCTGGCGCTCTCGGGCGGCGGGGTGAGGGCGATGATATTTCACGCGGGCGTGCTGCAGTGGCTCGCGCAAAGCGCATTGCTCGAGCAGGTTGTTGCCATCTCATCGGTGTCCGGTGGAAGTCTGTTTACCGGGCTGGTTTACCGGTTCAACGGCTGGAAGTGGCCGACTTCGCATCGGTACCTCACCCATGTGCTTCCGCATCTGCGCGAATTGCTGACCACGGTTTGCCTGGAACGCGAAGCGCGACGTCTTCTGCTGGGCCGGCCGGCAAACTGGCGGTACCTCTTCTCGCGGGCCAATGTACTCGCCGATGCAATCAACCGGACGTGGGGCGTCGACATCACCGTAGACGCCCTGGATTCGGCGTGCGACTGGTCCATCAATGGGACGACGGCCGAAACGGGGCGCCGGTTTCGCTTCAAGCGGGGGCGCTGCGGCGACTACCTGACCGGCTACGCATCGGCCAGCGCATTTCCGCTTGCAGCGGCGATGGCGGCATCGGCTGCCTACCCGCTTCTCATCGGACCACTTCGCCTCGACGCAACGCAGTTTCAATGGTTCAGGCGGCCGGACTGGGGTGGCTCCGAGCAGGATGAGACACCTGTTGCTCCCGCACATCGGACCCTGCACATCATCGATGGCGGGGTCTATGACAACCTCGGGATGGAGCCGCTCTTTGACACCGGGACACGGACGCTGAAATCCGGAATCGACTTCCTTGTGGTGTCCGACGCCGGTGCACCGTTTCGTCGTCGCTCGCTTCAGGCGCAATGGAATCCAGCGCGCGTTGCACGCATCCTCGAAATATCGATGGACCAGTCCCGGGCCTTGAGGGTGCGGCCGTATGTCAATGCCATCATCGATAGTCCGACGCTCGGACGTTATTACCAAATCGGCTCGAACCCGGAGGAATCACTTTCGAGACTGGGCGGCGGGGACCGGCAAGCAGCGCCTACCGAGGCCTGGTTATCCGATTTGCAGGTGAAGGGGGCGGCAGGGTGGGCGACCGACCTGAAAAAAGTTAAGCCGGAAGTATTTGACTTGATTGCCCGACACGGATTTGAGACGGCCGAGTGGAATGAAATCCTGTTTTCCGAAAAGGCGTCGGCATCATTGAACTAACGCAATTTGATGGGGGGCTTCGTGAGCGTTAATCCTTTTGTGGACCGGGTGCGAGATTCGGTCGGACTTAAATCTGTCAAGACCCGTTTCCGTGCATACCAGCTCGGAGAGGCAGGCTCTTCCTACTCGTACTTCGCTGACGGGCACTTCACGCTTATCGAGGCTCGACGGACGGAGGCCTATAGTCACAAGACGCTGACGCACGAGCTGGCAATCTGCGGAAAACAGACAATCGACGTGCTTCATATCACGAGCTGGGACATTGACCATTGCAATCCCGGTGACCTGGAATGGATTCTCCAACATTTGAAACCGGCCAAGATTGAATATCCTGGCTATGAGCCGCACACCGACAGTGCACGGGAAAGCTTGAAGCTTATTCGGGATTACCGGCGTAACGCGTTGACGACCAGGCAGTCCGTATCGGCTATCCGGGTTGACCCTGACTATATCAATTCTCTCGATAAAAGTCAGAACCTTGGGTATCAGAATATCCTCTATCATCCAAAGAAGATTTATGAGAATAATTCAAACAATAATTCTACAGTGAAGCTTTTCCGGACCGGTTCGTTCAATGTGGCGAGCCTCGGAGACATTGAGGACAGTACGATAGGTGCCTATCTTCGCGCCTGCCGCATTTTCTGTCGTGAAGTGGATATACTGGTTTTACCGCACCATGGCGCGCCCAGCAAAATCACCACCCAGAAGTTTCTGGAGGAGGTGCGGCCGACCGTTGCGATTTGCACTTCAAATTACGACAACCAATACTCTCATCCGTGTCAGGAAATCCGCGACATTCTTTACGAGCTTGATATTCCTATTTTTACAACCAAGACCGGAGATGTAGTGATTGAGTCGGTTGGAAAACTGCATAACACAAAATATCACCTGACCAATCTCAATGCGAATTCCCAGAAGGTGTCGTCGGAATACGATTTCAATGCCAAGAAAGCCAGGCTGCTCAGCCAGAATGCCGACACGCTCCGTAATATCTACAAGCCCGGATTTAAGGGGCTGCGGTAGGTTGGAGCGCCTCTGATGGAGCGCGATGGGCGCGCGCACGGCTTCCCTGGTGTGCCCAGACGCACGATGCGAATGCCGGTCGCAGGGATGAAGCAGGACATGACAACAATGTCGCCGCCACGTTGGCGGACGCCCGATATCGGATGGAGACGCGAATGCGACAGGTCAATCAGAAAACCTGCTACACCTACAAACTCTTTCGCGTGAAGACCGGGGACGGCATGAGCACGACCGTGTCAGTTGACCCTGTACTGGTGGCGGCGGCCGTGAGAGCGCTGGGCGACACCGTCACGGTCGCCCGGCTCATACGCGAGGCGAGTGTTCAATACCAGAAGGTGGTTCACAATTGCAGCCGTTCGCGCTTCGTTCAGCGTCAACTGCTCTTTCAGATTCAGACCGCGCCAGGTGCTTCGTCTGTCTACGCAGTGCCGCCTCGCTAGCGGGCAGGGCGAGGTTAAAGGTCTCAGCTACGCGGATGAGCAAGTCATCGACGGCGGCCTCTTCGCCATCCGGCCGCTCGTGACTCTGGGCCGTCAACGATGCGAGCCACAGGGCCTCCTCGACCTCGCCGTCGTAGCCGTACACGCGCACAACCGTTTCGTTTCTGAACGCCCACACAACGACGAGCCGCCCGCGAAGGAGAGGCCTCGCTTCAATGACCGCGCGTTCGGCGAGCGCGACCCGATTGCCCGCCAGCACAAGGACGGCGGCGCTGCCGCCTACCGGCGTCGCCTGCACCATCGCGCCGGGTCGCTCATCGGACACGTCGATATCGTTCGCATCGGTGTGGGGCAGCGCAATGACCACGCACCGTTCATCATCGTCGCCGGCGGGGTCTCCGAGGAGCAGCGCAACTGACACGACATAGGAGGTGGCCGCATCACGCCGGGCGGCATGGTGGCGGATTCCCGCGAGCAGGCGGGCGTCGACGGCGTCTGCGCGCAATCGCGATTCGATGGCCGGCATGGACCGGTTCATGACGTTATTCATGACTATCGTGATTGAAGAGATTAATCAATTTAAGTGCCGTGACTAAATTAGTGTGATTCTCGTTGGTTTGATTTCACTGTGGATGGTGTTGTTGTCTTCATTGGTCGGTGAGGATGCCCAGGTTAGTAAATATAAAACGACTTATTGAATTCATCATTGCTCATGACGATGGCATTGTCGGGGCGGATGGGCGAATCGAGTGTTGCGATAAGGGTATCGTAGAGTGCGGTCATCATATTCTCCGGCAACGCAAGAAAATCCATTTCGGGCGCCGGGTCGTCGCCATCTACCCCTCGGCTGATTTGCCAGGCGTGGCAATCCCAGTTGCCATCTTTCAATAGCGAGAGCACACCGCCATAGGAGTAGGGCACGGGGCATCCGGGAGATGGACGCGAACACGAAATCCCAACTGGGATACACGGGGGCGTTGGGTTGCGGGAAAACACGCGGCAGTAATTTCAAAAGACGGTGATTTGCATTTTTCCATGATTTTCGGGATTCCGGCTCGGACGGCGGAATAATACAGGGAAAATGCATACCCGCAAGAGGCTGGGCTGATTTATTTCGGTATGCCTCTTGGCGTAGATGTGTTCGGATTTTATTAATCCGATATTTTATGAAATATGCGGATATATCCGAAAATCGACCGGCGCGTTTTTCGGGAAGATTAAACGCCTCGATGCGAGGACCATTTTCCAGGGGCGCGCAACGCGGCGCGGGTGCCGCCCCGTCGCGAGGACGCCCCGAGCAGTTTCCGCGCGGAAACTGTTCCGGGGGATGACGGAGTTGGCTTCAAGTTTCCGCGCGGAAACTCCCCCAAACTATCTGGCCCTAATAATGGGTCACTGGAGAGAGCGGGCGGGTTCGCTCACGCGCCCGCCCTCGGGGGGGCGGGCGACGTTATCGGGAAGCGGAACAGCTTCCCGGTTGGCCGTTTGGCACGCCGTCGCGAAGCTGGCGGACCCACCCCAGGGTGTCATCGAGCTGGAAATCGGCGAGATACGGCGCGTGCCCGACCAGCGCCTGCAGGATGAGGCCGCAGCGCACCTCCGTCGAGGACCCGAGGTTCGTGACGCCGTCAATGCCCTGCCGGCCCGCCTCATCGAGCACGCGGCGGCCATCCCTGTTCACAAAATCTTCGAAGCGAAAGCGTTGCAGTGTAGGTCGGCCGGAAAGAGGGAACGTTGAGCCGCTCACGCGGCGCGGCGGCGCAGCGGAATGATATTGCTGGCCGGTGCCGGCGGCACGTCATCGGGGGCGGGCGCGTCGGCCGCAGGCTCGGTCGGCAGCTCATCCGCCGGGGCGTTCGCCAGCTCCGCAAGGGAAATCCTGCCCGCGACCACCCGCCGGCGGCCCTTGTGCACTGGCGCCTCGCGGAACGCGTCGTCGAGCTTGGTGGCGAGCCGGCTCGCGCACAGGTGCGCATAACGCAGCAGCATGCGCACGTCGCGATGACCGCTGAACGCCTGCAGGTCGATAAGCGTGAACTGGCCGGTTTCGGCGACGCGCGAAATCGCTTCGTGGCGCAGGTCGTGGATGTGCAGCTCCGTGATGCCTGCCCTCGCGCAGATGCGCGTCCAGGCATTTTCCAGGTCATCCACACTGAGCGTGAACACGTAGTCGCCGTGACGCGGCAGCGCCTTGAGCATCGCGATGAGCTCGGCGCGCAACGACAGCGTGCGTGAGCGGCCGTTCTTGGTTTCGGGCAGCAGCGCCGTCTGCGCGTCGAGGTCGACGTTGGACCAGATGAGATTGAGCGCTTCTCCCCGCCGTGCTGCCGTCATCAGCTGGAACTGGACGAAAGTCTCAAGCTCGGCCACGTGCGTGAAATCGCGTTCGGCCTCCATGCGGCAGGCTGCGAGCGCCACCTTGAGGTGCGCCTTCTTCTGGTAGACCGTCGGCAGGTCGCCCGCTTCCGTCCGCGCGGTGACCATCAGCTCCTCGATTCGGCGGTCAATCGAGCGCAGGCGGTCTTCCTCACGGGCGGCGGCGAGCAACCGCGCTTCGTCGCCGGTCTTCAGGCGCCGGTCGCGTTCGTTGAAATAGCGGGGGCGGCGTACACCCTCCATCGCATTCTTGGCGACATGCAGGTCCCAGGTCTTGATGGCGACGCGGCAGATGGCGGAGATGAGGTCAAGCTCGCGGTCGACGGTGGCCGGCTTGGCGTCCTCCAGCCGCTCGCGGATGTAGTCCTCGATATCGGTCGTCTTCACCTGGGCGAACGGCAGGTTAATCCAGGCGAGCGCACTTGACCCCCTGCGGACCTTGATACCGGTCGGCGTGCGCAGCTTCACGTTGCGGAGATGCGGATAGATGGCGAGGTTCGCGTCGAGGACCGGCGCCAGGTCCACACGCGGGCGGCCGGCGTCCTCCAGCATCGCATTGAGCTTGTAGGTTTCCATCTCGAACCCCTTGTGGCGGGGACATTCCTCGCGGATGAAGCGCACGATGCAGTCGGCGAAGGTCATCTTGTGGGCGGTCGCATAGTCGATGACCAGGCCGTCGTTGCGTTGGCACGCAATCCGGTTGACCAGCGCTTCGGCTTCCTCGAGCGAGCCGACCGTGCGTTGCAGCTCCGGGTAGCCTTTCTGACGGATGCGGACGAAGTAGGTGTCGTCCGCCCGCTCGATGCGGGGCTTGAACCCCTGACCCCTGAGGTCAGCGACGTACTGTTCGACCTTCTTGGTCTGGTTGTAGGGGAAGCTGCGGTCGAGGTCGGCGCGGTTCTGCACGCGGACGTTGAAGCGGGAGCGGTTGTCGATGCTGGCCATGTGTGGTGTCCTTTGGGGAAAAAGAAACCACGTGTTGCGACCGGTTTTAGCCATCGCCGGCCCGGTATGACGGGCGCGGGTGGCGCAGATTTGGCGCAGAACGGCCGGAAAACAAAAAAGCCGTCCAGGTTAGTGGACGGCTTCTGCCTTGATTTCTCAAGAGAAAATCTGGTCGGGGTGAGAGGATTCGAACCTCCGGCCTCTACGTCCCGAACGTAGCGCTCTACCAGGCTAAGCTACACCCCGAATTTACTGCTGGACTCCACAACCCGCTTCGTCTGTTTCAAGACTGGCGCGTCGTCGAGTAAGAACATAATTCTAGCAGGCTATCTTTGTAAATGGAAGGGGGGAACGCCGAAATCGCATCGGCGGCGGCCTGAGCCTCGGTGCGCGCGCATTGCAGCGTGTGCTCGAGCGCGCCCGAGCGCGTGATTGCCGCGAAGATTTCGTCGAAGCGCGTCGTGCCGCCTTGCTCGATCGCTTCGCGTGCAAGTGCGGCTTCCGCGGCCGTGCCGTGCTCGATCAGCCAGATGAGCGGCAGCGTGGGCTTGCCTTCGCGCAGGTCGTCGCCCGCGTTCTTGCCCATCGATTCAGGCGTGCCCGTGTAGTCGAGCCAGTCGTCCATGATCTGGAATGCCGTGCCGATGCGCCGCCCGTATTCGGCCGCGGCTTCCTCGGTGCGCGCATCCGCCCCCGAAAGCACCGCGCCGAGCTGTGCCGCGGCTTCGAAAAGCTTGGCGGTCTTGTAGCGGATCACCTGCATGTAGCGGTCGGTGTCCACGTCGGCGTCGTGCATGTTCAGCAGCTGCAGGACTTCACCCTCGGAGATGATCGTCGTGGCGGCGGACAGGATTTCCATCACGCGCATCTTGCCGACGCCCACCATCATCTCGAACGAGCGCGAGTACAGGTAATCGCCTACGAGCACGCTGGCGGCGTTGCCGAACAGCGCGTTGGCCGTCTGGCGGCCGCGCCGCAGGTCCGATTCGTCGACGACGTCGTCGTGCAGGAGCGTGGCCGTGTGAATGAACTCGACGACCGCCGCGAGCACATGGCGCTCCGTGCCGTGGTCGCCGAGCGCGCCGGCCACCATCAGCAGGAGCGCCGGACGCAGCCGCTTGCCGCCCGCGCCGATGATGTACTCGGAGATCTGGTTGATCAGCATCACCTCGGACGCCAGGCTCTGCCGGATGACACGATTCACCTGCTCCATGTCACTGGCAATGGGGGCAAGCAGGGTGGCTGCGCTGGGGGATGGGGTGGCGGTGGACGACATGATGGCAAATAGGGGTAGTGCCGCGGATTATAAGGCGAATCGACTACATGCCGGACGCTCCGCTACCGTCCTGCCGATGGCTCCCTCTATTTTCTCGCGGCCCGGACGGGCGCATGGATGCTGGCGCTATGCCGCGCGGATAGCCCTGGAGCCCGTCTGACGGGCCCCAAATCCCGCGCGCGTACGCGCGCAACGGACGTGCACACCTTTTGACCGCGCAGCTAACTCTATGTATAATCTAAGGTTTCGGGCGCGCAGTGTGTCCCGAAATTATTGAAGAGTGAGGTTCTCAATGTACGCGGTCATAAAAACCGGCGGCAAGCAGTACAAGGTTGCCGTTGGCGAAAAACTTAAAGTAGAACAGATACCGGCTGACATTGACGCAGAAATCACGCTCGACCAGGTTCTCGCAGTGGGCGAAGGCGAATCGATTAAGTTCGGTACGCCGCTGGTGAGTGGGGCTTCCGTCAAGGCCACCGTTGTGTCGCAAGGTCGGCATGCCAAAGTGACCATCTTCAAGATGCGTCGCCGGAAGCACTACCAGAAGCATGGCGGCCACCGCCAGAACTACACCGAACTGCGCATCGACGCGATCAACGCGTAAGCGCACGCAGGTAAAGGAGCAAACAAATGGCACACAAAAAGGCAGGCGGGTCGTCACGTAACGGCCGCGACTCAGAGTCGAAACGACTTGGTGTGAAGGTGTACGGCGGCCAGGCCATCCTCGCCGGCGGCATCATCGTTCGCCAGCGCGGCACGCGCATGCACCCGGGCAACAACGTCGGCATCGGCAAGGACCACACGCTCTACGCGCTGGTCGACGGCCATGTCTCGTTCACGACCAAGGGCGCAGCCAACAAGCACACGGTCAACGTCGTCCCGGCAGCGGCCTGAGCTTTAGACCGCTCGCGAGCGGGCTGCACGCGACGCAAGGAAGGCCCCGCGAAGTTTGCGGGGCCTTTTTATTTATCCTCAGTCTTTCGGGGTCGTAACGGGCTTCCGTCGGCTTGCGGTGCGTTGTTGGCCAGTTTCGGCCATGGCGGGCAAAATATCGATATCCACGGGACGGAGTAACTCATGAAGTTCATTGACGAAGCGAAGATCGAAGTCATCGCCGGCGATGGGGGCGATGGCAGCGCGTCGATGCGACGCGAGAAGTTCGTCCCGTTCGGCGGGCCGGACGGCGGTGACGGCGGGCGCGGCGGCAGCGTCTACGCCGTCGGCGACCGCAACATCAACACCCTCATCGACTACCGCTACACGAAGAAGCACCAGGCGCGCAACGGCGAGAACGGCCGCGGCTCCGACTGCTACGGCAAGGGCGGCGACGACATCACGCTGCGTATGCCGGTGGGCACGGTCATCACCGACCAGGACACGGGCGAACTGATCGCCGACCTGACCGAGCACGAGCAGCAGGTGATGGTCGCGAAGGGCGGCGCGGGTGGCCTCGGCAACCTGCATTTCAAGTCGTCCACGAACCGCGCGCCGCGTCAGAAGACCGACGGCAAGCCCGGCGAGCGCCGCATGCTCAAGCTGGAACTGAAGGTGCTGGCCGACGTCGGCCTGCTCGGCATGCCGAACGCGGGCAAGTCCACGTTCATCGCCTCGGTGTCGAACGCGAAGCCCAAGATCGCCGACTACCCGTTCACGACGCTCGCGCCGAATCTGGGCGTGGTGCGTGTGGGGCCGAGCAAGAGCTTCGTGATCGCCGATATTCCGGGCCTGATCGAAGGCGCCGCCGAAGGCGCGGGCCTCGGCCACCAGTTCCTGCGCCATCTGCAGCGCACGAACCTGCTGCTGCATCTGGTCGACCTCGCGCCGTTCGACGAAAGCGTCGATCCGGTTGCCGAAGCGAAGGCGATCGTCGGCGAACTGCGCAAGTACGACGAGACGCTCTATGACAAGCCGCGCTGGCTCGTGCTGAACAAGCTCGACATGGTGCCGGAGGATGAGCGCGCCGCGCGCATTGCGGACTTCGTGAAGCGCTTCGAGTGGGACGGTCCCGTGTTCGAGATTTCCGCGCTCACGGGGCAGGGCTGCGAAAACCTGTGTTACGCGGTGTACGACTACGTCTCCGCGCACTCGGACGCGCGCCGTGCTGCCGAAGCCGAAGACCTCGCCTCGGACGTGCGCTTCCGTGAGCGCAAAGGCGGGAACGCGGAGCAGCCGCAGGAGTAATTCGCCGCACCGGCCGGCGCGCGAGCCGCGCACGCCGCGCCAGGGAAACTTCACGCGTCATCAGTCATTTGGGAGACCGCGCAGCATGCGTTCCGTCATCGCCGATTCGCGGCGTCTGGTAGTGAAAGTCGGTTCGAGCCTCGTCACCAACGACGGTCGCGGGCTCGACCATGCGGCAATCGGCCGCTGGGCCGCGCAGATCGCGGCGCTGCGTGCGCAGGGCAAGGAAGTCGTGCTCGTGAGTTCGGGCGCGATCGCCGAAGGCATGCAACGGCTCGGCTGGACGAAGCGGCCGCGCGAGATCGACGAGCTTCAGGCTGCCGCCGCAGTCGGGCAGATGGGGCTCGCCCAGGTCTACGAGAGCCGCTTTGCCGAGCACGACATCCGCACTGCGCAGATCCTGCTCACGCATGCCGACCTGGCTGACCGCGAACGCTATCTCAATGCGCGTTCCACCTTGCTCACGCTGCTGCGCCTCGGCGTCGTGCCGATCATCAACGAGAACGACACCGTGGTCACCGACGAAATCAAGTTCGGCGACAACGACACGCTCGGCGCGCTCGTTGCGAACCTGATCGAAGGCGATGCGCTCATCATCCTCACCGACCAGAGCGGGCTTTATACGGCCGATCCGCGCAAGGATCCGGGCGCGACGCTCGTGCAGGAAGCCGACGCAGGCAAGCCGGAACTCGAGGCGATGGCGGGCGGCGCGGGCTCGAGCATCGGCCGCGGCGGCATGCTCACCAAGATCCTCGCGGCCAAGCGCGCCGCGCATAGCGGCGCCAACACGGTGATCGCGAGCGGGCGCGAAGCGCAGGTGCTCGTGCGTCTGGCCGCGGGCGAGGCGATCGGCACGCAGCTCATCGCACGTACGGCGCGCATGGCGGCGCGCAAGCAGTGGATGGCCGACCACCTGCAGGTGCGCGGCCACGTCGTGATCGACGACGGCGCGGTGCAGAAGCTCACGGCAGACGGCAAGAGCCTGCTGCCCATCGGCGTGACCGGCGTGCAGGGCGCGTTCGCGCGCGGCGAGGTGATCGCTTGCCTGAACGGCGCGGGCGTGGAAGTGGCGCGCGGGCTCACCAACTACAGCAGCGCGGAAACGAAGCTGATCCAGCGTCATCCGAGCGGCGAGATCGAGGGCATCCTCGGCTATATGCTCGAGCCGGAGCTGATCCACCGCGACAATCTCGTGCTGGTTTGACGGCCGTTCCCGGCCAGCCGCGCATCGCCTCACCAGAAGTCAAAAAAGCCGCTGTGGCCAAAGGCCGCAGCGGCTCTTCCATGCCCTTCAAAGGCAGTTAACGCACCAGCGTCGACTGCGTGCGGCCGTAGCGCAGGTTCTCGATAAGGGTCGACGCCTTCGCGATCGGCATCTTGTTGGCACAGAAGTAGTCCTGATAGAGCCTCGACTGGTACGCGTTGAGCGTGCCGTTCTCGATACGCGACCAGTTGTTCGCGACGGTCTGGTCCCAGCCGTTGTGATCGGCATCGAGGCTCGCGTAGAGGCGCCACTCGTAGGTGTCGCAGCGAATCCCTTCGTAGTTCACGTTACGCGCGCCGCTCGGGCTCGTGATGACGATCGTGTAGCGCACGACGCCATCCGTGCCGACCGTGAGCGATGCGGGGTCGATCGCGAACTTGAGCGGCGAGTTGTTCGAGACGTCGAACGGCAGCAGCGTCGCGCCGGCCTGCGGCAGTGGCGGCAGGCCTTCGAGCTTGTTTTCCTGCCATTCGCCCTTGCGGTCCAGAAGGTAGACGAACGCGCTGTCGTCCTTGTTCGTGGGACCGGAACTGGAGCACGCGGCCAGTCCTGACACAAGCAGCACACCGCCTGCGGCGCATGCCGCAGCAAGAGCAAATCGTTTCAAATTGGTTTTCCTCGAAGCACGGGCGCGCGTTACGAACGAACTGCGCCGCGAATGCGAACCGGCGGGGCCCGACGCGTGATGCGCCGGGCCCCGCCGGTTCGGGCGTTCTTTGCGTTGGCTCAAGCCCCTTGATCCTGCTCGTCCTGCGCAGCCTCGATGATACTCTGCGCCGACGCGCAATCGCTTTCGATCGGCGTACGCGGCGTACGTTCGGCCATGCCTTCCGCTGCGGCCTCATACGGCTCGGCGTGCACCGCGTCTGCGTGCGCCGACGTCACGATGCGCGGGTAGCGCACCTCGTGAGCCTGCACGCCCAGACGCTCCTGACGCGGCGCGGGCCGGCGCAGGAAGCGCGAGAGCTCGGTCAGCGCGAGCTGATAGACGTCGCGCTTGAACTCGATGACCGCTTCGAGCGGCACCCAGTATTCATTCCAGCGCCACGCATCGAACTCGGGATGCTCCGTTGCCCGCAGGCAGATATCGCAGTCGCGCCCGACCATACGCAGCAGAAACCAGATCTGTTTCTGGCCGCGATAATGGCCGCGCACTTCGCGCTTGATGAACTTGTCCGGCACCTCATAACGCAACCAGTCGCGTGTGCGACCGACGATCTTGACGTGCTCCGGATGCAAACCGGTTTCTTCGTGCAACTCCCGAAACATTGCCTGCATGGGGGTTTCACCATACTTGATGCCCCCTTGCGGAAACTGCCAGGAATGTTCGCGAACCCGCTTGCCCCAAAACACCTCGTTCCGCGCGTTCAAGAGGATGATGCCGACGTTCGGGCGAAACCCCTCACGATCCAGCATACAACCACCTTCGAATCCTTTAAAATTGCTTTGATTATAAACAGATAACGGCCCTCACGCACCCGCCGTCCGTGACCCGCCGTCCGGAAAGTCGAGCGAATGGCCGCGGCCGCGCAAAACCGTCTCGGGGCGCGATCGGTCTGGCATCTGGCCCGCGTCATCGGCGCGGCACGCGGCACGTTGTCATAATGGCGGGTTCGTGAACTCCTCCGTTGGTCACTTCTTCGGGCGGTCTGCACCGGGCCGCCGCTTTTGGATAATTTGAATGAAAGCCTCCCGTTTCTTTATCGGCACCCTGAAGGAAGCGCCCGCTGACGCGGAAATCGTCAGCCACAAGCTGATGGTTCGCGCGGGCATGATCCGTCGCATCGCTGGCGGCATTTACAACTATCTGCCGATTGGCCTGCGTTCGATCCGCAAGGTCGAGCAGATCGTGCGCGAAGAAATGAACCGCGCCGGCGCCATCGAACTGCTCATGCCGGCCGTGCAGCCGGCCGAGCTGTGGCAGGAATCGGGGCGCTGGGAACAATACGGGCCGGAACTGCTGCGCTTCAAGGATCGCAAGCAGAGCGACTTCGTGATGGGCCCGACGCACGAAGAGGTCGTCACCGACATCGCGCGCGGCCAGATCAAGAGCTATCGCCAGCTGCCGGTGAACTTCTATCAGGTGCAGACGAAGTTCCGCGACGAAATCCGTCCCCGTTTCGGCGTGATGCGCGGGCGCGAATTCATCATGAAGGACGCGTACTCGTTCGATAAGGACGTCGAAGGTCTCAAGCTCTCGTACCAGAAGATGTACGACGCTTACGTGCGCATCTTTACGCGTCTCGGCCTGCAGTTCCGCGCAGTCGCGGCCGACAACGGCTCGATCGGCGGCAGCGGCTCGCACGAATTCCACGTGATCGCGGAAACGGGCGAGGACGACATCGCCTACTGCCCGAGCTCGGACTTCGCGGCCAACGTCGAAGCCGCCGAAGCGCTGCCGCTCATCGCTCAGCGCGGCGCGCCCACCCAGGTGCTCACGAAAACGCCCACGCCGGGCGCGGCCAAGTGCGAGGCCGTCGCCGAGCTGCTCGGCATCCCGCTCGAAAGCACCATCAAGTCGATCATCCTCGCGACGGACAACGAAGGCGCCGAGCCCACGATCTGGCTGCTGATGCTGCGCGGCGATCACGATCTGAACGAGATCAAGGTCGGCAAGCTCGAAGGCCTGAGCGGCTTCCGCTTCGCGACCGAAGCGGAAATCGTCGAATGGTTCGGCACGCCGCCGGGCTACCTCGGTCCGCTGGGCACGAAGAAGCCGGTCAAGGTGATCGCCGATCGCACGGTCGCGAACATGAGCGATTTCGTGGTCGGCACGAACGAAGTCGATTTCCACACCACGGGCGTGAACTGGGGCCGCGACCTGCCCGAGCCGGTCGTCGCCGACATCCGCAACGTGAAGAAGGGCGATCCCTCGCCGGACGGCAATGGTGTGATCGATATCTGCCGCGGCATCGAAGTGGGCCACGTGTTCCAGCTCGGCACGAAGTACTCGGAAGCGATGAACGCCACGTTCCTCGCCGAGAACGGCAAGCCTGCGCCGATGCAAATGGGCTGCTACGGCATTGGCGTCACGCGTATCCTCGGTGCAGCCATCGAGCAGAACTTCGACGAGAAGGGCATCATCTGGCCTGAGTCGATCGCGCCTTTCCAGGTCGTCGTGTGTCCGATGGGCATGGACCGCAGCGAGCTCGTGCGCGAGCACGCCGAGCGCGTCTACAACGAACTGCTCGAAGCGGGCGTGGACGTGATTCTCGACGACCGCGGCGAGCGCCCGGGCGTGATGTTCGCCGACTGGGAGCTGATCGGCGTGCCGCATCGTCTCGTGATCGGCGAGCGCGGCCTGAAGGACGGCAAGATCGAGTACCAGGGCCGCCGCGATACCGAAGCGACGCTGCTGGCAGCCGATGAGGCCGCGCAGACGGTGGCGCAGAAGATCCGCGCGGCACTCGCGGTTTAACGACGATCCATCCCGGTTAAAGGAGCGCTGCGAGCGTGGAGTACAGTTTTCTGTCCGCTACGGTCCTGCTGCTCCTCATCACCGACCCGCTAGGGAATATTCCGCTCTTCATCAGCTGCCTGCGCGGCGTTGCCAAGCAGCGGCGCGCGGTCGTGATCCTGCGCGAGGTCGCGATTGCGTTCGTGATCCTGCTGATCTTCATGGTCGCCGGCAACAGCTTCCTGCGCATGATGGGGCTCACCGATACCTCGCTGCGCATCGGCGGCGGCATCGTGCTGTTCCTGATCGCGCTGCGCATGATCTTTCCGCATCCCGGCGGCCCGTTCGGCAGCGGCGACAAGGGCGGCGAGCCGCTCATCGTGCCGCTCGCCATTCCCGCGCTGGCGGGGCCCTCGGCGCTCGCCACGGTCATGCTGCTCACCTCGCAGGCGCCCGGCAAACTCTATGAATGGGTGGCCGCGCTCGTCGTGACGATGGTGATCTGCGCGGTCGTGCTGGTGATGGCGGAGCGCATCCAGCAGTGGCTCGGCGAGCGCGTGGTGACGGCCTTCGAGCGGCTGATGGGCCTCGTGCTCGTGGCGATATCGGTGGAGATGATCCTCGCGGGGATCGCCACCTTCGTGCATCACCTCTGATGCCGCGTGCAGCGCGTGTCGCAGGCAACAAAAAAGCAGCCCGCGGGCTGCTTTTTTCATGGGCGTCGGACCTTCGACGCGCGCTTCACGCGCCTTCGGTCAGCGCGCGGATGGTCGGCAGATTGCGCCAGTAACCCCTGGCGTCCATGCCGCAGCCGAACACGTAGCGATCCGGCACCGAAAAACCGCAGTAGTCGGGATGCAGCGGCTTGGCCTTCGTGAGCGTCTTCTCGCACAGCACGGCCGACAGGAAACGCTTCGCGCCCATGTCGATGATGCGGTCGCGAATCGCGGCCATGGTCTCGCCTTCGTCGAGGATGTCGTCGAGCACGAGCACCACACGGTCCTTCACCGACTCGCGCGGCGCCACGCGCCACTGCATCTCGGCGCTGCCCTTGATCGCGTTGCGGTAGCGCGTGAGGTGGATGTAGTCGAACTCGAGCGGGAAGTCGAGGTGCGGCAGCAGCATGCCGGTGAAAACGGCGGCGCCGCCCATCACCGACAGCACGAGCGGGAAGTCCTCGCTGATCTCGGCGCGGATGGCTTCGGCCATCCGGCCGATCGACGCATTGACGTCGCCCTCCGAAACGATCTCTTCGGAGTGGCGGAAAATGTGCAGGGCTTCTTCGCGATTCATGACTCTGGCGGGAAGGTAGCTGTAGCTAATGAAGTGTGGAAAATAACGACGGCGCGCGCTACAGCATAAACCCGCGCATTTGGTCCGTCGCGCGCCGCGTCGAGTGGGGCCGCCGTGCGCGCGATGTGCGCCGCGCGCGCGGCCCGCAGGATCAGCGCATGCCGGGCATCATGCCCTTCATGCCGCGCATCATCTTCTGCAGATTGCCGCCCTTGAGCTTCTTCATCATGGTGCGCATCTGCTCGTACTGGTTGAGCATGCGGTTGACTTCCTGAACCTGCACGCCCGCGCCCGCCGCAATGCGGCGCTTGCGCGTGGCCTTGATGAGCTCGGGCTTGGCGCGCTCGGCGGGCGTCATCGAGTTGATGATGCCTTCCATGCGGCGCATCTGCTTCTCGGCCTGGCCCATGTTGGCGCCCGAGGCAGCCTGCTGGAACTGCGCGGGCAGCTTGTCCATGAGCGACGACAGGCCGCCCATGCTCTTCATCTGCGAGAGTTGCGCGCGGAAGTCGTTGAGGTCGAAGTCGCCGCCTTTCTTGACCTTGTCGGCGAGCTTTTGCGCGGCCTGGACGTCCACGCCGCGCTGCGCTTCCTCGACGAGCGCGAGAATGTCGCCCATGCCGAGAATACGGTTCGCCATGCGGTCCGGGTGGAACACCTCGAGGCCGTCGAGCTTTTCCGCGACGCCGACGAACTTGATCGGCTTGCCCGTGATGTGACGCACGGAGAGTGCCGCGCCGCCGCGCGAGTCGCCGTCGAGCTTGGTGAGCACGACGCCGGTGAGCGGCAGGGCGTCGTTGAACGCCTTCGCGGTGTTGACCGCGTCCTGGCCGAGCATGGCGTCGACCACGAAGAGCGTTTCGGCGGGCTTGAGCGAGGCGTGCAGCGCGGTGATCTCGTTCATCATCGCCTCGTCGATACCGAGGCGGCCGGCCGTGTCGACGAGCAGCACGTCGTGATAGTGGCGCCTCGCCCAGTCGACCGCCGCGGCGGCGATCTCGACCGGCTTCTGGTCCGGCTGCGAGGGGAAGAAGTCGGCGCCGACCTGTTCCGTCACCGTCTTCAACTGCGCGATAGCGGCAGGGCGGTAGACGTCGCACGAAACGGTGAGGACCTTCTTCTTGTACTTCTCGCGCAGGAGCTTGGCGAGCTTGCCGGTGGTGGTGGTTTTACCGGCGCCCTGCAGGCCCGCCATGAGGATGACGGCAGGCGGCGTGACGGCGAGATCGAGTTCGGCGGCGCGGCCTTCGTAGTCGCCGCCGATCACGGCGGTCAGCTCGCGCTGCACCACGCCGACGAGCGCCTGGCCCGGCGAGAGGCTGGAGATCACTTCCTCGCCGAGCGCCTTCTCCTTCACCTTGGCGATGAATTCGCGCACGACGGGCAGCGCCACGTCCGCTTCGAGCAGGGCGAGACGCACCTCGCGCAGCATTTCCTGCGTATTGGCTTCGGTCAGCCGGGCTTCGCCGCGCAGCGTCTTGACGACGCGCGCCATCCGTTGAGTGAGATTGTCGAGCATGGGGAGGCGGTGAGCAGTGCGGCCCGGCCCGCGCGCGCAAAACGGGAATGCGCCGCGTTTCGTCGCCGATTCGTTAGGTGAGCGCGCGGCCAGGGGGCCTATAGTAAACTTCGAACATGGATATTGTACTGTATGCCCTCACCGTGCTCCTGTACGGCGGATTGTGCGCCGCCGACTGGCGTGCGCTGCGCCGCGCGGGCACCGCGCCGCTGCTCGGCAGCGTGCCGCCCGTTCCGGTGACGCTCGGCGCGGGCGGCGACGCCCTGCGCGCGCGGACCTTCGGCCCGCTTTCGCGTGCGCTGCTCTTCGTCGCGCTCGCCGCGCACGGCGTGCTCCTGCACATGACGATCTTCCCCGCCAACGAAATGGTGTTCGGCTTCGCCTTCGCGTTGTCGGCCATGTTCTGGCTCGGCGCGGGCATCTACTGGATCGAGAGCTTTTTCTTTGCGCTCGACGGCCTGCGCCTGTTGCTGCTGCCGTTGGCGGCCGTCGCGTCGATTCTGCCGTTCGTGTTCGGCGGCGTGCGCGTGCTGCCCTATGCGGCCGCGCCGATGTTCAAGCTGCACTTCGTCATCGCGAACATTGCCTACGGGCTCTTTGCGATCGCCGCGTTGCATGCGGTGCTGATGCTCGCCGTCGAGCGCCGGCTGCATGCCCTGAAGGGCGCCGGCTTCCAGCGCAACGCGAGCAATCGCGGCGGCGGCTGGCTCTCGAACTGGATCGAGACGCTGCCGCCGCTCCTCACCATGGAAAAGCTGCTGTTCCGCCTGATCGGCGCGGGCTTCGTGCTGCTCACGGCCACGCTCGTCTCGGGCATCGTGTTCAGCGAGCAGTTGATCGACCGGCCGCTTTCGCTCGATCACAAGACCGTCTTCGCGATCCTTTCGTGGCTGATGTTCGGCGCGCTGCTCACCGCGCGCAAGATTTCCGGCTGGCGCGGCCGCGCTGCGCTGCGCTGGGTAATCGCATCGTTCATCGCCTTGCTGCTCGCTTATGTGGGCAGCCGTTTCGTCTTCGAGGTGCTGCTGCACCGCCCCGTGGTTTGAGTCGTATGAGTCGCGTGTTCCGATGAGACAGATTCTTCTCCTCGTCCTGCTGTTCGTGGTCGGACAGTGGTTCGTCAAGGCGCTGCGCCGTGCGCAGACGCAAACGCGTGCCGGTGCGCAACCGGGGCAGGGCGCGCAGCCGGGGCAGGGCGCCGCGCGCAGCGGCAATGGCGGCGCGAGCGCGAACGGCAAGGCCGCGCTGCCCGAGCCGATGGTGCGCTGCGCCGAGTGCGGTGTGCATGCGCCGCGCAGTGAATCGGTGAATATCGGCACGCGCTCGTTCTGCAGTTCGGAGCACGCGCGCGCGTACGACGCGCGCACCACGGCCCAGGATCGCCCCGCACGATGAGCGCTGCTGCATCGCCAGGATCGCGCGCGTACGCAGTCGATACGCAGGGCTGGGTGTCCGGCGCGCGCCGCCTGCCTTCGCCCAACTTCGAGGCCCGCCCGCAAGGCGCCGTGCCGACGCTCATCGTCGTCCACAACATCAGCCTGCCGCCCAACGTCTTCGGCGGCCCCGAGATCGCCGATCTCTTTCTCAACCGCCTCGACTGCGACGCGCATCCGTACTTCGACGCCAACCTGCGCGGCGTGCGCGTCTCGGCGCACTTCGTCATTCATCGTGATGGCGCGCTCGAGCAGTTCGTCTCGTGCGACGAGCGCGCGTGGCACGCGGGCGCGTCGAGCTTCTTCGGGCGCGAGCGCTGCAACGATTTCGCCATCGGCATCGAGCTGGAGGGCAGCGACACGACGGCCTTCGAGGCGCCGCAGTACGCCACGCTCGCCGCGCTCGTGAGGGCGCTCGTCGCGCACTATCCGATCGAGGCGCTGGCGGGCCATTCGGACATCGCGCCTGGACGCAAGACCGATCCCGGCCCGCACTTCGACTGGGCGCGCCTCAAACACGATACGCAGCTCGCCGATGCCAGCTTCCCCTATATCCAGGGGCACGGCGCGCCGAACGCGTCGTCGTGACACGCTCGATCGCCTGCTGAGCCCTCTCCGGCTGCACAAGAAATAAGCACCGCTCGCGCGCAAACGCAGGGTCTTCGCGCGCACCTCGCAGACCACTCACAGGGGCATTCGCCGCCAGGCCCCGCGCTGCTTGGCTTGTGGCCTTGTCAAGATGGGACCAGCAAAAAAAGCCATTTGATCGTACTGTTTCTTCCACTATACTTGGTACCCGAAACAAGGCTTCACACCATATGTTGTGTTGTACCGCGGCGCCCCGCTTCACTCGCAAGGCGCCGCGCGCGTTACCAGCATAGAAAAAACAGAAACTTTGTACGGTGCCGTCGGCCGAGAGAACCGGCGCACCGGCTGTAGTCGAGAGAGAAGGTACAGCCAATGATCGCGACATCCACGATGAAGACCGAAGCAGTCCGTGATTCATCTGCCTTGTCGCATCCGGCAGCCTCGCCAGGCTGGACTTTTTTCTCTGCCCGATCGAGCGTGCACACGGGGGCACGACGTCGGCGTCCGTCTTAATCCGCGAACTCTCTTCGCACCTTTCCAGGACCCAGGAGCTTTGCACATGCAAACGACCGATAACGTCTCGACCCGGTATGAAGGCGCGCCCGCCGCGCACACGCTGGGTGGCCAACCGCAAGACGGCCAGACGAGCGCGCAGCAGTTCGCCGACCACAAGGTGATTCGCCGCAACGGTAGCGTGGTGTCGTTCGAACCTTCGAAAGTCGCGATCGCGATGACGAAGGCCTTCCTCGCCGTGAACGGCGGCCAGGGCGCGGCTTCGGCGCGCATTCGCGAACTCGTCGAACAGCTCACGCAGAACGTCGTGCGCGCACTCGTGCGCAGCCGTCCGAACGGCGGCACGTTCCACATCGAAGACATCCAGGATCAGGTCGAACTCGCGCTGATGCGAGGCGGCGAGCACAACGTCGCGCGCGCCTACGTGCTGTATCGCGAGAAGCGCAACCAGGAGCGCGCCAACGCGCCGGAAACGGCGGCGAGCGCAGCGCCCGGCATCAACGTCACGGACAACGGCGTGACGCGCCCGCTCGACATGCAGGCGCTGCGCGCGCTGATCGACTCGTCGTGCGACGGTCTCGGCGACGCGGTCAACGCAGAGCCGATCGTCGCGGAAACGGTCAAGAATCTGTACGACGGCGTGCCGATGAGCCAGGTCTACGACTCGGCCATCCTCGCTGCGCGCACGATGATCGAAAAGGACCCGGCGTACAGCCAGGTGACCTCGCGCATCCTGCTGCATACGATCCGTCGCGAAATTCTCGAAGAGGAAGTGACGCAAGCCGAAATGGCCGTGCGTTACGCCGACTACTTCCCGCAGTTCATCAAGCGCGGCGTGGAAGCGGGCCTGCTCGACGACAAGCTCCAGCAGTTCGACCTCAAGCGTCTGGGCAACGCGCTCGACGCGGGCCGCGACCTGCAGTTCGGCTACCTCGGCCTGCAGACGCTGTACGACCGCTACTTCCTGCATGTCGGCGGCACGCGCATCGAAATGCCCCAGGCATTCTTCATGCGCGTCGCGATGGGCCTCTCGCTCAACGAGATCGACCGCGAAGCGCGCGCGATCGAGTTCTACAACGTGCTCTCGTCGTTCGACTTCATGTCGTCCACGCCCACGCTGTTCAACTCGGGCACGCACCGCTCGCAGCTCTCGTCGTGCTACCTCACGACGGTGGCCGACGACCTCGACGGCATCTACGAAGCGCTCAAGGACAACGCGCTGCTCTCGAAGTTCGCCGGCGGTCTGGGCAACGACTGGACGCGCGTGCGCGCGCTCGGTTCGCACATCAAGGGCACCAACGGCAAGTCGCAAGGCGTCGTGCCGTTCCTGAAGGTCGTGAACGACACGGCGGTCGCCGTGAACCAGGGCGGCAAGCGCAAGGGCGCGGTGTGCGCCTACCTGGAATCGTGGCACCTCGACATCGAAGAATTCCTCGAGCTGCGCAAGAACACGGGCGACGACCGTCGCCGCACCCACGACATGAACACGGCGAACTGGATTCCCGACCTGTTCATGAAGCGCGTGATGGAAGGCGGCGACTGGACGCTGTTCTCGCCCTCGACCTGCCCGGATCTGCACGACAAGTTCGGCGCCGAGTTCGAACAGGCTTACACGGCTTACGAAGAGAAGGTCGCGCGCGGCGAGATCAAGCTGTTCAAGAAGCTGCCGGCCGCGCAGCTGTGGCGCAAGATGCTCGGCATGCTGTTCGAAACGGGTCACCCGTGGATCACGTTCAAGGATCCGTGCAACATCCGTTCGCCGCAGCAGCACGTGGGCGTCGTCCACTCGTCGAACCTGTGCACGGAAATCACGCTGAACACCAGCGACAGCGAAATCGCCGTGTGTAACCTGGGCTCGGTGAACCTGGTCGCGCACATGGTGGAGCAGGCCGACGGCACCTTCGCGCTCGACCACGACAAGCTCAAGCGCACCATCAGCGTGGCGATGCGCATGCTCGACAACGTCATCGACATCAACTACTACGCGGTGTCGAAGGCGCGCAACTCGAACCTGAAGCACCGTCCGGTGGGCATGGGCATCATGGGCTTCCAGGACTGCCTGCACGTTCTGCGCACGCCGTTTGCTTCGCAGGAAGCCGTGGAGTTCGCCGACCGCTCGATGGAAGCCGTCTGCTACTACGCGTACTGGGCGTCGACGGAGCTGGCAGCCGAGCGCGGCCGCTACTCGACCTACCGCGGCTCGCTGTGGGATCGCGGCATCCTCCCGCAGGACACGCTCAAGCTGCTCGCCGAAGCACGCGGCGGCTACGTCGAAGTCGACTCGAGCGAGTCGATGGACTGGACGTCGCTGCGCGAGCGCATCGCGACGCACGGCATGCGCAATTCGAACTGCATCGCGATCGCCCCGACCGCGACCATCTCGAACATCATCGGCGTTTCGCCTTGCATCGAGCCGACGTTCCAGAACCTCTACGTGAAGTCGAACCTCTCGGGCGAATTCACGGTGGTGAACGACTACCTGGTGCGCGACCTGAAGGCGCGCGGCCTGTGGGACGAAGTCATGGTCGCCGACCTGAAGTACTTCGACGGCATGCTCTCGCGCATCGACCGCGTGCCGGCCGATCTACGCGCTGTGTATGCAACGGCGTTCGAAGTCGACCCGACGTGGCTCGTCGAAGCCGCATCGCGTCGTCAGAAATGGATCGATCAGGCGCAGTCGCTGAACATCTTCATGGCGGGCGCATCGGGCAAGAAGCTCGACGAGATCTACAAGCTCGCATGGGTGCGCGGTCTGAAGACCACGTACTACCTGCGCACGATGGGGGCGACGCACGTCGAGAAGTCGACGGTTGCGCACGGCGCGCTCAACGCCGTGCCGACGGGCGGCGAAGGCGGCGGCAATGCAGGCGGCGCGTTCGGCGGTGCAACGGGCGGCGCATTCGGCGGTGCAGCAGGGTCGACCACGATGCAGGCCGCACCGCAAGCCGCGGTTGAAGCGGCGCCGGAAGCCGATGGTCCGGTGTGCATGATGCGCCCGGGCGACCCCGGCTTCGAAGAGTGCGAGGCTTGCCAGTAAAGCTGGCTACGCATGATGCGTGCGGTGCAACGCCGCTCGCATCATGCGAGGACCGAAGCATCCGTAGTAAACAGTAGTCGAAGCAGTCGTAGCGAGATGTAACAGCGAACGAGGCGCGCGCAATGCGCGCCGACTCTCCCGGCAACTCGCACCACGCGCGTTGCAGTACGCGAAAGAGGCAACAGGAAGGAATCCCTGGAGTTTCTCGCAGGGACAAGACTCAAGGCCGCGCGAGCTTCCAGCGCCGCGCGCGGCAGGCAGTGAGCGGCGAGTGAAAACGCACTCGCAGCGCGAGCGAAAAGCGCGCGGCGAACACCGTCTTTCACACACGCTCTCGATGTCGCGAAGACCTTCGCAGCACCTCGCACATGCGAAGTGAGCACGACGAATCAGTGCTCTCTACCCAGTGCTCACGCGATGCAATCGACACGATGCGATAACAAAGTGTTGTATCGAGGTCGCAACGCGAATCGAAAACAGGATTTTTCGTGTGCGAACCCTTTTATCGCTCACGAAAAGATGGTACAAACCGATCTAAATTGATGGTGACATTTATGCTCAACTGGGATGACGAGATCACGGCCGTAACTCCGTCGAGCGGTGCGCAGCAAAACGCAATGCGCAACCCCGCGGGTCAGGCTGTCCAGGCTGCCGAGGTGCAGTTTGGTCTGCGTTCCGCTCTACAGGCTTCCACGGCGACCAACATCTTCGCCAGCGACTTCGCCGTCGCACCGCCGCCGCAAGCGCCGGTCTCGACCGAAGCGCGCGTGAATGTCGCCGACAAGCGCATCATCAACGGCCAGACCGACGTGAATCAGCTGGTCCCGTTCAAGTACAAGTGGGCTTGGGAAAAATACCTGGCGGGCTGTGCGAACCACTGGATGCCGCAGGAAATCAACATGTCCCGCGACATCGCCCTGTGGAAGGACCCGAACGGTCTGACCGAGGACGAGCGCCGCATCGTCAAGCGCAACCTCGGCTTCTTCGTGACCGCCGACTCGCTCGCCGCGAACAACATCGTGCTCGGCACCTACCGGCACATCACGGCGCCCGAATGCCGCCAGTTCCTGCTGCGCCAGGCGTTCGAAGAGGCGATCCACACGCACGCCTACCAGTACATCGTCGAGTCGCTGGGTCTGGACGAGAGCGAGATCTTCAACGCGTACCACGAGGTCAAGTCGATCCGCGACAAGGACGAGTTCCTGATCCCGTTCATCCAGACGCTGACTGATCCGTCGTTCAAGACCGGCACGCTCGAAGCCGACCAGAGCCTGCTCAAGTCGCTCATCGTGTTCGCCTGCATCATGGAAGGCCTGTTCTTCTATGTCGGCTTCACGCAAATTCTCGCGCTTGGCCGCCAGAACAAGATGACCGGCGCCGCGGAGCAATACCAGTACATCCTGCGTGACGAGTCGATGCACTGCAACTTCGGCATCGACCTCATCAACCAGATCAAGCTTGAAAACCCGCACCTGTGGACCCCGGCGTTCCGTGCGGAGATCACCGATCTGTTCAAGCATGCGGTCGACCTCGAGTACCGCTACGCCGAGGACACCATGCCTCGCGGCGTGCTCGGTCTGAACGCATCGATGTTCAAGAGCTATCTGCGCTTCATCTGCAACCGCCGTTGCCAGCAGATCGGTCTCGATCAGCTGTTCCCGAACGAAGAGAATCCGTTCCCGTGGATGAGCGAGATGATCGACTTGAAGAAGGAACGCAACTTCTTCGAGACGCGCGTGATCGAATATCAGACGGGCGGTGCGCTGTCCTGGGAATAACCCGGGCGCACTGCGGTGCAAGTCTTTTGGGGTTGCCGCGAGGCGCCGTGCAGGCGCCTCGGCCGGCATGATGATTAGGAGCAGGAACGCCTGATGCAAAGCATGCCCGGAGCCAGGTTGGCTCACCGACGTGACAGGCACTTTGCGAACCCTTCAGAGGGATGGGCAAACTTCCCCCCGGAAAAGCGCGCAGGCTTCGCGTGTCGTGAGGCCGCCGCTTTCAACGAACGTTGCCCGGTGTCGGTAGCCGACGCCGGAATGACCTGGCGCGCTGTGCCTCGTGGCACGGCGCGCCTTACCGCATTCATTAGCGTAAGCGCGCGGGATCAGCGTACGCCGATGAATAGCCCGCTTCGCAGCGTGCGCCGTGAGAAGCGTTCGCGGGAAGCGGGTTTTGACGAAGGGTGTAGTTTGAACTGACTCTCATCTGAACCTGAAGGAGAAAAAAATGGCTACTGCCAAGAAGAAACCGGCGGCTAAGAAGGCCGCAGTGAAGAAGGTTGCAGCGAAGAAGGCAGCTCCGGCGAAGAAGGCCGCAGCGAAGAAGGTCGCGGTCAAGAAGGTCGCAGCCAAGAAAGTCGCCGTGAAGAAGGTTGCTGCGAAGAAGGCAGCACCGGCGAAGAAGGCCGCAGCGAAGAAGGTTGCAGCCAAGAAAGTCGCCGTGAAGAAGGTTGCTGCGAAGAAGGCAGCGCCGGCGAAGAAGGCCGCAGCGAAGAAGGTTGCAGCCAAGAAAGTCGCCGTGAAGAAGGATGCTGCGAAGAAGGCAGCGCCGGCGAAGAAGGCCGCGGCCAAGAAGGTTGCTGCGAAGAAGGTTGCAGCCAAGAAGGCGCCGGCGAAGAAAGCCGCCGCCAAGAAGGCTGCGCCTGCGAAGAAGGCTGCCGCCAAGAAGGCTGCCAAGAAGGCGCCTGCGAAGGCCGCTGCCGCACCTGCTGCCCCTGCTGCGCAACCGTCCGCGCCCGCAGCAACGGTCAAGACTGCCCTGAATCCGGCCGCAGCATGGCCGTTCCCGACCGGCAGCCGTCCGTAAGCAGTCCGAGACGAAGCGCGCAGGGTACGTCGTACGCGCGCTTCGTTGGCCGGGCCGGGCGGCATAGAGCGCCAGGCTCGATCCCGATCCCGTCGCTGGGTTGTCCGCGGCGGGATTTTTTTCGTCTGGAGTTCGTAATAGTTGGGCCGAGGTCACGCTCATGCCGCGCGCGGGCGTGAAAAAAGGCGCATGCACAGGGGAGCACATGCGCCTGAGGTTCCGCATCCGGCGCGAGGCGCCGCTGCGGTACAGGGGAAACCGTTAGTGCGTGACGCGCGTCACGCCGCCGCTCGAGAGCAGCCGCACGCGGTCGCCCGCGTTGAAGACTTCGCCGGTCGCGGATTGCGTGATGGCGCGGTAGTCGCCGTTGTCGAGGCGCACCGTGATCTCGAGGCCGTCGCGCATGGCGACCCCGTTCTCGACCGCGTTGCCGGCCACGGCGCCCGCAATGCCGCCGATGATGCCGGTGACGATCGAGCCCGTGCCGCCGCCGATCTGGCTGCCGGCCACCGCGCCGAGCGCCCCGCCACCGATCGCGCCAAGGCCGCTAGGCTGGCCGTTGTTCGAGCTGATCTTTACCGCGCGCACGCTTTCGACCGTGGCCATGCGCACCGATTGCTCGCGCTGCGCCTGCGAGGCCGTGTAGACATCGGCGGAACTGCTGTTATAGGCGCAGCCCGACATCGCGAGCGACCCCGCGAGCACGGCTGCAACAATCAGACGACTTGTTATTTTCATTCCCGTAGCTCCAATGGGCGCCGTTCGTGTGCGGCTCCCGCGTTCAGTTCGGCAGTTCGTAGCCGAATGCCTCCTTGAACCGTTCGTTGATCTGCGCTCGCGTGGGCGCATAGTTTTGCGGACCGAGATGCTCGATCTTGAGCGCGCCCATCAGGCTCGCGAGACGCCCCGTGGTTGCCCAGTCGAGGCCGTTCTCGATGCCGTAGAGCAGGCCGCCGCGGAAAGCGTCGCCGCAGCCGGTCGGATCGAGCACCTGAGCGGCCTTGACCGGAGGAATTTCCTCGATCTTGCCGCTGTGGTAGATCTGCGAGCCGTGCTCGCCGCGCGTGATGATCAGCGCGTCGACATGGCTGGCGATTTCGTCGTACGACCAGCCGGTGCGATGGCTGACAAGATTGGCTTCGTAGTCGTTGACCGCTACGTAGGTCGCAAGTTCAATCGCGCGGCGCAAAGAGGCGCCGTCGAAGAGCGGCAGACCCTGGCCCGGATCAAAGATAAACGGGACGCCGGCCTTCGCGAACTGCTCGACGTGCTGGACCATGCCGTCAAAACCGTCCGGGGCGACGATGCCGAGCTTGATGCCGGGCGCTTCGTCGGCGCGGTTCAAATGCGATTGCATCATCGCGCCCGGGTGGAACGCGGTGATCTGGTTGTTCTCGAGGTCGGTCGTGATCATCGCCTGCGCGGACCACGTATCTTCCAGCACGCGCACGTGCGCCTTCGAGAGGCCGAGCGTGTCGAGGCGTTCGAGGTACGGGCGTGCGTCGGCGGCTCCGAGCGTCGCCATGATGCGGGCGTCGCCGCCGAGCAGATGCAGCGCGTACGCGATGTTGCCGGCACAGCCGCCGAACTCGCGGCGCATCGTCGGCACCAGAAAGCTCACGTTCAGGATGTGCACCTGCTCGGGCAGGATGTGCTCCCGAAAGCGACCCTCGAAGGTCATGATGTTGTCGTAGGCGAGAGAGCCGCAGATCAGCGTAGCCAAGGCGGAAATTCCTGTAGGGCGTGGTAGGGGAAGGGGCGGCGCACCGGCCTGCGCATTGGCATCAGCAAGCAGGCTCTGAGCGAGTGTGCGCCGCCGCCGGATTACTTCAGCGCGGCGAGTGCGGCGTCGTAGTTCGGTTCGTTCTTGATTTCGCCGACGCGCTCGGCGTGCAGGACGTTGTCGTTTTCGTCGAGCACGACGACGGCGCGCGCGGTCAGGCCGGTGAGCGGGCCGCTCGTCACGTCCACGCCATAGGCTTGCGCGAATTCATGGCCGCGGAAGGTCGAGGCGGTGACGACGTTGGCGATGCCTTCGGTCGTGCAGAAGCGCGCAGCGGCGAACGGCAGGTCGCCCGAGATCACGACGACAGCCGTGTTGTTCAGGCCGGCGGCGGCTTCGTTGAACTTGCGCGTGGAGGTGGCGCAGGTCGGCGTGTCGAGGCTCGGCACGATGTTCAGCACCTTGCGCTTGCCGGCGAAATCGGCGAGCGAGACAGGCTTCAGATCCTTGCCGACGAGCGAGAACGCCGGGGCCTTCTGGCCGACGCTCGGGAAGGTGCCGGCGACGTCGATCGGGTTACCGCCTAGCGTGACTTGACTCATGATGTGCTCTCCGGGAATGCATGTTGTGGTGAATGGCGCACCCGCGCGACGCGGGACGCCGGGAAACGCGCGGGGCACGCCAGTGCACCCGCGCACAGACGGAAATCAGGGGTAGAAAATCTCGATGCGGAAGTTCGACGCCACCACGTCGCCCGTGTCGAGCCGCACGATCATGGTCTGCGTGGTGCGTGCGGGCAGACCGGCTTCGATGGACGTGCCGGGCGTGACGTAGTCCTGCGGCCACAGCACGCGCCGCACGACGATGTTGTTCTGCCGGTCGAGCAGCGACAGCTCGATCGCGGGGTACGCGAGCGCCACGTTGAAGCGGTTGCGCAGCGGCACTTTCAGTTCGAGGTGATGCGGCTCGTTGTCGACCTGGCGCAGATCGGACGGCTCGACCAGCAGGCCGTCGATGTCGCGCGGCGGCAGCACGCGGCAGCCGAGCTGCTCGCACGCCTGCTGATAGAGCGACTGCGAGTCGGGCCAGTAGACCATGACCGTTTCGCGCTGCCACCACGCGAGCTGCACGACGAGCAGCGCGAGCAGCAGGATGGCGATGAGCGTGCCGAGAATGCGCCAGACGAGGCCGCGCGAGCCGCGCGGGCGGGCGGGCGCTTCGCGGGTGACGGCGAACGGTGAGGCGCCGTCGTTGGGCGAGAGCGCGCTGAACGCGGGCTCCGGTGCGGCTTCGCGGGTGCGGGGGCCGAGTGCGGGCTCCGGGTCGTTCATGCGAGCCGCGGTCGATGCTTCGTTGGCCGAAAAGGTCGGCTCGGTCGGGCCGCCCGTGCCCAGGTTCGGCTCGCTGCGCGTCCAGCGCGCGGCGGGCGGGAAGGGTTCGGCGGCTGCGGGCTGCTGGGGCGGCGGTACCGGTGCTGCTGCGGGTGCCGCCGGCGCGTGCGGCGCATCTTGTCGCGGTGAGCGCCCGCGCGTCGGTTCGTCGTCGAAGGCGACGCGCGACTCGGCTCCGGGCACAACCCCTGGCGAGGCGCCACGGGCAACGCTTGCCCCTGGCAGTTTGTCGGCGTCGTATTTCAGGCCCGGATCGCGCTGGCTGTCCTGCGGCGGTGCCCACGGGTCCCACGTGCGATTCGTGAAATTGGGTGTGGCGCCCAGCGTGGGGGGCGGCTCTTGCGATGGCGCTGCGGCGGGCTGATCAGGCTGAACATCGGGCTGCTGTGAAGTGGACTGTGACTGCGATGCGAACTGTGAAGCGAGTCCGGCAGCGGGCTGCGCAGCAAAGCGTGAAGCGGGCTCCGATGGCGGCGAGGTCAGGCTGGCCGCGATTTCGGCAGCAACGGGCACCGCGCGCGTGAAGTCGCCACCTTCGGGCATCTCGTACAAACTGCCCGAGGCGTCGAACGCTTCCTGGCAATGTCCGCAACGCACGAGGCCTCGCCGCACGGCAAGCTGCGTGGGCTGGATGCGGAATACGGTTTCACAGAAGGGGCAGCGCGTTGCCAGAAGCATGTGGGCCGAGGATCTGGGTAGACCGGAGGATTGGTGATACCCGCATTCTACTGGCAATCCACCGCAGTCTACGACTTCGGTCTTGCCGCTTGGGGCGCGATCAGGCTCGTGCGAGCCCGATCGGAACGCACAGGGATTACGCGCGCCGCGTGCCCGCGAGGCAGACCCAGCCTTCGTGTTCGCGCCAGACCGAGATGTCGATCCACTGCGCGTACACCTGCGCGACTTCCTCGGCCTGGCGCGCGAGGATGCCCGAAAGTGCGATGCGTCCGCCCGGCTTTACGCGCGAGGAGAGCATCGAGGCCATCAGCTTGAGCGGATTCGACAGAATGTTGGCGACGACGATGTCGAACTCGCCGGCGGGGCAATCGTCGGGCAGGCCGTAGGTGACCTCCGCGCGATTGCGCTCGCTGTTGTGGCGCGCCGAGTCGACCGCCTGCGGGTCGATGTCGATGCCGATCACCGGATTCGCTCCGCACTTCTTCGCGAGGATCGCGAGGATGCCCGAGCCGCAGCCGTAGTCGAGCAGCGAATTGCCGGGCTGCACGTGCTGTTCGAGCCATTCCATGCACAAACGCGTGGTGGGATGGCTGCCCGTGCCGAACGCGAGGCCCGGGTCGAGTTCGAGCACGAGCGCGTTCGGGTCCGGGGCATCGTGCCACGACGGCACGACCCAGATGCGCTCGCCGATCTGGATCGGGTCGAACTGCGATTGCGTCAGACGCACCCAGTCCTGCTCCTCGACTTCGCGCAGCGAGAACTTCGGCGTTTGCGTGAGACCCAGCTCGTTCGAAGCGGCCATGAGCAGCACGGCGGGATCCTGATCGGCGCCGATCAGCGCAATCACGCGCGAATGCTGCCACGCGGTGCGCTCGGGTGTGAGGCCCGGCTCGCCGAAGAGCGGCTGCTCGTCGGGCGTGTCGGCGTCGGCGTCTTCCACCGACACCGAGAGGGCGCCAAGCTCGATCAACGCGTCGGAAAGTTCTTCCGCGCGGTCACGTTCGAGCTCGACGATCAGTTCCCGGTAGCTCATGAATTACGCTTCGTCCTTCTTCACTGCCTGACGTTCGGCCAGACGGCTTTCGAGGTAGTGAATGCTCGTGCCGCCCTCGACGAACTTCGCGTCGAGCATCAGTTCGCGGTGCAGCGGGATGTTGGTCTGGATGCCTTCGACCACCATTTCCGAGAGCGCGATGCGCATGCGCTGAATGGCCTGCTCGCGCGTGGCGCCGTAGGTGATCAGCTTGCCGATCATCGAATCATAGTTCGGCGGCACGAAATAGCCATTGTAGGCATGCGAGTCGACGCGCACGCCAGGACCGCCCGGCATGTGCCACGACGTGAGCCGGCCCGGCGACGGCGTGAACTTGAACGGATCTTCCGCGTTGATACGGCACTCGATCGCGTGGCCCTTCAACTGGATGTCGCGCTGGCGGAACGAGAGCTTCTCGCCCGCGGCGATGCGGATCTGCTCCTGCACGATGTCGATGCCCGTGATCAGCTCGGTGACCGGGTGCTCGACCTGCACGCGCGTGTTCATTTCGATGAAGTAGAACTCGCCGTTTTCATACAGGAACTCGAACGTGCCCGCGCCGAGGTAGCCCATCTTCTTGCACGCGTCGGCGCAACGATCGCCGATGCGATCGAGCAGGCGGCGCGCGATGCCCGGCGCCGGCGCTTCCTCGATCACCTTCTGGTGGCGGCGCTGCATGGAGCAGTCGCGCTCGCCGAGCCACACGGCGTTCTTGAACGAGTCCGAGAGAATCTGGATCTCGATGTGACGCGGGTTCTCGAGATACTTCTCCATGTAGACCTGCGGGTTGCCGAACGCACGGCCGGCTTCCTCGCGGGTCATGTTGACCGCGTTCACGAGCGCCGCTTCCGTGTGCACGACGCGCATGCCGCGCCCGCCGCCACCGCCCGCCGCCTTGATGATGACGGGGTAGCCGATCGCGCGCGCGATCTTCACGATTTCCTTCGGATCGTCGGGCAGTGCGCCTTCCGAGCCCGGCACGCAGGGCACGCCAGTCTTGATCATGGTCTGCTTCGCCGTGACCTTGTCGCCCATCATGCGGATCGTTTCCGGGCGCGGGCCGATGAACGTGAAGCCCGACTGCTCCACACGCTCGGCGAAATCGGCGTTCTCGGAGAGGAAGCCGTAACCGGGGTGGATCGCTTCTGCGTCGGTGACTTCGGCCGCGCTGATGAGCGCCGGCATGTTCAGGTAGGAGAGGTTCGAAGGCGCCGGGCCGATACAGACCGCCTCGTCGGCGAGCTTCACGTACTTGGCTTCCTTGTCGGCTTCCGAGTAGACGACGACCGTCTTGACGCCAAGCTCGCGGCACGCGCGCTGGATGCGGAGCGCGATTTCGCCACGATTGGCAATGAGGATTTTTTCAAACATGGTGGGTATTCGACTCATCAATGGGCGTCGCAAGTCGTATGTGCGTACGCCTGTCGATCGGAGTTAGCGCTTTAGCGGTTACTGCGATCCCATGTAAAACGCAGAGGATCGGTCGCGTGCGTCGCCGTCATGGGGCGCCAAACGCGACAACCGCGGCGCGGCCAAAAAGGAAGGCCGCCGCCGCGCGCAGAAAAGCTTAGGCGATCACGTAGAGCGGCTGGCCGTATTCGACTGCCTGGCCGTTCTCGACGAGGATTTCCTTGACCACGCCGGCCGTGTCCGACTCGATCTCGTTGAGCAGTTTCATCGCTTCGATGATGCAAAGCGTCTGGCCTTCCTTGACCGTGTCGCCAACCTGGACGAACGGGTCGGCGCCCGGCGACGGCGCGCGGTAGAACGTGCCCACCATCGGCGAGGTCACGACGTGGCCTTGCGGCACGGCGGGCGCGGCGGGAGCCGCAGCGGCGGCTTCGCCGACATGGGCGGGCGCTGCGAGCGGAGCACCCATGGCCGGCGCCGCGTATTGCGCGGGACCCGGCTGCACGTAAACGGGCGGCGCGTTCTTGACGATGCGCACCTTGCCTTCACCCTCGGTCACTTCGAGCTCCGAGATGCCCGATTCGGAGACGAGGTCGATCAGAGTCTTCAGCTTACGTAGATCCATGGTGCAGCCCCTTTTACTTTGAATACGTGAAGTGCCGGGGCGCGCGCGTCCCGGCACGGGTTGTTGTTCAGGTATTGACGGTCATCCGGCGCGGGAATCAGGCCGCCGACCGGGCAGCGAGCC
Organism: Paraburkholderia sp. BR10937; assembly: GCF_040965695.1. Taxonomy (NCBI): domain Bacteria; kingdom Pseudomonadati; phylum Pseudomonadota; class Betaproteobacteria; order Burkholderiales; family Burkholderiaceae; genus Paraburkholderia; species Paraburkholderia sp. BR10937. The sequence continues at coordinate 40,384 of NZ_JBFRCL010000067.1, forward strand.
GGTCGAGCGCGTATTCGAGCGCGTAGAGATAACCCTTCCAGCCGAGGCCGCAAATCACGCCTTCGGCCTGGTCGGAAAAATACGAATGGTGCCGGAAGGACTCGCGGCGATGCACGTTCGACAGGTGAATCTCGACGAACGGGATGCCGACGCCTGCCAGCGCATCCCGGATCGCCACGCTCGTATGCGTGTACGCGGCCGGGTTGATCAGGACGAAGTCGGTCTGCTCGGTGCGGGCCGACTGGATGCGGTCGACCAGCGCGCCTTCGTGATTGCTCTGGAAGGTCGCGAGCTCGACGCCGGCGTCCGCGGCACGGTCCGAGAGCGCCTGATCGATCTGCGGCAGCGTCACGCGCCCATACACCTCCGGTTCCCGGGTGCCGAGAAGATTGAGGTTGGGGCCGTGCAGAACCAGCAGTCGCGTCATGGTCGCTTCTTTTTCCGTGGAATTGCGCGAACTTTAGCGCCGATTAGAGAAATTTGTCTAGTTTTCCGATAAAGGGATATGGCCCTGACTACGCCTTGCGGCGAGGGTCTGGGCCGATCTTCAGTCAAATGACAGGATTCTCACGGCAAAAGCTACGTTATGGCGCTTAAGATTGCGTCAAACATTCCGCTGCGTCAAAGCGCGTCCAGCGTGCGCCGAAGCTCGTCCGGCTTGATTTGCCCTAATTTTGTCGCACGAACGGCGCCGTTCGCGTCGATTACCACCGTGTAAGGTAAGCCGCCCGCGTTGTTGCCGAATGCGCGCGCGACGTCCGCGCCGCCGAAGCCGGCGATGTAGATCGGGTAATCGACGGGCACCTTCTTGAGGAACGTCTTGATGTTCGCGGCCGAATCCACGCCGACGCCGACGAATTGAATCCCCTTCTTCGCGTACTCGCGCTGGAGCGCGGAAAGCTCCGGCATTTCCTCGACACACGGACCGCACCAGGAGGCCCAGAAGTTGACCACGATCGGTCGGCCCTTGTAGATGGCAAGCGATTGCGGCTTGCCGTCCGGGTTCGTGACCGCCGCCGACCAGAGCTGGCCGACCGCATTCTGCTTGCCGCTCGCCGGCGCCGCGCTTACCGAGGCCGCGTCGGCCACGCCGGCGCTGCCGCTCGTTGCCCAGTGCCCAGCCAGTATGCCGCCGCCTGCGGCGATTGCCGCCACTGCCACGCCGGCCAGAATCCGCTTCGTATTCATCGCTGCCGTTATCAGGTTGTGGAAGAAGTGGCGCCGCTCTCGTCGATCAGCGCCTGGAGGGCCTGCGCGTTGGCGCGCGGCAGCCTGCCACGCGCGTCGGCGCGCACGGCGCCGCGCAAGTCGTCCGTATTGTAGAGCGCAACGTGTATGCCCACCGGCTCCCCCGCGCGTGACGGACGCCACATGAAGCTGAGTGTCTCCACAAAGCCGCGCGCCGCGAAATGGCGCGTTTCCGACACGTCGTACTGCACGTTCGCGTTCAGGAGCCAGATCGCGACATCCTTCGCGTTGTCACAAAAAATCTGCAGATGGATGTCGGAGTGCTCGCCCGCTGTGCCGTTGAGCACCGCGCCGGTCAGGAACGGATTGAACGCCTCGAGCCGCTGCATCCATTCGAGCGCGATCTCGCGCAGGCGGCGGAGCACCACCGGCTGGCTGTCGCTCTGAAAGAGGGCCTGATATTCGCGGATCTCTTCCTCGATCTGATCGTTGTCGGGCAGCCAGGTGCCTTCGATACGCGTTTCCCCGACCACCTGCCGGGCTGCCTTGCGTTTGGCGGTGGCATAGTCGAGGCCGTCCTCGGCGATCATCCTTGCTGCCGCGATGGCGATTTCCTCGCGCACGCGCTGGGGATCGAAATGTGATCTGCGAACCATCCTTCAATCATACTAGAGATCGCCCTGGGCTCCTGCAGGCGGCCACTGCGCCGCAGCGGCTGCCGGGGTGCCCAGGGATTTTCCGTCGCTGCAGGGGCCGAGGTCGAGCCAATAGGGCTCAGGGCCTCGGGTACAATACCCGTTCTTTGCTGCGGCGGCGCAGGGCTGCCGTCGTTCCAGCTTCTCCGTCCTTTTCAACCCGATCAAACCGATCAACGCGTTCACGACGCCCGCGCGGCGCGACAGGCTTATGCACATCCATATCCTCGGCATCTGCGGCACGTTCATGGGCGGACTCGCGGTGCTCGCGCGCAGCGCGGGCCACACGGTGACCGGCTGCGACGCCGGCGTGTACCCGCCGATGAGCACCCAGCTCGAAGCGCAGGGCATCCGCCTCATCGAGGGTTACGACGCGAGCCAGACCGAACTCAAGCCCGATCTCTACGTGATCGGCAACGTGGTCACGCGCGGCAACCCGCTGATGGAGGAGATCCTCAATCGCGGCTTGCCGTACACGTCGGGTCCGCAGTGGCTCGGCGAACACGTGCTGCGCGACAAGTGGGTGCTCGCGGTGGCGGGCACGCACGGCAAGACCACCACGAGTTCGATGCTCACGTGGCTGCTCGAAGACGCGGGCCTCAATCCCGGCTTCCTGATCGGCGGCGTGCCGCTGAATTTCGGCGTGTCGGCGCGCCTGACCGATTCGAGCTTCTTCGTGATCGAAGCCGACGAGTACGACACGGCGTTCTTCGACAAGCGCTCGAAGTTCGTTCATTACCGTCCGCGCACGGCGCTGCTCAACAACCTCGAATTCGATCACGCCGACATCTTCCCCGATCTCGCGGCGATCGAAACGCAGTTCCATCACCTCGTGCGCACGATTCCGGGCGTGGGCCGCATCGTCACGAACGGCCGCTCGGACGCGCTCGAACGCGTGCTCACGCGCGGCGTATGGAGCGACGTGGAGCGCTTCGGCGTGGATGGCGGCTGGCAGGCGCTGCCGGCGGAAGACGGCGTGGCCGTGGACGAGCGCTTCGCCGTCTATCACAAAAGTGAACGTGCAGGCGTGGTGGACTGGCAGATCCAGGGCGAACACAACCGCCTGAACGCGCTCGCGGCGATTGCCGCCGCGCGCAGCGTGGGCGTGCCGCCCGCGCAGGCCGCCGCCTCGCTCGCCGCGTTCCGCAACGTGAAGCGCCGCATGGAAGCGCGCGGCAGCGTCGACGGCGTGACCGTCTACGACGACTTCGCGCACCATCCCACGGCCATCGAAACGACGATCGCCGGCCTGCGCACTCGCGTGGGCCACGAAAACACGCGCATCCTCGCCGTGCTCGAGCCGCGCTCGAACACGATGAAGCTGGGCGTGATGAAGGCGCAACTGCCCGCCAGTCTCGCCGACGCCGACCTCGTGTTCGGCTACGGCGCAGCGAGCGGCAAGGACGCGCTCGGCTGGGATCTCGCCGGAGCGCTCGCGCCGCTCGGCGAGAAGGCCCGCGCCTTCCACGATCTCGACGCGCTCGTGAAGGCGGTCGTCGCAGCCGCACGCCCCGGCGACCAGGTGCTCGTGATGAGCAACGGCGGCTTCGGCGGCGTGCATCAAAAGTTGCTCGATGCGCTCTCGGCACGGAGCGCGGCGTGATCGTCTATCTGCACGGCTTTCGCTCGTCGCCCCAGTCGTTCAAGGCGCGCCTCCTGGCAGCGCGCATGGCCGAACTGGGACGCAGCGGCGAGTGGCTGTGCCCGACGCTGCCGGTTTCGCCGCGCGACGCCATTGCGCTCGCCGAGCAGGAGATCGGCGCGCAATGGAAGCCGGGCGAGCGCGTCACGCTCATCGGCAGTTCGCTCGGCGGTTACTTCGCCACGCATCTCGCGGAAAAGCACGACTGGCGCGCCGCGCTGCTGAACCCCGCCGTGGTGCCTGACCGCGATCTGTCGAAGTATCTCGGCGAGCAGCCGCTCTGGCACGGCGGCGGCAGCATCGTCGTCGAACCGCGTCACCTGGAAGAGTTGCGCGCGCTGGCCGTGACGAAGGTGACGCAACCCGCGCGCTACTATCTGGTCGCCGCGACCGGTGACGAAGTGCTCGATTACCGCGAGATGCTCGCGCACTATCCGGGTGTGCCCACACACCTGATCGAAGGCAGCGATCATGGCATCAGCGAATTCGCAGATTACGTCGACGAAGTGATCCGTTTCTGCGATGCCGCCTGATGCGTGCGAACGCCTATATGTATACAGCACCGCCCGCGCGCCGCGCCGGCGGTCGAAGCAAGTCTGAACGAGAGTATTGAGTGAACGTTTTCTTTGAGGAATCGGGCAGTTTCAAGGCCGGCAGCGTGCTGTCGCGCCAGGGCGATGCGTTCCAGGTCGAGCTGCCCGGCGGGCGGCGCGCCAAGGTGCGCGCGAAAGACGTGCTGATCGAGTTCGAGAAGCCGGCTGCGAGCGAACTGCTGGAGCAGGCGGACGCCGCCGCCCAGGAGATCGATCTCGACTTCCTGTGGGAGTGCGCGCCCGCCGAGGAATTCGCCTACACGGCGCTCGCGAGCGAGTACTTCGGCGAAACCTACGGCCCGGTCGAGCGCGCCGCGCTCGTGCTGCGCCTGCACGGCTCGCCCGTGTACTTTCGCCGCAAGGGGCGCGGCCAGTATCAGCGCGCGCCCGAAGAGCAGCTCAAGATGGCGCTTGCCTCGCTCGAGCGCAAGCGTCAGCAGGCGCTGGTGCAGGCCGGCTACGAAGAGGAGCTGAAGGCGGGCGGACTGCCCGAGGCGTTCAAGGGCAAGGCGCTCGGGCTCCTTACGAAGCCGGACAAGAACTCGATCGAATACAAGGCGCTCGAAGCGGCAGCCGCCGCGCGTGGCATTTCGATGCCGCGCCTCATGCTCGAGAACGGCGGCATCGCTTCGCCGCGCGCGCTGCACGAGGCACGCTTCCTCGCGGACTTCTTCCCGCACGGCACGGGTTTTCCGCCCGTCGAAGTGGGCACGCTGCCCGAGGATCTGCCCGACGCCGCCGAGCACGTGCAGGCGTTTTCGATCGACGACGTCACCACGACCGAAATCGACGACGCCTTCTCGATCGAGCATCTGGCCGACGGCCGCGTGCGCATCGGTATTCACATTGCGGCGCCCGCGCTCGGCATCCAGCGCGGCGACACGGCGGATACGATCGCGCGCACGCGTCTTTCGACGGTCTACATGCCCGGCGACAAGATCACGATGCTGCCCGACGATTTCGTCGACGCGTTCACGCTCAAGGAAGGCGGTCTGCGTCCGGCGCTGTCGCTCTACTGCATCGTGAACCGCGAGACACAGGAGATCGTCGCGACCGAAACGCGCGCCGAGCGCGTGTTCGTGAAGAACAATCTGCGTCACAACACGCTCGACGAAGTCGTCACCGAAGAGACGCTCGCAGCGGGAACGGGCGAGTATCCGCACAAGGACGACATCGCCGTGCTGTGGCCGTTCGCGCAGGCGCTGTTCGAGAAGCGCCAGCAGGCGCGCGCCGGTTACGGCCTGCGCCGCGAGGTCCAGCGCAACACCGACTTCAACTTCTACGTGGAAGGCGAGCATGTCACCATCTCGCCGCGCCGCCGCGGCTCGCCGCTCGACCTGATCGTCGCGGAGCTGGCGATTCTCGCAAACTCCACGTGGGGCGCGTTCTTGCACGATCATGGCGTGCCGGGCATCTATCGCTCGCAGCGCGCGTTCGGCGCGCCGACCGGTCCCAAGCGCACGCGCATGCAGACCAACGCCGCGCCGCACGAAGGCCTCGGCGTCGCGCAGTATGCGTGGAGCACTTCGCCGCTGCGCCGCTACGTGGACCTCGTGAACCAGTGGCAGCTGCTCGCCTGCGTGGAGCACGGCGTGGCCGCCAAGCTCGTCGCGCCGTTCAAGCCCAAGGACGCCGATCTGTTCGCCGTCGTGCAGGGCTTCGACGAGACTTACACCGCCTACGCCGACCATCAGCGCCGCATGGAGTACTTCTGGTGCCTGCGCTGGCTGCAGCAGGAAATGCGCGGCGAAGCGGGGCGCGAGCCGCGCCGCGAATTCCCGGCGAGCGTGGTGAAGGACGACCTGGTGCGCTTCGAGGAAGTGCCGCTGCTCATGCACGTGCCCGCACTCGGCGTGCACGCGCGCGGCACGCGTCTGATGATGGAAGTGCTGTCGATCGACGAGCTGACCATCGAGGCTTCGGTGCGGATGCTGCGCGTGCTCGACGCGCCTGTCGTGACGAGCGGCGAGCAGGCCGAAGAGGATACGGGCGAAGACGAAGAGCTGATCGAGGCCGCCGACGAGTCCGCGCAAAGCGAAGCGGAAGCCGTCGCGGAAGCAGGCGACGCCGAAGGCGAGGCGGCAAGCGATGCGCCCGCCGCAGAAGAGCAATCGAGCGAACAGCACGCCACGGAGCCGCGCGAATGAGTGCCAGCGAGTCGAAGCCGGTTGTGAGCGCCGACCGCTACGCCGTCGTCGGCAACCCGGTGGCGCACAGCAAGTCGCCATACATCCACGCGCAGTTCGCGCTGCAAACGGGCGAGCGCGTCGAATACGACCGGCTGCTCGCGCCGCTCGACGGTTTCGTCGAACATGTGCAGGCCTTTCACGCGGCGGGCGGCCGCGGCCTGAACGTGACCGTGCCGTTCAAGCTGGAAGCGCATGCGCTTGCACACAAGCTCTCGCCGCGTGCGGCGGCGGCGGGCGCGGTGAACACGCTGCGCTTCGACGCAAACGGCATCTTCGGCGACAACACCGACGGCTTCGGCCTCGTGCGCGACATCGAGGTGAACCTCGGGGTTGCGCTCGAAGGGGCGCGCGTGCTGCTGCTCGGCGCGGGCGGCGCAGCGCGCGGCGTCGTGCTGCCGATGCTCGAGCGCCGGCCGCGCGAGATCACCATCGTGAACCGCACGGCGCCCAAGGCGCACGCGCTCATCGAGCAGTTCGCAGGCGCGGCGGGCGAGTTCGGCTGCATGCTCAACGGCGGTGGCCCTCATGCACTCGATCCCAAGCCCTACGACGTGATCGTGAACGCGACGGCGGGCAGCCTCGATGCGGCCTTGCCCGAGTGCGACGAGCGCGCGTTCGGCACCGGTACGCTCGCCTACGACATGATGTACGGCGCGCAGCCCACCGTGTTCATGCGCCACGCGCAGGCACTCGGCGCGCGCGCGGCCGACGGCCTTGGCATGCTGGTCGAGCAGGCCGCCGAGTCGTTCTTCGTGTGGCGCGGTGTGCGGCCCGAGGGCGCGCCGGTGCTGACGGCATTGCGCGCGCAGCTCGCCGCGCAGGCCGCGTAACGCCCCGCACCTCTCGCACGAAACGGAGACGACGCCATGCGCAGGCAAGCCATCGGTGCGCAGGCCGCGGCGGTCGCGAGCGGCAGCGGGCGGCGCGCGCAGTCGCGCAAACGTCCTGGCATGCTGCGCTGGCTGACCTGGGTCGTCTCGGTGTTCGCGATGGCGTGGATCGCCACGCAACTCTTCTACTTCGCGCAAATCGCGCTGTGGAACTTCGTCGATCCGCAAACCACGGCGTACATGCGCACCGACGCCGCGCGTCTTTCCGCCGAGCGCCCCGGTCTCTCGATCCAGCACGAATGGGTGCCGTACGAGCAGATCTCGCGCAACCTGAAGCGCGCGATCATCGCGTCCGAGGACGCGAACTTCGTCAACAACAACGGCTACGAAACCGACGCCATCCTCCAGGCGTGGGAAAGGAACAAGCAGCGCGGCCATATCGTGCGCGGCGGCTCGACCATCACGCAGCAGCTCGCGCGCAACCTGTTCCTCTCGCGCGAGCAGAGCTACATCCGCAAGGGCCAGGAGTTCATCATCACGTGGATGCTGCAGACGCTGCTCGACAAGGAGCGCATCTTCGAGATCTATCTGAATTCAGTGGAGTGGGGCAACGCCGTGTACGGCGCGCAAGCCGCCGCGCGCTACTACTACCGCACGAGCGCCGCGAAGCTCACGCCGTGGCAGTCGGCGCGGCTCGCGGTGATGCTGCCGCGTCCCAAGTACTTCGACGAGCATCGCAACTCGGCGTATCTCGCGCAGCGCTCCGCCGTGATTGCGCGGCGCATGGGGGCGGCCGAGCTGCCGCATTGACGCGCAGTCGAATCGCCACGCCAATGAAAAACGCGCCGTTTTTTGCGGCGCGTTTTGCTTTTGATTGCCTGCGTTTCTTGCGCTCACTGGCGCGCGAGCCGCGCGTTATCCGGCATCGGCATGTTGAAGTTGGTGCGAAACGGATTGATGTCGAGGCCGCCGCGCCGCGTGTAGCGCGCGTAGACGGCGAGCCGGTCCGGTTTGCATTCGCGCAGGATGTCCATGAAGATGCGCTCGGCGCACTGCTCGTGAAAGCCCGTGTGATTGCGGTACGAGATGATGTAGCGCAACAGGCCCGCCTGATCGATCTGCGGCCCGACGTAGTGGATCTGCACGCTGCCCCAGTCGGGCTGGCCCGTCACCGGGCAGTTCGACTTGAGCAGGTTCGAGATCAGCGTTTCTTCTACCGGGGCTTCGTCGAAGGCCGCCTTCAGCAGCGTCGGCTCTGGATGATAGATCTCCGTGTCGAGATCGAGGCGATCGAGCGAGAGTCCGTCGAATTCCTCGAACGGGATCTTGCCGAACGCGCCAGGCTGCTCGAGCCGCACCGATACCGATGCGCCGCAAGCCGCCGTCACATCGCGCCTGATCGTGTCGCGCACCACCTCGGCGGATTCGAACGGCGTTTGCGCGAACGAGCCCAGATAGAGCTTGAACGACTTCGATTCGATGATGTTCGGCGAGTCGGCGGGAATGAAGAACGTGGCAATCGCGATCTGCGGCTTGCCGCGCGCGTTGAGCCACGAAAGCTCGTAGGCGTTCCAGATATCGCTGCCGAAGAAGGGCAGCTGCGCGCCAATGCCGATCTGCTCGCGCGCGCCCGCGCGCGGGATCGGGAACAGGAGCGAAGCGTCGTATTGCTCGGTGTAGGTGGAGGCCTTGCCGAGCGGAGATTGGTCGGGAGTCATGATGCGTTGGCTTCGGTTGCGAGATTGGTCACGCCGCTTGCCACGTGCCCGGTGGCCGTGACCGAGCGCGCGGATTCGCAAGTGCGGATCTGGTCGTCGAAGAAAAAATCGGGTTTGAACTCGCGCAGGAACGGGCCTTTGTCGAGTCCGCCGAGGAACATCGCTTCGTCGATCTCGATGTTCCAGGCCATCAGCGTACGGATCGCGCGCTCGTGCGCCGGCGCCGATCGCGCGGTGACGAGGGCAGTGCGGATGCGCATTTGCGCGTTCGCGTCGGCGAGCTTCTGCAGACGGTTGAGCGCGGCCAGCAGCGGCTGCAGCGGGCCTTGCGCGAGCGGCAGTTCGCGGTTGTCGCGCTCGTGGCTCACAAAGGCGGAAAGCCCCTTGCTCTGGAAAATCTGCTCGGCTTCGTCGGAAAACAGCACCGCATCGCCGTCGAACGCAATGCGAATCTCGTGCGCGTTGCGTTCCGCCATTGTCGCCGATTCCGGAAAGACGCGTGCGGCGGGGAATCCGGCGTCGAGCGCGCTTTTCACATCAGCCGGATTCGCGGAGAGAAACAGCGACGCGTTGAGCGGCTTGAGGTAATGCCAGGGCTCGCGTCCGCGCGTGAACACGCCGCGCTGAATGTCGAGCCCGTGCTCGCGGCACGAGCTGAACGCGCGCAGACCACTGATGGGATCGCTGCGCGAGAGGATCACGACTTCCACGTGATGCGCGCCGTCGTTGAGCGCGAGCAGCTTGCGGATCAGCGCGAACGCCACGCCTGGCCGCGCGGGCACGTTCAGGCGCTCGCGCTGGAGCGCCTCGTAGGCTTGCAGGTCGCCGGCCTCGAACACGCGGTTTTCCTCCTCGAAATCGAAGAGCGCACGCGACGAAATGGCGACGACGAGCTTGTCGGAAAGCGAAACGGACACGATGGCCGCTCGTTACGCGAGGAACAACCGGTACGCCGGGTTGCTCGTCTCTTCCCAGTGCGGATAACCGAGCGTGGCGAGGAAGCGGCGGAACTCCGCGTCTTCGGCCGCGGGCACCTGGATGCCCACCAGAATCGAACTGTAGTCGGCGCCCTGGT
>NZ_JBFRCL010000068.1:0-49770 GCF_040965695.1 Paraburkholderia sp. BR10937
CCTCCGTGCGGGAAATCGCCGGGTGTGGCACCGTCCACACCGTGCGGCTCTGGCAGTAATGCTAACCCGCGTTTGATTCCTCATGGCAGGCCAGCCGTCTACCTCGCGTGAAGTCATACTGCCTAGACTAAATCTGACAGTGGTTGGTTTCTCATGCTGGCGCGGAGGGTGTAGCCTGCAGCGGCAATGCGCGCCGCGAACAGCAAGGAGTCCGCCATAACTCAGGAGCAGAGGGTAATTCGTGCCAAGGTCGGCATACTTGAGTTGGCCCGGCAACTCGGCAATGTCAGTCAGGCCTGTCGGGTGATGGGTTACTCACGCGACAGCGCTTCTACCGATTTAAGGAACTGTACGATCGGGGCGGTGAAGCGGCGCTGCACGAGATCTCTCACCACCGGCCCCTGCTCAAGAACGGCGTGGATCCGCAGATCGAGACCGCCGTTGTCGAACTGGCCCTCGAATTGCCCGCCTACGGTCAGGTGCGTATCGCCAACGAAGTCCTCAAATGGCGCGCCCTCTCTGTTTCGCCACAGGGCGTCCGTAGCATCTGGTTGCGCCACGATCTGGAGACCATGCCGAAGCGCCTGAAGGCCCTGGAAGCCAAATCCGCCCAGGAGGGGTTGGTGCTGACTGAGGCGAGTCCGAATGTCCGGGCTACTGCGGCGCGCAGGACACGTTCTATGTCGGCAGCCTCAAAGGCGTAGGCCGTGTCTACCAGCAGACTTTCGTCGATACCTACTCGAAGGTCGCGTTCGCGAAGCGCTACGATCGGAAAACGCCCCTGCCTGCGGCAGACCTGCTCAACGATTGCGTTGTCCCGTTCTTTGACAGCTTCGGCATCCCGCTGCTACGCGTGCTGACAGACCGCGGCACCGAATACTGCGGCAACCCCGAGCGTCACGAATACGAGCTGCATCTGGCTTTGGAAGACATCGACCATACCCGAACAAAGGCCAAGTCGCCGCAAACCAACGGAATCGTCGAACGGCTGCACAAGACCATGCTCAACGAGTTCTATCGCATCGCCTTCCGCAAAAAAATCTACGAATCAATCGCCGTCTTGCAGAGCGACCTTGATGCGGGGCTCGACCAGTACAACAATGAACGAGAGCATCAGGGACGCTGGTGTTGGCAAGACGCCAATGCGCACTTTCCTCGATTCGCTGGAACTCGCCAAGGAGAAACTCATCCCCCATTGATGACTCTTTCTTAATCGGCCCGATTACCTGTCAGATCGAGTCCCGGCTAATACAAATCAGAAGACATGGTCCAACCGCCAGCCGTGATCGCCATGGAAGCGCGTGACAGCGCCCATTACTAGGCGCGCCGTTTCGCGAGCTTCGGTCATGAGGTCGATCGGCGAAGCCCGGCCGCGAGTCCGCCGCGTTCCTGGGACTGGTGGCTGCTTCGCGAAGAACGTCACGAGAGCCTGCCGTTTCAGCTGTCGCCGCTTGATTTCACCCGTATCGATGTCCACAGGATGCACCTGAAAAACCCGCTTTGCCAAGTCTACCCCGAATGTCCTAGGCTTCGTTTTGAGCCCTCCTTACTCTCAGTGGTCGTTGACAGACAACCAACTTTGGCACTCTGATGCCGTCGGGTACAGCGAGGGCGCCGCCGTTTCTGCGGCCTCTCCGACTCGACGCGGGAGGGATGCGTCCATTACATCGCCTTCGCCGTGGCACGAGTTTGCGCGTGGCGCGCAGGCCTGACAGTTAGTTCCACCCACCGATGAACGGGCGGCTCATCGCGCAACAATCATGCACACTGCCGTCGCCGTCGCGACGAGTTTCTTGTCCTGCCAGAGTTCCCCGTTGACGTTGCAGACGCCGCGCCCCCTGCGCACCAGCGTTGCGCAACCAATCAGCTTGCCGGCCTTCGCGGGCCGCAGGAACGACGTGTTCAGGTTCAGGGTCGCGCAGTGCTCGCCTTCGCCCAACGTGGAGGTCACTAGCGTCGCGGTTACATCGTCGAGCATCGCGCATAGCATGCCCCCCTGCACCTGGCCTGCCGGGTTCATGAATGCCGCGGTGCCTATGTACTCGGCCTCTAGCGCGTCATCGCTCAATGAAACAAATGTCCCGCCGAGCGTTGCCGTGATGGGCGGCGGCGACACATGCTCGCCATACAGGCGCGCGAGAACCAGCTTTTCGTCGATTTCCATTGATGGTTTCCTTTTCTTTTGTAACCGCCCACAGGCCTACTCGCCCGCACACTGGCTTGAGCCTCCTGTTTCCACGCAAGCGAGCCTTCGCGCAGATCCTGTGAAGCATCCGCTTGCGCGACGTCGCGCTCAAACTTCTCGACCTCGAGCGTGCCGCTCGCCATCCGGTTCAGGTGCTTTTTCATGCCGAGCAGCGGAGCGGTGCCATGCAGACCAACTCACCGCTCTCGCGCTCCACTTCGTCGCGCTATCTCATCGAACGGGTTCATCGACATCTTCACATTGCTCAGATCGACGCCCGTACCGTCCGACTTCACGTCAACCTTAACATTCGCGTCAACCACGCGCTTTACTGCCACCAATATCTTCATAGTTAGTCTTTACCTGGTGTTAGAAAATAAATGCGAGGCTCTGACCAGGCCATGTATCAACATTCACGAATTCCGATGACGGTGTTGCCAACGCCCTCCCGCCTTGAGGCCGTCGAGTGCGGGGTACAGATCCGCCATAGCGTAATGGGAGTAAATCGCCGGGCGCCGGCCTGAGCGTCCTACCCAACTCAACAGGTCTCCGAACTCGTTGAGACCGCCGAGCGTCGAGCCGAATATCTGCAACTACCGGTTCGAAACGCCACGCAACTCGGCATGCGGTTGATCGCCGGTGATTGCGCCGCAGGTCCCGACACGGCCGCCGCACACCGGCAATTTCAGCGCGGACGACCAGACTTGCGCAGCCACCTTTTCGATCAAGCCCTCGACACCGCGGCCGTCGGTCGCTGCCATCACGGTTTCGGCCAGGTCTGTCGCGGTAAGATCTAGAGGTTGGCCAAATCCAATATGATACGGATGCCTTATCACGCCAGAATCGAACGGCTGTGCGAAGCTATTAACGTCGGATCAGAACAGGTGGCGAAGACCCACTCGCACGGCGACCTGATTCCCGGTGGTCGAGAAATTATTGAAGCTTCCGGGCGTCGCGATTAGGAACATGCCCGCTCCGGTTGCCTCATTGTTGGTATGTTGGTAATTCACGGCCAGATAAACATCAGTCGCCTTGGAAAAGAGATAGTGGGCCGCCGTATTGAACTGGTGATAGCGCGATCCGTCATACGTCGTATAGGTGTACGACCCGGCTAGGCGAACAAATGGCGTAACATCATATGCCCCCCCTCCTTCATAGTTATTGATTACGGCATTTCCGCCGCCGGTCACATTCGATACACGAGAATTTGTGGCATTACCAAACACCGTAGCGACGTTAAACTTATACCGTGCGCCAATGCCCATGGTCCGCAGAGACTGCCCCTTCAGCGCGCTCATGACGAGGCTACCCGACGTGCCGTCGATGTTCGTATAAGCGCCTGAGATCACGAGAGGCCCCCGCTCGAACTTCGCGCCGAAGCTTACTGCTCGCGGCGCGGCGGCTGTCCCGCCGAATGATCCCGCCTCATTACTGAATGCATAAAACGCGCCTAATGTCACGCCACCCATAGTTGGCGTGACGTACTTGATCGCGTTGTTGAGTTGTTCGCCTGCCATCCGGTCAGCGTCGAGAAAGTGAAAACCAACCGCTGTGCTTCCCTGAGCCGGCGCAGAATTCTCAACCATGAAGTCGTACATGAAGTCATACTGGCGTCCCAACGTCAGCATCCCCGCCACACTGGATTGCAGCCCGACATATGCCGTACGGCCAAACAGCAGCCCTCCCTGCCCCAGCGTGCCATTGTTGAGATTGAAACCATTCTCGAGAACGAACACGGCCTTCAGGCCACCACCCAGATCCTCGACACCACGCAGGCCCCATCGGTTGCCTTGCAGGATACCGGTATCCAGCATGACATTTGAATGGCCGCCCTGATTGTTGGTGTAGGTGATGCCCGCATCAATGATTCCGTATAGCGTCACAGTGCTCTGGGCAAATGCAAATGCGGGTGCATGCATCAAGACTACCAAAACCACCGCCCTCTTATTCATTTTGTCTCCAGTTACGTATACCTAATAATTGGCATTCGTTGCAGGCACATCAATGATTTCGTGTATGCCACATCATTATGCAAAGTGCGTGCCAGCCTTCACGACAGTGCCGATACTTCCCGATTCCATGGTGCTTTCGGATTCGCCTATCCGGAAAACCACGGAGATCCGATGAAGCGAGTAGTGCAACCTCAATTCAGTTTTTCATGAATCGGCGCCGGCGCCTGCCACTATCGGTTGCGGATTTCATGAATATCCGCACCTCGGTCTCTTTTTCGTACATTTGGATAACCACTCGAATCGTGCAAGGTCTGGCGGTTTTCACGGACAGGTAGAGATCAATGCTGTGCGCGACTGCCGAACACGCGATATTCTCGGAAACGCAAACCCTTGCTGAAGGCGGCTCAGCACTGTGCTGGTCACAGATTCTGCATGGATATCGCGACGACCCCTCATCTGATTCCACCAGGATTGCTCGATCCGCCCATTGCGAGCGCCGTGCGCAACAACTCCTGGAACTGCAAGCAACCGGCCGAGACCACAATAGCTTCATCGGCAAGCCCGCCTCTCTTAGAGACGGTTTCATAAAGACTGCTGGACGCGCTGAAGCGTGTTCCAGCAGATCAAGCAACAGCCGAGTTTGAGGAACGCCTCATGAATGTCAGCGCAACGTTCGAAGCGAATACGTAGACGGCGGAAATTATGCAGCCAAGCATGTGTACGTTCGACGACCCATCGGACTTTTCCGAGGCCACTGCCATGCGGGTGGCCGCGCCGCGCAATGCTGGTGGGAATACGGCGTTCGTGAGGAGCGCGTCGGTATTTGTCGTGGTCGTAACCCCGGTCGGCGTAGACGCAGCCAGGGCGGCTCAAAGGCCGCCCGTGCCTGCCGCCGATCGGCACAATGGCCTCGATCAGCGGAACAAGTTGGGTGACGTCGTTATGATTGGCACCAGTCAGGATCGCCGCGATCGGCGTTCCGTTGGCGTCGGTGGCGATGTGGTGCTTGGATCCGGGTCGCGCTCGATCGGTGGGGTTCGGGCCAGGCAGTATGACTTTCCGTGAGGTACAGGCTGGCCTGACGTGAGGAGTCCGACGCGGGTTAGCATTGCTGCCAGAGCCGCACGGTGTGGGCAGGGCCACACCCGGCGATTTCCACCACGGAGGCCAGCATGGAACACGATAGCACGGTATACGTTGGGTTGGATGTCCACAAAGAGTCGATCACGGTCGCCTACACAGTGGGAATGGGCGATGTGGAGGTGCTGGGCAGGAACGGCACTGCCAAGGGCGATATCGACCGTCTGTGCAAGCGTCTGCATTCGAAGGGACGAAATGTACATGTCGTCTACGAGGCAGGGCCGTGCGGTTATGGACTCTACCGTCGGCTGGTCGCGGAAGGATTCGAATGTATGGTTTGTGCGCCATCGCTGATCCCAAAGAAACCTGATGAGCGCGTGAAAACGGATCGACGCGACTCGATCAAGCTGGTGCGTGCGCTGCGTGCTGGTGACTTGTCGGCCGTATATGTCCCCGGGATTGAAGACGAGGCTTTTCGGGACCTGGCCCGCGCGTGGGTAAGCGCCAAGGATGATCTGAAGCAGGCCCGGCAACGACTGAAGTCGTTCCTGCTCTCGCATGGCGTCCGGTATCCGGGCAAGGCTGACTGGGGATCTTCATTTCGACGCTGGGTAAGCCAACATTCTTTCAGCAACGAATGGCAACAATTGGCATTCGAAGATGCGAGATTCGCAAGCAGCTTGTCTATATGGTCGAGCCTTTCTTGCGCAGTACGGCTGGACGGCGTAGATGACATCGTCTTCCGGTTGCTCGTCCGGAAGGAGCCGGATCAGCCGGCCTTCCATCAGGTCTTTGCCGACGATAAAGGACGGCACGATCGCAGGACCCACTCCGCGCAAGGCGGCGTCGCGCAGGGCCTCCCCGTTGTTCGACGCGAATGCGCTTGGCGGGGAGAGGGTACTCGGCTTGCCCCTCGTCGCGCTCGCGCGAAACGACCACGTCTGGGAGGGCGGTGCGTTGCTGTAGCAAAGACAGCGACGGCTCGCAAGTTCATCGAGCGATGCCGGCACGCCGTGCTTCCTGGCGTATTCTGGACTGCAGACGAGAACTGGGGAGCTGACACCAATGCGCCGCGCAATCAGGGCGCTGTCCGGCACCCACCCACAGGTTTGCGAAGCTTCTCAAAGCGATGACGAAATAGGTTGAACCAGCATCCTGAAGCCTGTCTTTCGTGCCGGCTGCCACTTGTGGCAAGCCGCGATTTTGCTAAGGACGGGGTGCGCGGATCTCATCGAGGCTGCGGGCGTGCTTCGGCAACTGCCCATCTGGCAAGCCGGATACATGCATGCAGACCGTTTCGACATCACGAACAAGAAGCTTGCAAACGGCGTCGGGTCCATGCATGCACGAAAGGTACGAATACCCCGTTGTGAGCGTCGAGCGCGTTGCGTTACGGGTTGGGCGGTGCGGCTGCCTGACACCGCGGCGGCATGGACCGTCGGGCGCAGGACGGTGGCACCGTCACTCGATCAGATCAGGGCCCTCGCCGTAGTAAAGCTTCATCGCCGACTGCCAGAGCCCTGTTGATTCCTCTGGTACGAACGCCCCGGTGTATTGCTTGAAGGCCTCGTATTCATCCATATTGAGGTCGCCACCAGGGTAATGTGCTCTCAGGCCGTTGTTCAGATACCGCCGCATTTCCGTCGAGACCGCAGCGTATTCGTTGAAATCCGGCTTGGTTGCACGCCTCGCATCCATTGTCCTTGAGTAAATATCCTTGTTTCCAAGGCGCACGCGGAACCAGATTGACTCAGCCAGGTGTTGCCAGCCCAAGGCTAATTTGGCTTCAACGACGAGCTCCAAGCCCTCCATGCGGTAGTCATGCAGTACGGATTCGAGAATGAGCTGTTCCGAGTTCTGGTATTTCGTGGCCGCAACAATATTGGTGTGATGATCCGGCCCGCCCAGGCCGTGCGCGACCAGGTGACACCATTCATACCGGATGTCTCGATGGCCTTTGGTCGGATTGAAGAACCAGGCGTTCCGCGCATATTCCGTCGCAGAGAGCTCTTGATTGACTTCGGCCATCGTTGCCGCCTTCATCACTTCGGTGTGTTTACGATCAGGAATATAACCATGACTGACCCTGTGTGCAGTTGGCGTTTTCTTGCTGCCAAAAGGGACCCTCCAGGCCCAGCTTCCTTGAAGAAACAGCGCATTCGCCCCTCCATGGACTCCGCCGTAAACTGTTCGTGAGGCCCGTTGAGCGAATGACCAGTTCGTGGTGTTTGAAAACCTGTTGTAAGTAGGCGCGGATGGGCCCTTGGGAATTTTTCGAACGATGCTCCTGGCATTCTCGAGCAGTATCTCTTCAGCAGGGTCGATCGGCGAGCCATCGCTAGGGATTCGGTCTCCGTAGCGATGCTGCAGACTCCATCGATTCCCCTTCAGATCGCGGATGTAGAACGTCTCGTCGCGCTTGTAGATCGTGTACTCATTGGGCATCGCATCTCCCCCATGAAATGGGCGTACCGACTCCGGTTGAAGATTGACGCCGTATTGTAGATGAAACGCTCGCGTAACTAAACTCGTGTCTATTCTTGTGCAGCGCAGAAGTCGCCGAAAACCCTTGCCGCACATTTCCGCAAAGCCAAGATCTTTTCAACAAAACTCGAATACTACTGCGCCGTCTGCCAGCAACTAATGTCATGGCGCAAGGCGCATTTTCAACTAATTTTGTGTCGTAACGGCCGACGCCCTGGCGGAGGCTCACGATGACGCGACACGCACGGCTGCATGCAGGGCCGGCATTGAACGACCATGCAGCACTTCCCGGCGAAGTCGATCTGGCTAGCTGGCCGATCATCGACGAACTCTCACTGCCGGACGAACGGCGTGCGCGCTCTCTTTCACGTGTGCTCGCAGTTTGCCGGTGTCTGGAGCACGACCGCGCCACGGGCGCCATGGCACGCAGCACACTGGCCCGCCTTCGTCGGCGGCGCGCCAGCCATGCGATCGCGCACAATTGGGACGATGCGGCCGCGGTACGGTGAAACTGGTCACGGTCAGGGATAACCTCCGCCACGCGTCGATCTCGACCACTTCAATCTATCCGCACGGCGAAGATGTTGAGCGCGTGAGGCAGCTCGGCGAGGCGTTCGGGTCATTTGCGGAAATCAGTGACAACTTTCCATGAACCTTCCGTGTCGATGATATTCAGGCGGTTGCGTGATCAACGGTCGATAGCGGAACGAGTTCGCGTCCCAGTTCCTTGGCAAGCCGCTTCAGAGCGCGTTCCTTGATCTTGCGGACCTGCTCCTCATAGCACGCGAGCCCTGCTCGACATAGTCATCTCCCTTGACCATGACGCGCCAGAACCAGCCAGCGAGTTTGCGCGCCAGCGCCTTGGTCGCGATGAGACCGCCGCGACGCGCGGCGAGGCGCCGGTAAAAACCTCCGAGCGCGATGGCCTTACTGCGCACCAGACTCTGCGCCATCATGCAAAACAGTTGGCCTGTGCGATTACGCCCGCGGCGCACGCCTTTCTTGCGTTTGCCGCTGTCGTGGCTACCCGGCGGCGCCAGCCCGGCCCACACGGTGAAATGTTTCTCGGTGGGCCAGATGCTCAGGTCGGTGCCGACTTCACCGATCAGTTGCAGCACGCCATACTCTGAGAGCGCGGGTAGCCTGGTCAGATCACGTCCGCCGCACATCTGGGCCAATATCTTGCGCAGGAGGAAGATTTCATCAAGTACCCATAGCTTGCGACATGGTTGCACGGTTTGTTCTGCCCACCGACTGCCGGCCGACGCTGGCCCGATGCATCTGCGTAACCCGTGTCGGCAGTCTTGAACGACAAGATGCGATGAGGCGAGAATTCCCCGTTCAAAACCGCAACCCTGACCTGCGCCATGCAGTGCGCCCCGCGCAAAGATGCATCTGTTCGGTGACGCGAACGCAAAGCAACCGAGAGCCCGGCCAAAAGGAAGCCAAAAGGATGGGGTGTTGAACTTGCAACTTTTTTCGCCGGCGCGCGCACACCGATCGACGCGCCTCATGTGCCTAGGGCGGGCCGCAAAGTTCTCAATCCAGCGCGCTGGGCGGACAAATTGCCCTCGGCGGTTCCGCTCAATATAGTTCTTGGTTGTTGAGGGCGCTTCCCCAAAAAGTGGGATTGGTCGACAACCGGGCCCAATTCAGCGGTGTACCTATGGCTGGTGGCCGACGACATAGAACAAAGACAAGCTCACTGGACAGAAGCCGCCGTTGAAGCTTCCGGAAGTCTGGGCGATTCGAACCAGACTGCACGCTCTGACGAGTCTGCTCCGTGATCTCGAACTGAACCGGTCGTTGTGTCTTCTACTGCATGACCATTGCTCGCGATCCGACGTCGACAATCCCGATGTGCCCGCGGGGGATCCATGGCCGTTGTGGTTTCAAACGGGCAACGGTCCCATATCGCTCGTGCAGCGCACCGGCGACGCCGTCCTCTTCGGCGGTTGCGAATTGCCGCATTGGCGGGACGAACCGCCGCAGGGAAGGCAGGGAAGCGCATCGACCGCGCTGCTCTTTCACTATGTGCCACGCGCGTTCAACGGCGAGCCCGACGATGCAGGCAGGCGCGCCCGGTTGCGAACCGGCTCGCGAATGCCTCTGTTCTGAACTCCACAAGCAATTAAGCGCTATTGACCGACTACCGGACACAGCTCGGCTTGGCCGGCTCGGCAACCGAAAATATTGGTTAACAGTGCGACGGGTGGTCTGAACTCCTCCGGAAATCCCCTCATTCGTGGTGCGTCGGCGGAAAGCCCGGGATCGGGAACCCTGGCATGTGCTCGTGCTGCATCTTCATCTGCATCGGCGGAACCTTTTCGCTGACGACCATCTTTGGGATGAGCACCTTGCGATCGAGATGAACCCACCTCGCCACCGACGGAATGCCTGCCTCATTGCACAGAAAGAGCAGATACCAGCCCGGCGGCGCCAAGTTCGGATTGTCGGTAACGGCGACGTGCAGATGGCAGACATCCCGCTCGCGGATCGGCAGGTCGAGGAGGCGCTGCGACGTATCGTTCGAGTGCGTGACGGCCATGGGTCGGATGAGGTGCACCCACTTGATCTCTGCCGCCTGCGGCGTATGGATGGCGACCGTGGTGCCGTACAACCACTGCTCCGGTGCTTCCTGAATGAAAGGTCGCGGCCCGCGAAAAAGATACGGTGGGTGATACAACTCCATCCTCAACTCATCGTCACCGCGATCGGGATTGGATCCTGCCGTGACGATCCGGCCGTCAGGCAAGAGCAGCGCGATGGAGTGATAGAGCCGCGACACCAACTGCGTTCCGGCGGGATGGAATGCATTCGTTGCCGGATCATACATCTCCGCTTGGTGAACGGCATCGCCGCGTGTCTCGCCGCGATAGCCGCCGCCGCTCACGAGGACTTTTCGGTCAGGAAGAATCACACAGTTGTGCAGCCCGCGAGCGTGCAGCATGTCGGGACCGGCGACATAGTGCGGCGCGGCCGAGTTCAGATCGGCGATGTCAGTATGTTTCGTGGCGTGCTGTGGCCCCCCGCCGCCGAAAACCATCACTTTCTGAGCTTGGGCTGGTGGCAGCAACACACTGAATGCTTCGTCGCGATTGTTCTGGTTGCGCAAACCCGGGACGATTGTCTCGGCCGCGGTGAAGGGATCGATCTTCCGCGCATCGAGAACCGCCTGACCGAGCTGGCCGCCCGTGTAGAACGTCGTGCCGTCGGCCAGGACGAGCATATGCGGATAGAGGGGTAGATTTGTCCCATGAGGAAGCGTCGACCACCCCGTCATCGGCGCAAACACTTCGCTTGCCTCACTGATGCCCGAGACGGCGATCGCGCGGCCGTCCCCCAGCGTCACGAGCGTCGGATACCAGCGCCCGAAAGCCATGTCGCCGAGCCGGATCCATTCTTCCAGCAAAGGATCGAAGAACCAGGATGAGTGAAGGCCGATGAACGGATCGTACTGCTGTGTCCCGCCCGCGACGAGTACCTTCCCGTCGGGCAAGACCGTCTGGCCGGCGCAAAAGACGTCAAACGGCGTGACCGGCGTGTGAAAGGTGCCGGCCTGGTAGTCCCAGACGACGCTGCGGACATCATGTGCATTGAATCGCGGCACGTTATTCCCGGAACCGGCGAAGAACAGTACCCGGCCGGTGTGCATGAGCACGGCGTGGACAGCGAGCACCTTCGAGTCGCACGGCAGCAATTCCCAGACGCCCTCCTTTGCGGCGACGCAGATGTCCAGAGGCTCCGGCATTCCCGGCATTGTTTCCATCGGAGATTCCGCTGCGGCCATTCCGGCCATGGATGTCGGCGTCGGCGCCGCCGCGTGCTCAGCCCTGGCATCCGTTTCGTGTTCGTGTTGCGGAGTGTGCTCGCCGAGCGGTGTCTTCGGCGGAGGGGACGGCTCGTGCGGATGCTTTCCCGTCGGGCAATGTTCGCCGCATCGCTTCAGATCGACCCATCCGACTTCATTGGTGTCGTCGTCATAGGGCAGCAGCATGTCGATTGCCGCCAATGCCTCCTTGGACACCCAAATCCAGTCCTTTGATCGCACGAGCCCCGCGAGCCCGGACATCATGTGCTCTTCGAGATGGCAGTGGACGAGAAACTCGCCTTTCACGGGAATCCGGCATCCGGCTTCGGGCGGGTCGCACTGCAACGGCGCAAGCGCGCAGGGAACACGAATGGCCGGCGGCGCCTCGGTATCCATCACATAAGTTTGAGCAGGGCTCAGCGCATGAACGTCTGTTGCACCCCCGCTCGGTGCAGGAAGCTGCCAGCGCGCCGAGTGCGGGTGAACGTTGTGCCAGACTGTTCCGAGATCCAGGTTGCAGAGGTACCAGCGAAGCCGCTGACCGGGGCGAACTTCAATCGTTGGGGTGTTGCCGACGTACGCGCGCCCGTTCAGGCAGAACGTCGCAGCACCGCCGCCAGGCGCATAGACGATGTGATCGAAATTGCCATCGTTCGTCCAAGTCACCGATGCGCCCGGCCGTATGCTGACGCTGGCCGGATTGAAGAAGTTGTCTCCGATCGAGACCGCTCGGTTGCCCGTGGGTGCCGAGGGATCCACGATGACGGTTCCCGCCATCGACATGCCGTGGATCTTGCAATGATATGCGACCGTTCCCGCCGAGGCGAACGTGTGCGGGTAGATGCCGCCGTGACTGAGCGTCGAGCTCTGGAACGTCTCCGAAAGCGAAGCGCCTTGCAACTGGTGAACGAAAAGCGGAATCTCGTGGTCGGGGCGCAGCGCCTTCGGGTCGCGCACGATCAGCGCGCCGAACAGTCCCCGGTTCACGTTTGCCTGGACATTGCGCACGTGATCGTGGAACGGCCACGCGCCGATCGTTTGCTCCGTCGCGTCGAACACGTAGGTCCAACTCTCGCCGGGTCGAATCTCGTCGCTTCTCCGCCCCGATCGCGCGCTCACGCCAAACGGCCAAGCACCATCCGATTCGATGCCGTAGCTCAGCCCGTGCAGGTGGAAGCTGTGGCAATCGACCGGATCGCCATTCAAAACGTGGATATACAGCCGTTCACCCGGCCTCGCATAAAGCACGCAGCCTGGAACCCTCCGGTCCCACGGCGGCTCGTTGACGTCGGCGGGCACGAGCATCGCCGTGTTTGGATGCGTGTAGTGGCTGTCAAAGTACTCACGGTAAACGAGCGCATCGAGTGTGGTCGCGACAATCTCACCTGGCTGCACCCGTCCGAGTTCGTGGCCCGGATTGAACATGGCGTCCCGCCCCCAACGGCGGGCGCACGGCTGCGGAGCCAGCGGGCTGTATGCCGTGACCCGTTCGATCTTAAGGAAGATATCCCGACGGAATGCGCAACAATTCATGGCGAGCTCCCACCGTCACTGCTTCTGGATCTGTCTTATATCTGCGTCAACAACCTGAGCGCCGAACTTAGTGAAGCGATGCGGACAACGCTTGCTTGCCGATGGCAAATACGAATCCCACTAACTCTCGTGCGACCGCTAGCGTCGATTTTCTACACAGCAAGCGTCCTCGGCTGGATTTGCTGAACGGTGATCGAAGGTCCATTGCCCTGCAGGTCCGTGACCGTGTATATGGCGCTTACGCTCAGTTCCACCGTGCTCGCGATCTCCAGAATTCCTGTCGTGAGCGGCAAGGCCTGCGCAGGAGGAGCCCCGAGGAGCAGTTCGGCGAGCCTGCAGCAATCGTCCATTGTCGCGTGGTGTGCGGGCAGCAAAAGCGTCTCGAGCGTGGCGGCCGCGCTGAACTGCGGCTCCCGTCCCTTGACCGCGCCGGCAAGAACCAGCGGAATCACCCGCTTGACGACCGGAGCGGCTTTGTCCTGCCAGTTGTGAATGTTGATTTCGGTCGAATAATGCCCAGGACGCACCGGAGCGCATCCACAGCAATCGTCGTGCTGCTCGCCGCACAGGAATTCGACGCTGTACATGAATAACCGGAAGTTGCTGGACGTGACGACGACAGGGTCGCGTCCTGGTTGCACGATACCGATCTGCGGGGGTTCGAGCAGCCCGGGATCCATGCAGACGTCGACCTGATAAGAGCCGTCGCCGCGATCGGTCACGGGACCCGAGAGTGTGCCGCCGGGTTGCGCGGCGACCGTGAAGCCATCTGTCCTTCCCGGCCCGAGGAGATTGCCGTACTTGTCGCGTGGCGTGAACACCATGCGCGCGCACGAATGCCCATCCGCTCCCGGAGGCAGATCCGTCGTGGTGGCGGTCGTCTTGTCCGGATCGATGCCGACCTCGACGTGGATCGACCACGTCAGCTCGCGCATGCCCATGCAGTCGTCGCCATAGGTCGCCTTCGCGTGAAACGTGTAGTTGCCTTCCGCCTTCAGAAAGTCGACCAGTGGCTTGCCGAACGTCGCCGTGGCTTCGAAAGCGCCGTCGGTGTTCGAAGAGTCGTTCGCGAGATCGAACGTGGTGTCGACGTAAGTGACGACCGGCTTGCCGCTGGACTGCTCGATCGCCTGCAGTGTCGCCTGGCGAGGCGCAATGCCGTCTGCGTCGACCGCGCCCGCGGGTGCGAGACCCGCCTGGCTGATGACGTTGCCGACGCTCGTGTCGGGATACGAGACGGTCATCGACGCGCTCATGCCGTCGGGCCAGCCACCGTCGTCGTAGCGAATGAGCACCATTGGGTTAATCGTGTCGCCTGTGTAGTAGCGCGGCTTTTCGCGGAAGCGGCGCATGCTCGGCCCGCCGCTCGGGATGATGTTGACGAAGTAGCGCAGCGCCGGTGCGGGCGGCGGAAACTCGCCTCCCCCACCAGGTCTTACAACGTTGACACTCCAGAGCCCGTCTCGCTCGCCGCCAATTGGGAGCGGAACCCGCAGGAACGTCCAGGTTCTGCCCGACGCTGTCTCGGTCGTCGGCGCATTGATTGTGATCACCGCGCCGCCTGGCGTCGTGACTTCCGCGTATAGGCTCCCGCCCGCGTTGTCCCAACCCGCCACGACGGTGATGGCCTCTTCTCCACAAATGCGAAATGGCAGCGCCGTGCCGGCCGCCTGATTTGCCGGCAAATCGAATTCGGGGTCCATCAGGATGCCGTATTCGAATATGTTGCCAAACGCGGCAGCGTAAAACTTCTCCAATGACAATCCACCGCTCGCGCGCGTGTACAGGCCGCCATGCGATGCGGCGAGCGCCTGAAGCAACGCGCCGTCGAGATTCGATTCGCTGCCGAAGCCGATTGCGTGAACGGTCGTGCCGGCAAGCAAGCCATCGACGTCCGCAATCATGGGCGGCTGGTTCTGCAGCCCGTCTGTCATCAACAGGATTGCCTTCGGATTGGGCCCGCCCGCACCGGACAATTGTCCCTGCGCGGCGCCGAGCCCCCCACCGATGCTAGTCATCCCGTCGGGGACCAAGCCGGGCAACAGGCCCGCAATGTAGGGCGGCGGGCCAATCAGCGCGGCCTTGGACGCCGGTGTGACATCGCTGATCGCGAAGTCGACCGGCGAACTGGCCGAGGTGCTGAATGAAACCAGACCGAGGCGATTGCCGGCATCGGACTTCACGAGTTGAACGAATAACGACAGCGCGTCGCGGGCCGCATCGATCTTGGGCCGACCCGTGCCGTCGTCGAGCGACATGCTGCCGGAGCGGTCGAACACCAGCATGACGTCACGTGTGACCGGCGGGGGCGGCGACGGAGCGACAAGCTGCAGCATCGTCGCGATTGGGAAGTAGTTCAGCAGGCTGCCCGAGCAGGGCGTGCCATTCGACAGAATGCCGACGATCCGTCCGGCGGCATCGAACAGCCCGGAGCCAGAACTACCGCCCGAAACATGGAAGTTGGTGAGAACATTGATTGCCGATGCGCTGCTGTTGACGATCGTGTCGAATCCCTGGCCATGGGGTATCGACAGCTTTTTCACGGCACCGTTTGGATGGTGCACGCCAAATATCTGCTCACCGGCGCCGGGAAGATCCGGGCGCATCTGGATGACCGGAATCCCCGCGGGCGCTTCGGCCAACTGCAGCAGGCTGTAGTCGCCGGTCGAATCATAGCGGTGCGCGAGCACCGCCTTCACCTTGTAAAAGCGCGGATTGTATCCGGCCGGCCGGCTTCCGTCGCACTGAGTCTGGTAGTCGAAGGTGATCGAGCCGTTCAGCGCTTCCGCGGGCGTGTGGCAGTGCCCCGCCGTGATGACCTTGTCCGTGTCGACGAGGGTGACCGAACAGGTCGAGAGTTGCTGAATGCCCGTAAAGTCGCTCGCCTCGACGGACAGGATCATCCCAACGCTGCGCGAGACCCGCGCACGGACATCCGTGGAAGGCGCTGCACACGCGGCATTTTCCCAGTTGGGCGGGTTCGCACAATACCAGAAGGGATCGTAGGTCGGCTCCTCATACGCGGGCGGCTGATAAAACGGATCGCAGTTCGAAAAACTGGGATGCCCCGATTCGCCCTGGTGCCGCTCGCCGCGACCATACTGGTCGAGTTGTACGCTGCCAGTACCGGGGCCCGCCGCGACATACGTGATCTGAACGCCCGCCGGGAAGGCATAGACATTGACCGGCCGGGTCCAGAAAGACGGCCCGTCGGCGGCCGTGAATCGGTCGACATCGTAGCCAAGATTGATCTGCAGTTCATCGCCGGGCTGGAAGTTGAGGTTCTGGAAATGCAGCACCAGATACTTCGTGCCTCCCGGAGCGGGTGACGCCGGCGGATTGAACACCGTGACGCCAGGGCCAATGATGAGCGGTGCGCCAAGGACCTGAACCGTTCCAGTAATATGCGACACGGCCGTTCTCCTGAAAAGCGCCTATCGGCGAGCACTAACCTGTTTGACGTCGATCGAAACGCGACGGTCCGCCGTCAATCCCGACGAGGTATAGACGGCCGTGACCGAAACATCGGCGCTTGCCGTGATCTCGAGCACACCGGCGCTAATGGGCAGGGAGGTGGGTGGTGCGGCACCCAGCAATCGGGCCGCGATCCGGCAGCAGTCATCCATCGTCGAGGACTGTGCAGGCAGCACGATCCGATCTTCTGCAAGCGCGCTCGCGGTGCGTGGCTCCCTCCCGATCGCGGCGCCGGACAACACGACAGGTACGAACCGCTTGACGATTTCCACGGGTTTGAGCGAATAGTTGTGGATCGCGATCGAGGTAGCATATCCGCCCTTCTGCTCAGGCGAACATTCGCAGCCGCAGCCGGTTACTTCCCCGCAGACGAAGTCGACCGTATAGACAAACCGGCACGCCGGCGCCGTTATCCTGACTGCCTTCCTTGCGACAGTCTTGCCGTTCGCCACGACATCAAGGGTTCCTGTCGCGACCTGGTCCTGCGCTGGGCAAGCCGTACCTGTGAATCTCACCTCGAAGCTCAGCACGTGACGCTCGTCGCCGGCAAGCGGACCATATCCCGCAGGCGGATCAATCAGCGTCACGAGAGGCGCAATCCCTGACGATGGAACGAGCTTCACGTTTTGTATCGATCCGACCGCGGCTTTCACGAGTGCGATGATCTGTTTGACGATATTTCCCACATTGATGCCCACGGCAAGCACACCACCCGTTGCGCTCGTCAAGCGGGTAGCCTGTCCTTGCGTACCGCCCGGCGCACCGCATTGTGCCAGGTAGCCCGTGGCGCCGGCGGTCGGATCGTCGTCAAGGCCCGGCGTCGCGGTCGAAATGGCAAGTACGACAATGCCCTCTTTGACAAGGCGCGCGGTGACGCTTGCCTCCGTCACAGTAGGCCCACCGGACACATCACTGCAGATCGGATCGTGACTGGGCGCGTCCCCGAACCAGACGATGATGCGCTTGCTCCCCGCGCGCCAGCCGATACCGGCGCCTGGCGGCGTGGCAAGGCTGTTGAGCGCAAACAGCGCCGCTTCGGGCGAGTCGCCGCCGCCGTTCGCAGACCAGCCGTTGATGCCTGCCGTAACCGAAGCGGCAACATTGGTCAGACTGACCTGATGCTGAAAACCGTAGGGGTCGCCGGTTGCAAAATCCTTATAGTTCCCGACGCCGAACATCAGATCGGACCCGAGCGCATTGAGCGACGCGAGGACGTTGTTCGCACCGACCTGGACCGCGGACAGAATCGAATCCATCGACCCGGTCGTGTCCGCGAGAAAATAAATGTCCGCCTTGCCCGGACCGGCGTTCTTTGGGATCGTGACCGTCAGCGTTTCATCGAACGTTTCGCCGGGGTCCAGCAGCAGGACGTTTGTGTCGGGAGCAATCGTGATGGGCGCCATGGCTGGTATGGCCGGCGAACCCAAGACCGGCCGCTCAAAACCTCGCTCGAGAGCCAGACTGGATTCGAGCACGTGGCCGTGGTCGTCGATCAAGATCGTACAAGCGGGACCGTTACCCTTGTCAGCATCAACCAGCTTGAATCTGTAGATTGGCTTTCCCGTCTCGGAATGTCGAGCTTCTGCCATGTCGACCACTAGCGGCTCATGAAGACGATGCTTCTTTGCCGCATGGGCGGCGGCCTTCTCGGCGTGAGACTTGATAGGCATGGCTTGACCTCCGCCGTTACAGACACAGCGAGCTGTCCACCCGCTACTCGAGAGATTCTGTCGGCCCGTAACCGTTTTCGATACACCAAGGCAGCCAGAAATCGCTGACCGGCAATGGTGAAAATATCAACAGGAAAATTAACTTTCTATTTTTCCTTATAAGTCAATTTCTGATGTTATCCAGTTGAGTCTTGAGTCGGAAATCATTGATGCGTGACACGCGATAGACACATGATGACGTCTGCGATCATTCTCACTACCCCGATTAAAGATCAACTTAAATACGTTTCATAATTCTAAATTATTAAATGCATTGAAGACATAAGATAGGTGATTTTTTCTTTATTTCAAGAACAATGCAGGTCTGTCTGCCGACGGCTCCCGACCGTTTCCACACGTGCGCTTCCCGGTCGATCGACATGCAGCCCATCGGGAAAGTCACTGATCCTTCTTTAAATCGACATATTGGATTAATGTCTTTCTATTTTGATATAAATTCTCATTCAGAGTTTTGACCATGCTCGATTATAATGCGGAATAGATATTCCATGGATATTGTAAAGCGAAGCGCTGCATGCATCAGTGCCCTATTTGCGTTGGCACCTCGCGATCGATGAACTCGCGAGGGATTTCTTTCTCTATCGTCTCTGTGTGAGACGCGACCTTCCTTGCCCCAGGAAACTGTTGGCCAGGTTCGACCCGTTCAGCCATAAGCAGCCATTCACCGAAGTCACGTTCGAGTTGATCCATCGGCTTGCCCGTTACTTTCTCTACGATCTGGAGGGCTTGCTTGTCGGCGGAAACATACTGATCCGGCATCGTCCGATCCCGCATCGCATCGAATAGTGTCGCCAGCTTGCCTTGCTGTTGCAGCCATATCGTGAAGTAGCGCGCCCCGGCAAGGATATATGCCTGCTGATCCATATCGAGGTGAGGAAAATCCCCGGCGGCGAACGTTGGCTCATCGGCAAACCACGGAGACGTGATCACCACCGACAGGGGAACGGCGGAGCCCATTTCGCGCCCTGCTCTCAGCACCTTGCCGCGCCAGTTGGGTGCGCCGTAGTATCGTCCGTCCACGACCGTCGACGTTTCGTAGAGTCCCGCCATCCCTTCGTCGAGGAACTGCGGAATATCGCCAAAGCTCGAGTGCGCGGCGAGGTGAAAGAGTTCGTGAAGCACCGTGCCCGTAGCGGTTCCGGTCAACTCACACACCACCGACAAGTCGTTCTGGAAGGCATAGCCCAATGTCGTCGGAGGCGCGGATATTCCATGCAACGCGCTCGCAATCTTGACCATTGCTTTCGGTTCCGGCACCAAATAAACCGTAATGACCGAATCGGGCATTCGAATGCCATATTCGTCTTGAAGGTAAGTCAGGAAATGTTCGAGGCGCGCCGAGATCTGCGCTAGCTGCGATGCAGTATGTTGCGGCGAGAGGCTGGCGATAACGAAGCGGCCGGAAGCATACACGACCGTGGCGCCAGGAACGCGCTGTGCCGTCGCGGCGCGGGCATCTTCGAGCCTGGCGCGTGGAAATATGCGCTTAGCGTACTCCTCGGCGGGCAACGGTCTCGTGACGTGCAAGGGCGGCGCGTCGAGACCGCTGCCATCGTGCTGGCCCGCCACATAGTAGATCTTCCCCTCGACGTGCGACGTAGCCGGGCCTGCGGCGAGAATCTGCACCATTTGCGGCTTGTCCCTCACCCCGTGAATACAGAGATCGCGCTCGCTCCTGAACTTTCCGTGCTGGTCCTCGGGCATGGACTCGAATCGATATGCCCAATCGAGAAGGCTCGCCCCCGACGGCTCCTTTCCCGGTAGCCGACACCAGCTCGTACCAAGCCAGTAATCGACCTCATATAGCCGTGCATACGGTTGCGAAATTCGATAGCGGGACAAACGCTCGCTCGCAATCGCATACTGCGCGTTGCGCCACGCGTTGAAGCCCTCGACGTAATCCGCATCCTGCTGACTCTGACCGAGCGCGGCAGCGGGCAATACGGCGAGAAGCGAGAGGATCAACTGACTCAAACGCATCTTTTCACCCTCCATATCCGGAGTGGCTCACATCAACCACGTGTCACTCGCTCTTGGTGGCCTCTTGTTTCATCCGTTTGATTACGTCGGGCGGTAACGCCGGAAGCACTGTCTTCTCGGCGGTCTTTTCTTTCGCGCCGGGCGGCATGGGTTGGGGCGCAGGCAAGGAACCGTTCTCCGCGGAGAGCGGCACCATCGCGTACGATGGAAGATAGACTGCGCTGTCGCTCGACTCCACCGTCGCCGGCAAATAGATTGCGAACGCGATGAGCCCGCTTCCGAAAAAAGCGAGAGCGACGCCGGGCGACGATGTGATCAGTGTCCATTTCGCACTGCTCATATCACCTGATACGGTGACGTCTTCCCGGAGCTTACCCAAAATGAAGATGCACCCGGAGAACACCAGCACCATGCCAGTCAGAAAACCCATGAGCCGGGTCCACACGCGTGCCTGAACCACGACGCTGTTTTGCTGGTAGCGGCGCTTCATTGCCATTTCTTCCAGCAGCGCGCGAACGTACCAGTCTCGGTACTCCTGTGTCTGTGCCACCTCAACGCCTGGTTGCAGACGCTTGAGCTCCTCTCGTAGTTCCATTTTGGGTGGGTCGAAGAACTGCTGGAGGCGATCGTATTGCCATAGGCACGCCACGAAAAATACCGCGCCGAGAGCTATCAACGAACCGGCCATGAGCGGCAGGAGCTTTGTTTGCCAGCGCAACAGATCCTTATCGCCTCGATGCTTCGAGGTATCCGAGGTGTCCATCGCTCCACCTTCCAGAGAAGCCGCTTGTATTTAGTATAGTCATGCGGTAGGAGAAGCAATTGCTTAAAAGGGACGTTTGCCTGAAGCGGCCCGGGTTTAGAGCCGCTTATGTGGACGCTTCTCTGATTGCAAGCTGAACCGAACCGGAGATTTATAAGTTTCAACGTTTGGTGACTGTTTACCTATTTGCAATGTCAACGGCTCTGGTGGTAACCGTTCTCCGCGGTATGTGCGCTTGGCCACACAACGACCTAAAAACCACTTCGGCCCAGGTTGCGAATTTAAATCGTTATTGAAGTCATTGAAGTGTGAAAACGAGGCACCAGAAAGTTGCCTCTCCGATCGGTGTTGTTGCACAAATCGGCCGGCTGATCGATGCGCGCTGACGTTTACGCGCAACAGTTCGAGCCGAGGCCCTATTAACACTTCGGGTTACTGGACACGTTCAATGCAGACCTGAAGCCGGTGCTGCCGCGAAAGCCGCCGCTCATGTCAATACGCCGCCCACTGCGCATTTTGATGTACTCGGACGTTCGTTCCTGACTATCGTCCACAATCGTGTGGTCTGCGCGGACCACCCGCTTAACGGCAAGCCCGACGAGACGATTGCCACGCGTATCGAACTCGATATCGAAGGAAATCAACGCCAAGTACGCGACGAACGAAAACTTCCTGACGTAGACGGCCTGGATGGCCAGTCACTTGATGACCAGCACCAGGGTGTCTATCATCTTGTAAGTGCACGATATGACTTCACCGACGACTGGCCTCGTCATGAGACGGTGCAAGATCAGCCAATCAAGCTGGTCATAACGAGGGCACATTTGCCGTATGTCTTTCAGAGCTTTGCGAAGCCCAAGGCTGGCGTGGTCCTTTGGGCAAAGCCTAACGTTTACCTGACAGAAGACGATATCATCCGTGCGCCTCAGGTGACCATCGCGCCTGTTGCCGGGGACTCTGACAGTTGGGAAATTACTATTCCGCCGGCAGATGCGCCGTCGGAGGATGCGTATGTGCTCCTTAACTACGGTGTATCGGCGGGCTGACTGATGACGTGAAAGTGCGTGTATCGGGGGACCAGTAGTTTTATGAGTTTTATGCTTCCTAGCGAAGTCGCGCCTGCCAAGCTCTCATGGTGAGCCTCCGCGAAGTCCCGTCTTCTTCCGAGTCACCCCGACTGACGCCGGCGTAAGCGCACGACGTAAGTGTCGCCGCCTACGGCGTGATCGCGGACGCGCGTGGGCAGGCGGTGTATGAATGAGGCGTTCACATCGGACCTTTGTTTAGGAGCATCTCTCTGATCGACTATTTCACAAACGCTGCGTTCAGGACTAAGTTGCAGCATGTGTTGAACCGCGGTGAATCCGTACACAATGTTCAACCGCGGATCGGCGCTTGGGAGTTGGTCGGCGCGTGACCGGAAGGCTCGGTGCGCATACGTATGCGGAGCCGCAGCCAGTCTTGAAGCAGAGCGCTCGAGTTTCCTCCAGAAATCGACGCTCGGCATCACTATAAAGATAAGTATTCTTGTATTGACGGTAGTCTATGCGCCCTTGCTTGTCGCGCTCGCCGACGTTGCACTCGGCGAACTTGTCACGCGCAGGGCTATGGCAGCGGCGGAACCTCAGGGCTAGTCAGTGGCCGTTCATCCTGATGTCTCAGTAGAGGCACAGGTGAAGGTCTCTGCGTGGCCGAGAGCACCGTTTCGACGAGTCCCCATAGACCGAACGTTGAAATCGTCGAAGGCAGCTTTTGGGCTATTGCCGTGAACGAGTAAAGTCAACCATCATGCGGCATCTGTAGACGTACGCACGTTGCCATTTGGGTGACTCACTTTCGCGCGAAAAGAGACATGGTTGCCTGGGTCGGGGGACGACGTCACGCAGAATCACGCGGCCGCGACAATCTGCTGCCTATCGAGAGCGATCGTTGCAACTAGCGCCTCGAACTCTGCCAGGAGATCCGGATGATTTTGACGCAGGTACTGCCTTGCTGGCTTGTTCTTCAGCACCTTGTCCAGATATCCCTTGGCCAGGACAAGGTGCAGGACGTCTTGCCCGTAGGTCTGCTCGACCAGTTTGTATTGCGTCTGCAGATTGCTCATCTCCCGCTCCATCCTGACTGCCTGCTGCGCACTAATTCCTTGCATCCTTTTTGGCTTTAGCCCATCAACCAGCGCGCTTGCGGGCGTGGCGACCAGAAGCGCCTCAGCGTATCGATGCGTCAACTTGTTTGCCGCTATCATCAACTCGACACACTCGACCTGTCGCATGGGCTTCATCCGCCTGAGCGCGCGCGCAAAGGCTGGAGAGAACTGCCGGTTTGCCAGGAGTTCCGTCGCTTCCTTGCACAGCCCGTCGAGAATCGAAAGTTTCTGCTGAACTGTGGCGACGTCCATTGCGAGTGCCTTTGCGACCCGTTCCGGCGGTGAGCCTCGGGCAATCACACGTTGAATCATGTAGTGTTCCTGGATCGTCGAGACTCCATTTCGTCTGTTGTTGTACGTATATGTCTCGTCGTCGGTAGCAATCAAGCATTCAGCCTCATTTTTTCCAATACCCTTCAAGGCGAGAGCACGGAGATGTCCGTCCAAAATAACGTACTGCCCCACTGCCTTGTCAGCCGGCATCACCGACAGGGGCTCAATGAGTCCTACCTCTCTGATAGACGACTCGATCTTCCTGAATTTTCCAGTTCCGCAAATGTTCGCGGGATATCTCCGTGATGGCAGCAAGCAGTCTAGCGACACAGACAGAGGCTCCGGGATGAAAGCCAACGTCACGCCTGTCATATTGCACCCCCACTGGACCAGACGCGATCCGCCAGGTATCTTGGCAATGTCGCCAGGTCCTCGGCGCGAAGCAGATTCACGAAGTTTTCGTCAGACAGCAACTGACGTAGTGCGCTCACAATGAATATCAGCCGCTGCTGCGTGAATTCCGCTTTCGGGATCATGGCTTTCTGACGCTCAACTTCATTCTGGTACGCGCGTACCAGGCTTGATGCGGTCACGTCTACGCTCTTCTTCGAAGTTCCACGTTTGTCCGTTCGACCAAGAATCCTTCTACGCTCAATGACACGTCTAGCTTCCAGCAACGGCCGTCCTCGTAACCGCCCCGATTCATAGGCATCCTGAAGCGCCGATTCGATTGCCGTATCGTCGTCGCCGGCACCGGCAATCGCGAGGGCTGCACTCAACGGGATGCGGCCTATCTCCACGGCGACGAGCAGTCGCTCCTCGCCATGGCGAAAAAGGTGCAGGATTCCCTGAATGTAATCCTGTGTCAGCCCGGTTTTCTCCGAAATCGCGTGTGAGGAATACCCCTGCTCGTACAGTCGCCGTATCCCTCCCAGTCGTTCAAGTGGACGGGGCGAGCGGCGGGCAATGTTCTCGACCAAACTCATGATGAACGCGTCTTCGTCATTCACATCGACGATCAGCGCAGGAATGACGGTTTCCCCCAGTCGCTGATATGCCCTGATACGACCTTCGCCGCATACAAGCAGATATTTCTCTGTACCGTCGCGGGTTGCGCGAGGGGTCACCTTGATCGGTTTTTTGAGGCCGATGGCTCGGATGTTGTCGACGATTTCTTCGAAGACACGACTGTCGCGCTCCCTTGAGTTGATGATTTCAATACTGTCGATCGGGATCATTCGGATCGCGCTCTTTCCCCGCACGCCATTCATGCCGCTCTCCTGAGGCGTGCCCGCTCAGCCATCCCGTAGAGGTAGTCCAGCGTGTCGAAGCGATAGCTCTCAAATTCGATCGGGTTATGCTCGGCGAGGTGAATGCGCGGCTGGGTAAAATCGAGACGGGGCAACAGGTAGTAGTCGAGCAACGCGCTATTGCCCGAGTTGAGCCTCGCAGCGACCGTAATATCAGGCAACAGGCTGGTATCGAATCTCACCTTCCAGTGATTTCGCCCACTTTCATGAGATTGGCAACGAGCGAGCGCAATAGAAACCGTGAATTCATCGTTCACGTTCAGTATGTCAGTGCCCGGATCCCGGGCCACTGCACCGCCAAGGTCGGCGATAGCCCGCTCCGTATCTGCCACAACCTGTGGATGAAGTTGTCGAAGAAATCTGTTCGCCTCAATGTATTGATAGTCACGGCCGGGTGTGAATCCAACCGTCTGGTAAGCTCGTATCAGGCTTCCGAATCGATAGGCATAGACGGCTGATGACGGCATCCCCTCCGTTTCATCTATCACGACGCCGGACAGAAAACCGCGATTGCGATACAGGTTACGAAGCCGATCGATCAACTCATCATTTGTGTAACGGCGGGCCCGAGCCCGTATGATGCCCTGCGCGGTATAGAACACCTCACTTGAAATAACCGGCTGAAATGCGCCGTCTTTTCTGACCCATATTCCGGGCGGGTTATTGACGCGTAGCCGTTTGAGTTTGAACGAAATCCGGTTGTACACGTTATTGCCGATGTACTTTTCGTTCGTCAGCACTTCCCTTATGCTCGAACGCGACCACTCGCGATCGAAGTTGGTCCGGACATTCATCGCATTGAGGCGTGCGGCGATTTCCCGCTCGCTCAAGGATTCGTCGATAAACCAGCTATAGATCAGATTGACAATACGTATCTCGCTTTCGGGACCGGGCACAAGGATAACGCGTTCGGTTTGCAAACTCTTGCGATCGCCGCGATGCAGTTCACGTTGCAGTACGCCGCTCTGGTCCACCAACTGGCGGCGTAACCCATAGCCGGCACCTCCTCCCTGCCGGAAACCGAGCTCAATCAATCGACATTGTCCAGCAAAGACTTTTGCTGACAGTTCCCGGCTATACTCACCGGCCATCGCACGTTTGACCCCTTTGACGATAGTGGAAATCGGCGAGCCATCATTGTCGAATTGCTCGGCGCAATACGCGACCTCGATACCGGACCGCCGGCATATGTATTCGTAGTACGCACTTTCATCGGCGTCCTGGAAGCGCCCCCAGCGGCTTACGTCGTACACCAGGATGACCTGAAAATCCGCTCGACGGTGCTCAACATCCGCGATGAGCTTTTGCAGGGCTGGACGACCATCGATACTCAAGCCACTTCGCCCTTCGTCGGCATACGTACGAACGATCTGCAACCCGCGGCGGGTGGCGTACTCAAGAATCCTGTCACGCTGGTTTTGGGTCGAATACTGTTGATGCTCTGTCGACATACGCACGTAGGCAGCCGCGCGACCGCGGCTGCTCTGAACTCCGGGGGGCGAATCCAGCGTCTGGGCTGTTCGATCCACATCAAGCTCCCGTGAATCGCGAACGGTACCCGGCCTGAGTTCCCTGTCCATGAAAACCAGGGGCTCCAACGGCACCATTGCGCACCTCATTCAGGAAATATAGTTACGGAGGCACGAAAAATGTTGCCGACGATACGCAACAGTTTGCGTCAAGGGGCCTGCCAGATTCACACCGAATATCCTCGTGTGATTGCGACGGCGTTGAAGGAAGAACCTGGAGATGCGCGCCGCGCGATCAAAACGCTAACGCGGTGGACCGGAGCCAGTGAGAGGACTGTACAGAACTGGCTGTCTGCGGTGCGCGGCCCGAGCGGGCCGGACATGATTGCGCTTGCGCAGCATTCAAGCGCAGTACACAACGCCTACCTCATCATGGCGGGAAGAAGTGCCGATCCGACGGCTGAGATTGGCGCAACAGTCCTGCTTCTGCGCGAAGCGTTGGTGCTGTTGACGTCCGGCCGCCAGAATGGGTGAGTAAGGAAGTTCCCTCAGGTTGCAAACAGACCAAGGTTGGTGCGCCGCGCCAACCTCGCGAAGGTGCGTGAACTGCTGCACATCGCGGCAGTGGTCAGCACCTCCTCTGAAGAGACTGTCGTCGAACCTCGGCCGGCCTTCATCGACCGGCACTGCGGCGTACCGATGGTCATCATCGATATCCTCACGCGGTCCGCGCCGATTCGCGCACCACCCGCGAGCCGGGGTGAGGCTCACGACAACGCATCGGCTGGTGAACGCCTGCCTCCCCCTTTCGCGCAAAAATTCCCGCACCGCGCGCCGCCTGTCCCACCAGAGACATTTTTCGCGGCCTATACTTCGCGTCCTTTCCCTCTCGCCGGTACCCATGAAACGCGTCACTGTCAGGCAATCCATCATCCATGGAAAAGGCGTATTCGCATTGCGACCGCTGGTGGCCGGCGAACGCATCTTCGAATACAAGGGATTCGTGACCACCTGGAAGGAAGCTGCGCGGTTCCACAGGTGGCGCGGGGAAGCAGGCCACACGTTCCTGTTCGGGCTTTCCGATGGCCGGGTGATTGACGGTGCGCGCGGAGGCAACGGGGCGCGCTGGCTGAACCATGCCTGCGTGGCGAACTGCGAGGCGATCGAGGAAGGTGAGCGCGTCTTTATTGACGCTGCGAGGGACATCGCGCCCGGCGAAGAGCTGTTCATCGACTACGCGCTGGAGGTCGCGCCCGGAAGCGACCAAGCGACGCTCGATGGGTATGCCTGTCACTGCGGCAACCATCATTGCCGCGGAACCATGCTCGACCTTGCTTGAGGCGTCCCCGCCTTGTCGCCCTGCCACGCGTCATCCGGCGCTCCGCCACGGGGCCGCCGATCGTGGCGCGCGTTGATCGCGCCGGCAGGATGCTAACCTGGCCGGGCCGGCATCCAGCCGCCGCCGTTCACCTGGACGTCCGGCATGTGGACCAGGCAACGCGTTGGCGACCAGCGTCGCGGCAGGCGCCCGCCAACCTGATGTCTGCGAACACCGTTAAGACCGCCAGGTGGCAAGCGCAGGCGTGCCGCTGAAGTCAGGCGCATGAAGGCTGGGGGCTGGACGTGATAATCAGGTATATCGCGGCTACGCGCTCGGTCGCCTTATCGATAGGCCAACGTCGAAATGCCGATATCTGCCAACTCCTGCCGTTCCTTGCTCCTTATGAACGGACATTCAAACGGCGGATCGCCCTTCGCAAGCGGCCGCTGGAGTGCAGGCGCATATGACGGCGAACATTCGCGACCAGTTCATGGTTCGCCAGCTCGCCGACGTGACGGGCATAAGCGCACGCAATTTCGGCGGTCCAGGCTCGTTGCTCCGACTATGGCGATCGCAAGTGCACCGATTTCATCCGAACGGCTCTCAGGCGAAGGCCTTTGTCTTTGGCATTGTGAAGTGCCGTCAACTACCGATAGATATCGACGTACCGCTTGCCATCGCTCTGAACAACGCCGCGATACATCCCGTCGGTGTTAAACGGCATCGATACATGCCCCTCGACATCGACGGCAATGAGCCCTCCCGTGCCGCGTTGCTGCGGGATCGCCTCGTTTATGACCGCGCGCGCAGCCTCATCGACTGTTGCATGACCGTACTTCATTCGCGCTGCGACGTCATGGGCCGCGACAGCGCGGATAAACGCTTCTCCCGTTCCCGTCGTGGACACGGCCACGCGCGCGTCCGCAAACGTGCCGCATCCGATCAGCGGGGAATCGCCGATTCGTCCGTGGCGCTTGTTGGTCAAGCCACCGGTGGACGTCGCCGCGGCCAGATGACCCAGCGCATCGAGCGCGACGGCACCGACCGTGCCAAACTTGTGCTCGCCATTGATGAGTCCGCACGCGTCGCAAGGATCATGTTTGCGAAGCAATGCCGTGCCGTCGTGATCAAGCAATTCGCGTCCGGTATCGCGCACGGCGAGCCACTGCTGCCAGCGAAAGTCGGTATAGAAGTATTCGGGGCTCTCGAGAGCCAGGCCTTCGTCGGCGGCGAATTGCTCAGCCCCCGCTCCCGAGAGCAATACGTGTGTGGACCGATCCATCACGCGCTGTGCCGCGGTGACGGGATTCTTGATGCGAGACACGCCAGCCACCGCGCCTGCGCGCCCGGTATGGCCTTCCATGATGGCCGCGTCCATTTCGTGCGTGCCCGCATGCGTGAACACGGAGCCGCGCCCTGCGTTGAAAAGCGGGTAATTCTCCAGCGCGACGACGGCGGCAACAACAGCCTCGACGCTCGATCCACCGCCTTTAAGAATCTGATGGCCTGCGTCGAGCGCTTCTTCGAGTGCTGCCCGATGAGCGGCTTCCTGTTCCGCCGACATGACGCCGCGCTGCAGCGTTCCGGCGCCGCCATGGATTGCCAGGATGTACTGTGCCATTTCACTCCTCCTGCCGTATTCGATCAATGCGCGTGAGCCACGGCTTGGGGCGATTCCTCGCCGACGAGCTTTCTCATCATCGGCATCAAGAGGAACAGCAGCGCAGACACGGCGATGAGCCCCGCGGCGATGCCCCCATAGAGCAATGTCAGCCGTGCCGGGACAGGCAAGTAAAAGCCCGCAAGATAACCGGCCAGCTTGTAGCCGAATGAGCTTCCGAAGAACCAGAGTCCCATCATCAATCCAACCAGCTTCACCGGTGCGAGCTTCGTGACGAGGTTCAAGCCGACAGGGCTCAAGCACAGCTCGCCAAACACTTCGAACAGGAACAGACCGGCAAGCCAGAGCGGATTGATCCTGGCGCCGGCATAAAGCGACGAGGCCATGATCGCAAACCCGGCATAGCCAACACCGATCAACAGCGGCGCCAGCGCGAGCTTAGCGAGGCTCGAGGGTTGACGAGGGCCGAGCCGCGCCCAGAGCGCCGCGAACACCGGTGCGAGCATGATCACGTACAAGGCGGTCAGCGACTGGAACCACGCTGCCGGCACGAGGAAGCTGCCGATATTTCGCTGCACCAGTTCCTTGGCAAAGAGACTCAGACTCGAGCCTTTCTGTTCGTATGCGGCCCAGAAAGCGATCGTCACGACGAAATAGATGCCCATTACGGCGAGGCGCTTCCACTCGGCAATTGTCAGTTGTTCCTGCAGACCCATTACAACGACGAGAACGAGCGCATCGAAGGCCAGCAGGAACGGAAGCACGTTCTGCCAGTTGCTTCCGGCGAGCAGCGTGCCGATGACGGTGAAGACGCCGAGCGAGATATAGATCGTCGTGCGCAGCCGACTGCCTTGCTGCTTCTGTGTCGCCGGTACAGGCTTTGTCACGTACCGATTGCCGACATGCTCGAGACGGCCTCTTTGCCGCCAGAAAACGATAAGACCGATCAGCATGCCGACGCCTGCCGCTGCGAAACCGAAGTGCCAGCTATTGACCGGATCGATGCCGAATGAGCGCAGCAAATTCCTGAATGGCTCAGCTTCCGCAAGAAAGCCGCAGACAAGCGGCGCGAGGAATGCCCCGATGTTGATGCCCATGTAGAAGATCGAAAACCCGCTGTCGCGGCGCTCGTCATCTTGTGGGTAGAGGCCGCCCACGAGTGCGCTCACATTTGGCTTGAGCAGACCCGTGCCGCATGCAACGAGCACGAGTCCGGCGAAGAACGTCGGGACCGCCGGTATGGCCATGGTGAAGTGACCGCATGCGATGATGATGCCGCCGATCAACACCGCCCGACGCGTGCCGAGCCACTGGTCGGCGATGATGCCGCCGGGAAGCGCGAGCAGAAACGCGGCCATTGAGTACGTACCGTAGATCGCCGTCGCATGGGGCGTGTCGTAGCCGAGGCCGCCGAGCCCAGGAGCCGCAACCATGTACAGCACGAGAATGGCTCTCATGCCGTAGAAGCTGAATCGTTCCCACATCTCGGTGAAGAACAGCGTGGTGAGCCCGCGCGGATGCCCTGCAAGCCCCGTCGTGTCCCTGAGTTGCTGGACCGATGAACCGGCAGCGCTATCGGAGGTAGTGGTCATATTGCGTCTCCTCTGCTTCTCGACTTGCTGAGACAATTGAAGGCGGCCAACGCAAAGTCACGATCGGTTGCGAATTCTGCGAGGCCCGCCAGCACCGCCATCGCCACCCTTTCGGCTGATGCCCCTGGTCTTGCTGCTGCGCCTCGTGCCCGCTTCGGCTTTCGCCTGCGTCGACGATGTGGTGTCGAACACGAGGTACGGCAGAACCGTTTGCGACAAAGTGGCCGCCATGGCTTTTGTCTGCGGTGTTGCTTTCAGCACTTCTGATGTCAATGTTTCGATGAGCGCCACCATGGCCACTGCACTTGACGACAGCACCCGATGCTCAGCCGGAGCCAGCAACACCGTGTCGGCCGTAGCGGCGAGAGGCGCGGTCGGGTTGTCGGTCAGGGCGGCGACGAAAGCGCCGCGTTCGCGGGCGAATCGCGCAAGTTCGACCGTGTCGCGCGAATAGCGAGGCAGAGAGATCGCGATCAACGTGTCGCCTGTGCCAATGTGCGCCATGTGTCGCGCGGCTTGCTCGCTGCCGCCTCCAGCCGCGGCCCAGATGACGCGCCGGTGGTACGGCATCAACGTGTCCGCCAATAGTCCGGTCAAATAGGTGCTCAGGCCTAGCCCGAGACAATACACAGAGTTGCTCGAAACGATGCGCGTCACCGTCTGGGCCAATCGCTCTTGTTGCAGCGACGAATCCATCGCGACAAGGTTGCGTTGGTGATCTGCCAGCCATGCGCCGATTCCTTCCTGGGCCGTCGGCGCTTCCAGTTTCTCCACCGGTTGCAGCGCTTGCCGCACGACTGCGGCAAGTTCCGCCTTCAGCTCGGAAAACCCGCGATATCCGGCGTGCCTGGCGAACCGGTTGACGCTGGCAGCGGAGCCTCCACACGCTTCGGCGACTTCCTCGATCGTGCGCGTCGCGGCGTCGAGCGAATGAGAGGCAAGCCATCGCGCGACGGGCTTCAACGCCGCCGACGCCGTTGCGGATGCATAGTGGATGCGCTCGATCACGCCGGGCAGTTCGGTTTCGCTCACAGGCAGGAATGGGTCGTCCTGGTCAAGGTACGTTTGTAGTATGGCCATGTGAATTTAAATTTTCAAGCTGGTGAAAATTAGAAAAATTCTGTTCACCAGTCTGTGGGAGACGGCGCGAGGGTGCGATTCGTCTGACTACCGGGGGCCCTGGCGTCCTCGCTCCCATGTCGAAACAAGCGACCGATGTGCACTCGAAGGCGGCCGTTTTCAGTGTGGGAGATCGAACGGCAACATGGGTCGTTTCCGGAAGCTCGTGCCACGCGACTATCAGCGGTCACCGCGTGGTTAGCAAACATTCTGGGTTTCGGCCACAAGGCGACTCACACGCTCGCATCCGCAACGACCGCAATCCGCGTCGTAGCAGACATTCATGCGAGCGCATGACGGCGGAAACAGTCGAGCCGCCGGTCAGTGGCACTCACAGTGCTGCCTGTCAGCAGCTAGCGTCGCCCGCTGCGGCCCCATACGTACCGTACCCACCGATGCCATCGGCTTCTAGGCGTGGGCGCGTTGTGCGCGGGCTGCGCTTCGCGATCCCGCTGGACGGATTTGCGTACCTGTTCGTGGATCTGCCGCAGCGTCATGCCACCAGGACCCTTCAGTTTGTCGGGATCGGAATCGGAATCGTCTGTCATTGGGGGTGCCTGGAGAGAACAACGGTTGCAATGGTCTCACTTGCTGCCGCCAATCGTTGCGCTGGACCGGTAGCGCAGCAGATGATCCGTGCCAGACTCCGCCAGCCAGACTTCTCCCGGCCGGCCCATCATCTGGCGTACGTTCGCGTGTGGCCGCGGCAGCGCAAACGTCTCGAATCGTTCGGTTCTTGGGTCAAAGCGCACTAGCGCATTAGTGCTCCATTCGCTGAGCCAGACGATGTCTCTGTCGTCAACGAATATCGCATACGCATGCGGATCGGAGCCCGGGAGTTTCCATTCGCGCCAACGGTGCGTCGCCGGGTCAAACACTCCCACCTTTCCTGCGTTCCATTCGCTGATCCAGACGCGTCCTTTTGAATCGGACCATACCCGGCGCGCTCCCTGTTTCGGTGTTGGCGGCTCGATGACCTCCGCCGCGCCGCTCACCGGATCGATGCGGCCGAGGTAGCTGCCAGCCAATGAAGCGAAGTACAAGCTGCCATCAGGGGTGACACAGATGCCATAGGCGCCCGGCCCTCGCGGCGCATCGAACACGCGCATGCTGCCGCTGCGCGGGTCAAGCT
The DNA here is from genome assembly GCF_040965695.1 of Paraburkholderia sp. BR10937. Taxonomy (NCBI): domain Bacteria; kingdom Pseudomonadati; phylum Pseudomonadota; class Betaproteobacteria; order Burkholderiales; family Burkholderiaceae; genus Paraburkholderia; species Paraburkholderia sp. BR10937. Next base: position 32,976 of record NZ_JBFRCL010000068.1, read on the forward strand.
CACCATAGGTTCCGCCTTGTCCGGTAAACCAAAGGTGCCCCCGTTTGTCGAAAACCGCCGTGTTCAGGTTGGCGTTCTGTCGGTCTTCAGGCAACGGGAAGCGCGCGACAGCGAGTGTCTTCGGATCGACGCGTACGATCGCGTTCAGCCCGCCGTCGGTGATCCATGCGGCTCCATCCGGACCGACGATCACGCCGTGCGGCGCCGATCCGTTGCCGAGCGGGATCCGCTCGGTCTTGCCGCTGCGCGGGTCCAACCTTCCGACTGCGCCTTGCGCCTGCGCGGTGTACCAGACGGAGCCGCCAGACTCTGGCGCGACATCGTGCGGTGCGCTGCCGGAGGGCACAGCAAATGAGTCGAACGAAAGGGACTGAGCCTGCGCCAAACCTGGTGCCAACATCGCACCAACAAGAACCGGCGCAAAATATCGGAAGAAACGGGATGCGTTAATTCCGTTCACCGTCGCGCAAACCGCTGTATTTGCGATGTGAACCACGTCCGCCTCCGTGACGGGATATTGCTGGCACTGATGCGTGCTTATTGTGGCACTAATCGGGAGAATGCTCGGCCTGGGCGCAGACAAAGTGTGTGACAAGCATTTGTCTGCGATTAGCAGGCGGCTCAATGGGCGCGCAACGACGCATGGCGAACTGAGCAAAGGGGCGGCCATGCGCGCGGTGGCCGTCTTATGAGGGCGAATGCGTGAATTCGGCCATCTACGGCCGCTCGACAAAAGTCGGAAAGGGACAATCGAGCGTCCGCAGTACGCTGTGACGTGACACACATAGTCGATGCCGCGAGCACTACCGAACCAACCCGGTCGCCCTTCGCTGCCGCGTGGGGATGCCTGTCGGCCACTTGAAACAAGCCTACACTCATCCATGCTCCGCGCTACCTGAATGCCGCCCGCCACATCAGTTCGACGGGCGCGGGGGGACATGTTCATTCCTCATGGCGCCGCTCATTCGCGGCAAAGGAGAAACCATGGAAAAGATCCCCAAAGCCACGGCCTTGTTCGTCGCAGGCTTCGGCCCGATTGTCATTGAAGCGCGGGCAAGCCGCGAACTCTACAGTCGAGCCTTCGGTATTCCCTTCAAGGAAGAGAAAGGCGGCTACCTCCATACGGAGAGTCTGCAAGGCGCAAACACTTTCGCCTTGTGGCCGCTCTCCCAGGCCGCTCAGTCGTGCTTCGGCACGGATTCGTGGCCTCGTGACGTACCGGTCCCGCAAGCCTGGATTGAGTTTGATGTCGACAACGTCGAAGCGGCTACGGCGGAACTTGAATCACGCGGATATCGAATGCTGGTCAGGAACCGGAATGAGCCGTGGGGCCAGACCGTGAGTCGCTTCATCGGGCCAGAAGGATTGCTGGTAGGAATCACCTTTACGCCATCAATGCGGCAAGGGAAATGATGGCGGTCACCGTGGCAGTCCCGCGTGCGACTGATTCGGCTGCCGAGCACTCGCCTCCCCCGGTGATTGGCTGATGAAGTGCTGAAAACAGGCCTCACTGTCCTTGCGGACCTGGTGGCTGCAACGGAGTCGACTGCGGAAGTTCGCCGGCCACTGCGATCCGCTGCGCACGGGCTTTCGATGGACCTTCGGGTTCGGTCATCGACAGGCGCTGGCCCACACCGATGCTTGCCGTCGCGAGGAAGCTCCCAATCGCCTGAGGGACATCTGGCAAGTATCCGACAATCCGGTCACCCTTTTTAACGCCGAGCCCGCGCAAAGTGTGCGCGACGGCGGCAACCTGGCGTCGTAGTTCAGCCCAAGAAAGGGACCCCGCCGTCGGTCCCCCAGGTTCCGACTCGGCAATTAGCGCCAGCCCAGGCAGCTTTTCGTGCCGCAGTACCTGGTCAACGTAGTTGAGGCGAGTACCGGGGAACCAGCGGGCGCCCGGCATGCGCGATTCTGCTACCATTCGAATCAACGGTCATACGGCATAACCGAAAAAATCTCTGCGGACCATGACAACATCGGTAAGGTGTGCGGTCATGTGAAAAGCACTGGTTGCACTACTAAAGCCGCTTGCCCTCCACCGTCGCGTGGAGCGATGCGGCAGCGAGCCGCTAAGGCGAACCGTACCGGCGACGTTGCGCTGCGCACAAAAGCGGAAGCTATTCGAACACTGAGCGGGCAAGTCACTTGCGCAGGCGATGCCGTCTATCGCCCTCATATTGCGGTACCCGCGCTGCAAAGCACGGAAGCCATGGCTTTGGCCTCCGTCATGAAAGCGATTCCTCGAGAGCATGTCATCTGAGCCTCGGTCCCCCTCGATTGCAGATAGCAGCCAGGTCTTATGGGAGGATGGCGAGCGATACCTCGCGCGCGCATCGCGCTTGAGCCCGGATGGCACGCCGACTTCGGTCATGGAGTTGCGGCCTTTGGCTACCGGCTGCACGCCCGCGAGCCTCGAACGCCTGGCGCACGAATACCATCTGAAGGAAGAGCTTTCCGGCGATTGGGCCGTACGGCCGCTCGAACTGGTGTCTGAGGGCAGCCAGACCGTGCTGGTGCTGGAGGATTCGGGCGCCGCTCCGCTCGACCGGCTGATTGGCCCCCCCCTTCGACTGGAACGGTTCCTGCAGCTTGCCATTGACATTGTCAGTGCTTTGGGGAAGGCCCATCAGCGCGGCCTTATCCACAAGGACATCAAGCCGGCGCATATTCTGGTGAACGACTCAACGGGCGAGGTTAGACTCACCGGCTTCGGCATCGCCTCGCGTCTTCCGCGCGAACGCCAGAGCCCGGAACATCCTGAATTGATCGCGGGAACCCTCGCGTACATGGCGCCCGAGCAAACCGGACGAATGAACCGGTCGATCGATTCGCGCAGCGATCTCTACGCGCTTGGGGTCACGTTGTACGAGATGTTGACCGGGACCCTTCCTTTCACTGCGCTGGATCCTCTGGAATGGGTGCACTGCCACATCGCGCGACAGCCCGCTGCGCCGCATGAGCGCGTCTCAGGCATCCCTGCCCCGCTCTCGGCTATCGTGATGAAACTGCTATCGAAACCCGCCGAGGATCGCTATCAAACCGCAGGCGGCCTGGAGTGGGACCTCAGAAAATGCCTGAGTGAATGGCAAGCCGCTCATCGGATCGATCCTTTCCCGCTCGGAACGCACGATACGACGCGACAGCTTTTGATCCCCGAGAAGCTCTACGGACGTTGCAATGAAATCGCGACGCTTCTGGAGGCGTTCGAGCGCGTCGCAACGCAAGGAACGCGGGACCTGGTCCTCGTGTCCGGCTACTCAGGCATTGGAAAATCCTCCGTCGTCAATGAGTTGCACAAGGTGATCGTGCTGCCCCGGGGTATATTCATCTCGGGAAAATTCGACTTGCGCCTGAGAGACATCCCCTATTCAACATTGGCCCAGGCATTTGCCGAACTAATCCGACAAATCCTGAACGGCCAGGATGCCGAAATTGCGCACTGGCGCGACGTGATCGAAAAAGCCGTTGGCCAGCACGGGCGATTGCTGACCGATCTGATTCCCGAACTTGCGAGCTTGATCGGGCCCCAGCCTGCAGTTCCCGTACTTTCGCCACTGGAAACCCAGTTGAGGTTCCAGGCCGTCTTTCAAAAGTTCGTTGGCGTGTTCGCGCGCGCCGAGCACCCGCTCGTGATTTTCCTGGACGATCTACAGTGGCTCGATCCGGCGACATTAACGGTGGTCGAATATCTGATCACGCATCCTGACATGCATCACGTGCTATTGATCGGTGCGTATCGCGACAACGAAGTCGCGCCCGGGCATCCGCTCATCGAAATGCTCAGTTCGATTCGCGAGGCCGGGACGAAGGTGCATGAGATCGTACTCGGCCCGCTCTCGCCGGAGGACTTTGCCGAACTGCTTTGCGACGCTTTCAGATGCACGCGCGAGCAAGCTTTGCCTCTAGCCAGACTGGTCCACCAGAAAACCGACGGCAATCCATTCTTTGCGGGCCAGTTATTGACGAATCTCGTTGAGGAAGGCCTTCTCGAGTTCGAGCCGGATTCAGCTTCGTGGCGGTGGAACCTCGAGCAGATCGACGCAAAGGGCTTCACCGACAACGTCGTAGAACTGATGGTCCGCAGACTGCAGAGGCTCTCGCCTCGTGCACAGGACGCGGTAAAGTTGCTGGCGTGCCTCGGCAGCCAGGCCGACTTCGGCACGCTAGCGAGCGTCTGGGATGACTCCGAGGCCAGGGTCCATGCCGATTTCGCCGACGCCGTCCGGGCCGGCGCGATCGTTTGCATGGACCGCAGCTTCAAGTTTCTCCATGACCGGGTGCAAGAAGCCGCCTATGCACTGATTCCAGCCGAATCCCGGGCAGAGCATCACTTGCGCATTGGCCGACTGCTTTTGTCGAAACTCGATGAAGCGGACATTGCGACCAGGATTTTTGATCTCGTGAACCAGTTGAATCACGGATCCGAACTGATGGTCGAGCGGCCCGAACGACATCGCGCAGCAACGCTCAACCTCGATGCCGCGAAAAAGGCGAAGGCCTCGACCGCATATCGCTCGGCCTGCAATTATCTCGCGGCGGCTGCGTCGCTGCTTTCGCAGCAAGGTTGGGACGACAGTTACGAGTTGACCTTCGGCGTCTGGTTCGAGCGGGCCGAATGCGAGTTTCTGCTCTCCCATTTCGGCGAAGCCACGCTATGGATCGATGATATATTGCTTCGAGCGCGATCGAAAATACACCGTGCCGAGGCTTACCGGCTCAGGATGGTCCTGCAGTTGGTGAATGCCGACAATGCGTCCGCAGTCAGAACCGCTCGCGAATGTCTGGAAATGTTCGCCATCGATTTACCCGATCATCCTACGGATGACGAAGTATCCGCAGAATTCGATGCAGTATTCGCGCACCTCGGCGCGCGCCCGATCGAAAGCCTCCTTGAACTCCCGATGATGGAGGACCTGGAGATGCGGGAAGTCATGCAGATCTTCCATATGCTAGGGCAGACTGCGTATTTCACCGATATGAACCTCGCCCAGACGATTGCTTGCCGAATGGTCGTCGTGACGCTGGAATACGGCACGACCGAATCGGCTGTCATCGCCTATGCATTTACCTCCATTCTTCTAGGTCCGTTCTTCCACCGATACCAGGACGGCGAGGCATTCGCCCGGTTGGCGGTCGCCGTGGCGGAGAAACATCGTTTCGTGGCTCAACAAGTGGCCGCACATTTCTTTATGCAAATGGCGGTTCTATGGACGCAACCGATCGAGGTCGCATTGGGGTGCGTCGATACGGCCAGGCGGTATGCGCGAGAAACGGGCGAAGTCATTTATGCCAGCTTCAGCCTCGAACATCGACTGACGGATCTTCTTGCGCGCGGCTACCGCCTCAACGAGGCGTGGCTCGATTCGATCAACGCAATCGAGTTCGTCAAGCGAATCCACTTCCGTCACGTGCACGATATTCTCTGCAGTATCCAGCACTTCATCCAGAGGCTTCGCGGGCGCGCCAGCGATGAGACACCGATCGAGGACGCCACGATCGACGCTCAAATCGCGGAAGGTGGTATTGCCGTGGTCAACTGCTTCCACTGGATTTTGCAGGTCCAGCGCCACTATCTGCTAGGCGAACCTGAGAAGGCGCTCGCGTGCGCCGCCAAGGCCAGCCCACTACTTTGGTCCACACGCTGCCACATTCAGTTCGCGAACTACTGCCTCTATCATTCGCTTGCACTCGCCGCGGTTCACAACTCCGCGTCAGCTGCTCGACAAGCGGAGATCAAGGCAGACATCACCGCAAATATCGAGGCATTCGCAACATGGGCGAAAAGCTGTCCGATCACTTTTGCGCACAAGCATCTGCTGCTGCGCGCCGAACTGGCCCGTCTGAATGGACACGACATGCAGGCCATGCGGTTCTACGAGCATGCCGCCCGCTCGGCGGGCGAGCAAGGATTCGTCCAGGATCAGGCACTGGCCAACGAGCTCGCTGCGCAATGCTGCCTCGCCGCTGGCCTCGAACGCGCCGCGCACGCTTATTTGCGTGAGGCGCGGGATGCCTATTCCCAGTGGGGTGCGCACGGCAAGATCGAACAACTGGATCGGCTCTACCCGTTGAGCAAACCCGAAGCTGCGCCTGTCCCACGCGTGACCATCGAGGAACTCGGCGAGCAACTGGATCTCGCGACGATCGTAAAGACGGCTCAGGCAATCTCAGGCGAAATGGTGCTCGAGAACCTGATCAAGTCTTTGATGACGACTGCAATCGAGCACGCTGGCGCCGAACGTGGTCTGTTGATCCTGCGACAGGGCGCCCTGCAGCGGGTCGAGGCCGAAGCCACCATTCAAGGTAGCCGGGTCATCGTGGAATTGCCGCAGCAGTCGCCGAACTCGTTGGCACTGCCGGATTCGCTCCTGCGCTATGTCACAAGCACGCACGAACCCGTCATCATTGACGATGCCTCAGTCGAAAACCGATTCTCCGGCGATCCCTATATCCGCCAGAAATGCGCACGTTCCGTCCTTTGTCTGCCATTGCTCAAGCAGGCCGGGCTGATCGGTGTACTGTACCTCGAGAACAACCTCGCGCCCGGCGTCTTTGCTCCGAAGCGCATCGCCCTGTTGAAGCTGCTCGCCTCGCAGGCGGCGATCGCCTTGGAAAACGCGCGCCTGTACCGCGACCTTGCAGAGCGTGAAGCGAAAATCCGGCGCCTCGTCGATTCCAACATCGTCGGGATCCTGATCGCGGATCTCGAAGGCCGGATCCTCGAAGCCAATGACGCGTTCCTTCGTATGTTGGGATACGGCCGTGACGATCTGCTGGTCGGGCGTCTTAGCTGGAGGGATCTGACGCCACCCGAGTGGATCGAGCGCACCAATACGGAGTGGGAAAAGCTGGAAAAGACCGGGATCTTGCAGCCCTACGAAAAAGAGTACTTCAGGAAGGATGGCAGCCGCGTGCCGGTGCTGATCGGCATTGCAATGCTTGGCGAGAACTCGACTGAAGCTATCGGGTTTGTGCTCGATCTGAGCGAACTCAAACGCGCGGAAGCGGATGCTCGCCAGATGCAGCTTGAGCTCGCACATGCGAACCGCGTCACTGCAATTGGGCAACTCGCAGCGTCGATCAGCCACGAAATGAAGCAGCCGATCGCTGCGACGACCGTCAATGCGTCGACAGGTCTGCGCTGCCTGGGTCTCGACCCACCGGATGTCGAGGAGGCACGTCGGGCGTTTGATCGTATCGTCCGTGACGCGAGGCGTGCAGGCGAGGTGATAAAGCGTATTCATGGCCTCGTCATCAAGGCCCCGATGAGCAACGAGATCTTGCAGATCAACGAGGCGATTCGCGAGGTGATGGCGCTCACGTCCAGCGAGGCGACCCGGAACGGCGTTTCCGTGCGGCTGCGGCTTGCGGAGGATCTACCGGCCATCAAGGGCGACCGGGTGCAAATCCAGCAGGTGATTCTGAACCTCATTATCAACGCCATTGATGCAATGAGCGCGGTTGATAAAGGGCCGCGGGAATTGACGATCGACACCGCGATGAGCGAGCCGGGCGTCGTCCTTGTGGCTGTGCGCGACTCCGGTCCGGGCATCGCCCCGGAGAACATCGAGCGCCTCTTCGAACCGTTTTACACGACGAAGGCCAGCGGAATGGGCATGGGGCTGCCGATCTGCCATTCGATCGTCGAAACTCATGGCGGGCGCCTGTGGGCGGGCAACCACGCCGGCCGCGGTGCGATCTTTCAATTCACGTTGCCCATCAATCCCGCCGTTTCAGCCGCCGTTTCAGCGTAAGCCTGCCCAAACCGACACCAAGGTATATTGACTCCCGGTTCTCGAAAGCCGATCGTTGTAGCGTAAGGCACGCGGCAAAAAGGATCGCGATGGAAAACGAACTCAGTCGTACTGTGGATGCGCTCCCAGGGTTGGTCTGGACAGCCTTCCCTGACGGCCGCATCGAGTTCGTCAATCGGCGCTGGTGCGAATATACGGGGCTTTCCGTCGAGCAAGCGTCCGGCGAAGGCTGGCAGACGGCGTTCCATCCCGATGATCAGCCGGGGCTGATCGAAGCCTGGCGAACCGTCCTCGCCTCCGGCGAGCGGGGCGAGGCGGAAGCGCGCATGCGTCGCTTCGATGGCGTGTATCGCTGGTTCACATGCCGAGCCAGTCCGATTACCGATGCTACCGGTCAAGCCGTAAAGTGGTGCGGGATCAACTCAGACATCGAGGACCGCAAGCAGACCGAAGCTGCGCTGCGCGCGCAAGAACAGCGCTTCGAACTGATCGTCGATGGCCTCCCCACCCGGGTCATCCTTTTCTCGCCCGACGGGGACGTCTTGCACGCCAACCGTCATACGCTCGAATTTTCCGGCTCGACCCTCGAGGAGTTGCGGGGATGGAAAACCAACGGCCTGACCTACCCCGATGATCGGGCGGCGGTGATCGCCCGGTTCCGGGCGTCGATCAGCACCGGCGAGCCCTATGATGCGGAGTCGCGCCATCGCCGTGCCGATGGCGTCTACCGATGGTTCCGCGTGCAAGGCTTTCCGTTGCGCGATAACGAGGGCCGAATCGCTCTCTGGTATTTCCTTCAGACGGATATCGATGACCGCAAGCGTGCCGAGGCACTGCTCGAGGGCGAGAATCGCCTGCTGGAGATGGTCGCGACAGGGCAGCCTTTGCCAAACGTTCTCGACGACCTATGTCGACTCGTCGAAGAGATCGCGACCGACTGCGTCTGCAGAGTCACCTTTCGGGAAACACACGACACCGCGTGCCTGCATCTGGGATCTCCCGGTCTCCCGAAGCGTTTTCTCCCCCCTGTCGGTGCGCGTGCCACGTCCGATGACTCCGGCCCACTGGGCATGGCGGTGTCCCTCAAGGCGCAGGTGATCGTGCCCGATGTCGCGTCGGACGCGCGCTGGACCAAGGCGTGGCGCGAGCGCAGCCTCGCGCATGGACTGCGTTCCTGCTGGGCGACGCCGATCCTGTCGCGTACCGACGAAGTGCTGGGAACGTTCACGCTGTTTCGGTCTGCTCCCGGCGATCCCACGCCTATCCAGCGCGAACTGATCGCACAGTTCACGCACATCGCGAGCATCGCCATCGAGCGGGCACATAGCATCGCTGCGCGTCAGGAGGCGGATGAGCGCTTACGCCAAAGCGCGGCGCTGATGGCCAAAGTGGAGCAGCTCAGTTCGAGCGGCAGCTTCTGCTGGCACCTTGAAACGGGCGCGTTCACGTGGTCAGATCAGCTTTACCGCATCTTCGGGATCGAACCGGGGGTGCCGATTACGATAGACACGATCGCCTCCCGCTTCCACCCTGGCGACCGCCATCTACTTGACGAAATGATCGAGCGGGCGCGAGAAGGCAAAGATCTGGAGTTCGAAATCCGACTGCTGCTGCCCAACGGCCCGGTCAGGCACATTCACATACAGGCGCACGCCACGCGCGACCCGCAAGGCTCGCTGGACTACATCGGCGCCGCGCAGGACATGACGGAGCGTCGGGCGTCCGAAGATGCGCTTCTCGCGTTGCGCGCCGAATTGGCCCATCTGGGCCGGGTCAACACTCAAGGCGCGTTGACGGCCTCGATCGCGCACGAGATCAACCAGCCGCTGACTGGCATCGTGACCAACGCCAGCACCGGCCTGCGCATGCTGAGTGCAGAACCGCCCAATGTGGAAGGCGCGCTCGAGACGGTACGACGCACGATCCGCGACGGGCACCGCGCATCGGAGGTGATGAAACGCCTGCGCGCGCTGTTCAGCAACAAATCCATCACGACCGATACGGTTGATCTGGTCGAAGCGACTCGGGAGGTGATTGATCTGCTGCAAGGCGAGATTCGCAACAAGCGGATCGTGCTGCATCTGAAGACGGCTGACGATCTGCCGCCTGTCGCCGGGGACAAGATCCAGCTCCAGCAGGTGGTGCTCAACCTGCTTGTCAACGCCGTGGAGGCGATGAATGGCGTCGACGACCGGCCACGGCAGATATTGGTGAGCATCGAGCGCGACGATGGTGACCACGTGCGGCTCTCCGTGACCGATTCGGGCGCGGGCATCGACCCACAGCTTGCCGGCAAGCTCTTCGATCCGCTTTTTACGACCAAGCGGGAAGGCATGGGCATCGGCCTGTCCGTAAGCCGTTGCATTATCGAAAGCCTCGACGGCCGGTTGTGGGTCTCCTCGAACAAAGACTGCGGCGCCACATTTACTTTCTCCATTCCGTGTCGGCCGGACAGCGTGGCCGCCGCCGAGCGGTCCGCGCCCGCAGGACAGTCCGCGCGCGCGGACGCGGAGCGACCCCGAAGGAATCTGTGATGACAGAGCGCCCGCTTATCGCGGTGGTCGACGATGACGAGTCGGTGCGCGAATCGCTGCCCGACCTGCTGCATATGTTCGGCTTCGCAACCCGGGCATTTGGGTCGGCAGAAGAATTTCTGGCCTCCGGTTGCGCCGGTGAAGTGCGCTGCCTGATCCTCGACGTCGCCATGCCCGGCATGTCCGGCGAGGACCTTCAGCACGAGCTCAAGCGGCGCCGGGAAGCCGTTCCCATTGTCTTCATCACGGCGCATGGGGACGAGGTGCTGCGCCCGCGCATGCTCGAACAAGGTGCCGTCGATTGTCTGCTCAAACCCTTCAGCGACACCGCCCTTCTGGGGGCGATCCAGGCCGCGCTCAAGGTCGAATGATTCACCCCGGGGCCTGTGAATGGAGTTCAAGATGATACCCGCTCGTGCAGTTGAAGCCACCTCGAAATCGTCGTCAGCGCAAGCCACGCCGGTCGTCTTCGTCGTCGATGACGATGTCTCGGTGCGTGAGTCGCTCGAAGCCATGATTCGCTTTGCTGGTCTAAGGGCGGAGACCTTTGCTTGCGCCCAGGACTTTCTCGGACGCACGCGCGCGATGGTCCCGAACTGTCTCGTGCTGGATGTCAGCCTGCCCGATCTCAGCGGCCTCGACCTGCAAAACCTGATTGCGTCCGAGCGTACCGACATGCCGATCATCTTCATCACCGGCTACGGCGACGTGCCGATGACGGTGCGAGCCATGAAAGCGGGAGCGGCCGAATTTCTCACCAAGCCATTCGACGACCAGGTGCTGCTGGACGCCATCCGGCACGCGATCGAGCGCAGCCGCGCGGCGTTGGGCGAGGAAGCCGGGATGCAGTCGATCCGTGATCGCTACGCCTCACTCAGTCAGCGCGAGCGGGAGGTCATGGCGTTGGTGGTATCCGGCCTGCTGAACAAACAGGTCGGAGCCGAACTGGGCATCAGCGAGATCACAGTGAAGGTGCACCGCCGACATGTGATGCAAAAGATGGCTGCCCGCTCGCTCCCCGAACTAGTCAACATCGCACGAAGACTGACCCAGAGCACGCAAGTGCGTGAAGGCTAGGTCACCTTACCCGCGGCGCAACCGGTTCCTCGTCGAGATACCCGCCTCCGAGCGCTTTCGACAGTGCGATCGCCTGACTGAGGCGCTGCCCGTCGAGTTCCCGCATGGAGATGCGTTCGAGCAACACTGCCTGGCGAGCGTCCATTGCCGTCAGTCGGCTCGCAACGCCTATCATAGTGCGCCTGAGCACTGGCCTCGGCGAACGACACCGCGTCGATTTTCTCCGCCTGCAGCAGGGCTTCCTGGTCGAGGTCCTGAAGTCTGCTACCCGTTACCGCTACGTCGCGCACGACATTCACCACGGCCTGGTTGTATTGCGCGATGAGTGTGTTGCTGGCCTGCGAGCGCCGCTCAGGTTCGCGTTGAGCGGGCCGCCATCAAATACCGGCAGATATAGACCGGGAATCAGATTGATCTGCTGACTGGCATGTGTAAAAAGGTCCGCAAGGTGTAGCGCGTTGAGGCCAAAAAACGCCTTGATGTCGAAGCTCGGATAAAACGCGGCCTTCGCGGCGTCGATACGATCGAACGAAGACTGCACATACCAGCGCAGCACTTGCAGGTCCGGACGACGCGCAAGCAGTTCGTATGACAGTGTCGGCGGCAATGCGGACTGCTGCAGCGGCAACGCGACGGGCCTGATGTCGGAAAGATCGTCCGGACCTGCGCCAAGCAACGCACGCAGCGATTCACAAAAATCGATCAACGTGAAAACAGGATTCAGTGCCGATGCGAATTGCCCGACCGTCGTGCGCAGCGAGACCACCCGACCGTCGAACGGCGCATGCACCTCCGTGAACTCGAGATTCAGCTCGGCAAGGGCAATTTGTGCCCTGACTTCCGCGCGCTGCGCGACAAACGCATCAACGCCGCTAACCGCTGCGCTAGCCTGCTGCGCCTCGCGCATCGCGGCATTTAGTTCGCCTGCGCGGAGCGCTGCGCAGTTCGTGCGCGATCGACTTCCTCGGCGGATACTTAGCCCTGCGCGAGCAAGGGTTCGGCGCGGCGCAGCGTGTCCTCGGCCTGGTTTGCCACTGCGCGGGCCCGCTCGAAGGCAGCCTGCACGGAATCCGCGTTGTATTGCTGCGCATGGACCGTACGCTGCGTCAAAACGATCTGGTTGTTGAGCGTGTCGAGCCGTGCGCGCGCCTCATCCCGCGCAGTCTGACAGGGGCGCGGGTCGATGCGCAGTAGCAGATCGCCTCGCTTGACGGCCTGATTGTCGCGCACGGGAAGCTCGATGATCCGGCCGCTGACTTCGGGAACGACGCTGATCGTGTCCGCGTACATAAAAGCGTCGTCGGTAGACGGTGCGTGATCGAGCTGCCACAGAACCACGACCAGTAAGCCGATGGCGATCAGCACAATCGCAGCGGCAGGATGCTTCTTCATGTGCCGCGCGGCGCGAGCGTCGTCAGTCATTTTTGGACCACGTCAACGGTGAAAAAACGCCAGCCAGGCGGTCATCGCAAGCAGCGCACTCGGCGCCGGATACGAGCGGTGCGAGCGCCAGGATCGCTCCGCGCCGGCTCAATGCGAGGTGGACGAGAATAGTCCCCGTGATGCCGCCGAGAATACAGAGCAACCAGTCCGGAAAGGCTGCACCGAACAGCGGAATCGATGGCGCAAATGCGCAACCGCCGAGCAGCACAGCCGTGCATTGTCAGCAATGACAGACTCACGGCAATCGAGCGGCTCATTGCGGGTCGTTCGCCGTAGGGCGGCCTTCGATCAAACGTTCGCTGACACTTTCTCCGTTCCACGACGCCAGAGCGAACGCGACAACATACGCCGCTTTACCGAGGCATTCGACCGTCGAGACGAGAGCAAGGGCAACACTGTGCGTGTACTCTAGAGGTAACGCCGGTGCCACAGCGAATACACTCGCTGCGCAAATGAAAGCGAAGACGTGACGGGTCAAGCGCAGGTCGACAATGGCAGCGAAACCGATGAGGCAAACCAGTACCTTCGACGCCACCACAGCGAGCAGTGAGGTTAAATCGATCGACCCGCTCAGTTCCAGCGGTGCCTCAATCAGTGTCCAGCAACAGACCACAATGACTGACACCTTGAGCAGGCGCTCCGATCTGGACACGAGATCGTCGGCATCCGCCGAGACCCCCGATACGTAGTGCGCGCCGGGAACGCGCTTCGTCAAATTGCCAAAGCCGTGGTTCATCGCACAGACCTCCACGCGGACATGGCCGGCCGCGCTGGCGCGGGCGGATAGACATTCCACGATCCATCGCTGTGACGGAAGAAGACAATCGACAGCAGACCGCCGCCGGAGAGCACCGTTTCGACGCACACGCAGCGCCGATGCATGCCAGTGCCGCGAACCCGCACGACATGCGCGCGCATCGCAAGCGTGGGCGCGAGCCATTTGTCGACGGCCCAGTGCAGGGTCATTTCGGTCGGGCTCATGGTGGCCTCCTTCGCGCCTTTGTCCGTATCTAACTGAAGTGAGGGGAATCACGCCGCAGGAACCGCTGCGCGATCGGTTTTGACCCGGATGCCGATGAGGGCGCTCACGAGACACAGCAGCGCGTGGACGCCTGCGCCCGGATGTTTGAGGAATGCGTGGATCTGTTCGCTGCGGCTTTCACCAACCAGACACCATGCGCAGAAGTGCTCGCAATTGTTCGTCAGCAGGCGATAGCGGTCTTCGCCGAGCCGCGAGCGGGCGCGCAGCACGGTTTGGACGCCGGAATACTTCGGGTACGGACGCCGACGCACAGCAACCGTGTGACCATCGGCGAACTGGTCGAGCGGGACTTCCTCGATGGGGCCGTGACGCACGGACTTCACGAAACCCGCATAGTGAATGACCATGCCGCTACCGACATAAATGCCGTGATGTTCGTAGCCGTGGCGTTTAGTGATCAGGTGGGCACCGAGAACGGGTTCGTCATTCGAGCCGCCAAGCGCGACGTCAGTCGATGTATAGGCGGCTGCACGTTGTGCGCAGTATTCAGTACCTGATTGGTGGCGGTTACGATACATTGCTCAGCTCCAGGTCCTCGGGGGCAAACGGCTGATCCTGCAAACGAGCCATGCCAGCGCATGAAAGCGTGGCCTCGTTTGGAGTGGCGGCTTACGAACCAATCTAGGGCGTCCCCAACTCAGCCGCAATTACACCTTGGGGTGCAAGACACGTATTTGCCGGGATGCGAAGGTGTGACTAACACCATCGTGCAATGGCTCCCCGCTCCGCCGTGGGCCTAACCTCGCCTGGTGTACGAAGACTGTTGGAGATGATCCATGGATAAGAATCGTGGGCGTTCCGCGCCCGCCCCACTGAAGGCTGGCCATGTGTTCGAAGAATTTGCGAGGACCCTGTGGTACCTCCATGCGCCGCTTGCAGCGTTATTTGTGTTGTTTCTTGTGCTTTCGGCGGTGATGTACTACGCCGGCGGTCCAATCGAAACGGCAAGCGAAACGCCATCCTCGTTTGGGAAAGTCCTCTACTTTTGCATAATCACGGCGCTCACGATCGGCTACGGCGACGTGGTGCCCACGACAATCGTGGGTCGGATCGATTCGATACTGATCGGAGTGCAGGGCGTATTGTTGACGAGTATGGTCACAGCCGCATTCGTTCACGCGGTTCAGGAGGCAGCGCGCCGCGCCGGCGCGCAAGATGATGCCCAGGTGCTGTGCGGCCGGGGCAAGTTCAACATTGGCGAAAATGACGAAGCCGCTCCGGCTTCACGAAAACCAGCAGCCAACCCGGAATACGCTGCCAATGCCAACACGCGCCCAACAGGCCGTCAGTAGTGCGGCCAGAAGCACGGCGCCAACCATGAGCGCGAGAATCGCGTAACCGGCCGGTGGCATAGGGCCGTCCGCAAAAGCAGCCCACTTTCTGGCGCTTGTCGCGATCTGGACGGTGCGTCGCACCTGGCCCGTGATGTAAGCGCTACAAAGGCGCGACGCAATGGCGGTGAAGATTTCGCTTTTCATCATGACGGGTCGCCGCAAGCACCATCCAGACAGTCCCCAATACAGAGACCTTGTATAGCGAGCCGATCTGACCGCCGTCTCGTTGGTATTCGCGAAAAACGTTTTGCCTGCGAACCAATTTAGGCCGAGCCGCCCACAGTCGCAATTAAACTTTGGGAGCAGGTTTTCGTGACCTTCCATCGCTTCGGCGCCTCGGTATCGTTACACCTTTGTGCAATTGAGCCGCGCACCATCAATGCCTAAGGTTGCTCTATACGGGCAACGTCTCCCAACGCTGGCGTCGCTCAAACGTAGCCACTCGCACACCGCAATGGGACGGTCACCATGCTCACTGACGTACTCCAGCTCTCGCGCGCGCAGTTCGCGATGACCACGATCTTCCACATCGTGTGGCCTATCCTCACTGTCAGTCTGTCGATATTTCTGCTGCTGATCGAAGTCCTGTGGATTCGCACCGGCGACGTGATGTACTACCGCCACGCCCGCCACTGGAGCAAGCTGCTCGCGCTCAATTTCGCGGTAGGCGTGGTGACTGGCATTCCGCTGGAATTTCAGTTTGGCACCAACTGGTCCCGCTTCGCACGGTTCAGTGGCCAGTTCGTCGGCAATATTCTCGGTTTCGAAGGCGCAATGGCGTTCATGCTCGAAGCCGGATTCATCGGCGTGATGATGCTCGGCTGGGGACGTGTGTCACGTGGCGTCCACGTCTTTGCCACGGCGATGGTAGCGCTCGGATCCAGCATTTCCGTATTCTGGATCATGGTCGCCAATTCGTGGATGCAGACGCCCGCCGGTATCACCGTCGTCAACGGCAAGCTAGTGATCACAGACTATGCAGCGGCCATCTTCAACCCCGACATGGTGTGGGCCGTCTCTCACATGTGGACGGCCGCGATCGAAACCGGGATGTTTGTGATCGCAGGCATCTCGGCATACCACCTGTTCCGCCGGAGGCACCCGGAGTTCTTTGCGCGTTCCTTCAAGATCGCACTGGGCGTGCTCGTTGTCGTTGCACCGCTTCAGGTCTGGCTGGGGGACTCCAGCGGCACCAGCGTGTTCGCGACTCAACCCGCGAAAGGTGCCGCGATCGAAGGGCACTGGCAGACCAACAAGCCGGGCACAGGCGCCGCATGGTCGCTCGTTGCATGGCCCGATCAGCAAAATCAGCGTAATGACTGGTCGATCGAAGTGCCGGGACTCTTGAGCATTCTCGGCACGCACTCGCTGCACGGACGGGTCTCGGGTCTCACGGACTTCCCGCGTGCCGACCAGCCGCCGATGGTGCCGCTCCTCTACTACGCGTTCCGGGTGATGGCCGGCATCGGCTTCGCGTTCATGCTGCTCGCGCTCTGGACCGCGTATGCGCTGCACAAAGCGCGCGGCAACCTCGAACGCCTCCTCGCGCAGCGCAAGCTCCTGCTCGCATGGGTACTGTGCATCCCGCTGCCTTACGTGGCCGTCGAG
>NZ_JBFRCL010000069.1:0-47837 GCF_040965695.1 Paraburkholderia sp. BR10937
TCGCCTTTCACCGGATACAGCGGCACGCGCACGCCAAGCGGCGCGACGAGCGCCGCGCTCTCCACGCCCAGTGCGACCACCACGGCGTCGGCGGCGAGCGTGTGAGGCGTGTCGTCGGCGGGCTCGCTGCGCTCGGCCGGGCGCAGCACCTCGGCCGGTGCGCGGCGCTGCTCGCGCCGGTCCTTGCGGTTGTTCGCCTTGCGCCGCCCGGGCACGGCGCGCACGCGCACGCCGTTCACCTTGCCGCCCGCGGCTTCGAGCGCGAGCACTTCGGTATCGAACAAAAAAGTGACGCCGCGTGCTTCGCAGACGGAGCGCAGTTCGCGCGTGAAGCGTGCGCAGTCGCCGGCTTCGTCTTCGGGCAGATAGACGCCCGCCGCCGGTTTCACGCGCGACCAGGCGAGCCCCGGCTCGACCTGCGCGCAGGCGGCGGCATCGAGTTCGCGATAGACGATGCCCGCATCGCGCAGCACGCCGAGCGCCGGTTGCGCGAGTTGGAGGTCGTAGTCGCTGCGAAAGAGCTGCAGATAGCCCTGGCTGCGCCCGTACTCGAACGCGTGCGTGGCGCGAAACGCGTGCAGGCATTCGCGGCTGTAATAGGCGATGCGCTGCATGCGCTGCTTGTTCACGCGAAAGCGCGCGAGATCGCATTCACGCAGCCAGCGCGCGATCCAGCGCCACTGCGCGGCGTCGAGCGTGGGCCGGAAGATGAGCGGCGAAGTGGGCTTGAGCAGATACTTGATGAGCTTCGCGGGCATGCCGGGCGCCGCCCACGGCGTGACATAGCCGGGCGCGATGACGCCGGCGTTGCCGAAGCTCGTGCCGAGCGCGACCCCCGGTTCCCGTTCGACGACCGTGACGTCGCAGCCTCGTTCGCTCAGATAGTACGCAGTAGCGACGCCGATCACACCGGCGCCGAGGACAATCGTTTTCATGCCGGTCGCACAACAGGGAGGGACGGTCGGTATTGCAGCATGTTCGCGCTCATCGTGCAGTGGACTCCGCAGACGCTCGCTCGCTTCCGGCAGCAGGCGCTTCCTCGGTCAGCGCCTTGCCTTTCGTCTCCGGCAGGCACAGCGCCGCGACGATCACGAGCAGATAGCCCGCGCCGGCCACCACGCCGATCGACTTCACGAGCGACGTGGTTTGCGCGAACGTGCCTACAAGAATGGGGAAAAACGAGCCGAGCCCGCGTCCGAGGTTGTAGCAGAAGCCCTGGCCCGAGCCGCGGATCGCGTTCGGGTAAAGCTCCGAGAGATACGCGCCCACGCCCGCGAAAATGCCCTGCACGACGATGCCGAGCGGAAAGCCGAGCAGGAGCATGGCGGTGTCGGTGATGGGCAGCATGGTGTAAGCCATGCCGAGCGCAAACGAGCCGATGGCGAACAGGATGAACGAGGCGCGCCGGCCGATCTTGTCGCACAGGATCGCGCCGACGATGTAGCCCGTGAACGAGCCGACGATCAGCACGATCAGATAGCCGCTCGTGTTGAACACCGAAAGGTGGCGCACCGTCTTGAGGTAGGTGGGCAGCCAGGTGGTGATCGCGTAGTAGCCGCCGAGCATGCCGGTGCACAGCGCGCTGCCGAGCAGGGTGGTGGCCAGATGCGCTGGCGCGAAGATCTGCATGAAGTGGCTTTGGATCGCGCCGCTTTCGCGCGCGCGGCGCGTGGCGACGAACACGTCGGGGTCGCTCACGTTGCGGCGCACATAGAGAATCCAGAGCGCAGGCACGATGCCGATCCAGAAGCACGCACGCCACGCGTATTCCTCGGGGAGCAGGGCGAAGAAGGCCCAGTACAGGATGGCGGCCGCGCCCCAGCCGAACGACCAGCTGCTCTGCACCGTGCCCACGGCCTTGGCGCGATGCTGCGGCGAGCGGATCGTTTCGGCCATCATCATCGTGACGACCGTCCATTCGCCACCAAAGCCGATGCCCTGCAGCGTGCGCGTGGCGAGCAGTTGCCAGAACGAATGCGTGAAGCCGGAGAGGCAGGTGAAGAGCGCAAAGGTGGCGATGGTCCACTGCAGCACGCGCACGCGCCCGTAGCGGTCGGCGAGGATGCCGGCGAGCCAGCCGCCGATCGCCGACGAGATCAGCGAGCTGGTCGCGATCATGCCGGCCTCGCTCTTGCTCATGCCCCAGGTCGCGATGAGCGTCGGGATCAGGAACGAGTAGATCATGAAGTCGAACGCGTCGACGGCGTAGCCGCCGAATCCCGCATAGAGCGTGCGCCGCTCGCGCGCGTTCAACTCGGTGAACCAGTGAAAGTAGCTCATCGCGTGTCTTCCCCCATATTTGTTGTGCATGCAACGAACCGGCTGAGCGGCGCGTGCTGCGCAAGCGACCCGGCTGGCGCAGTACGCGTTGGGTGGCGTGTGCGCTTGACGCTGGCGGGCTGCGCGGTGCGACGCCGCCCGTCTCCGGTGTGCTGGAGGGGTATTTTACGGTGCGAAACCGCGCTGAGGCGAGGGGCAATTTGGGAGCGCCCGCTATCGTTGTATTCCGATGTTTAGTTCGATAGCAAGCGAACGATGGCGCGGGGACCGCACGGCGCTAGAGCGTGAGCCCGCCATCGACATGAATCACCTGGCCGGTGATGTGGCGCGCGGCATCCGAGAGCAGGAAGGCGATGAGTTCGGCGACATCGGCGGGATCCGCCACGTGGCCGAGCGGCGTTTCCTGCGCCGCACGCTCCCACACCGGTGCGTTTTCCGGCGTGGGGCCCTTGTCCTTGCGCGTATAGCCGGGCGCGACGCAGTTCACGGTCACGCCGTGCGGCGCCAGCTCCGCCGCGGCGGTTTTCGCCAGAGATTCGAGCGCGGCTTTCGCGGCGGCCGTGGCGGCGAACGGCGCGCCGGCGCGGTAACGGTGCGCGACGAACGAGCTCAGCGCGACCACGCGGGCGCGCGCCGAGCGTTCCAGCGCTGGCTGCGCGCGTTGGACGAGCGCGGCGAACGCGGCAGGCATGGCCGCGAAGGCGCCTTCGAGCGATGCGGTGTCGAGCGCGGCGAGCGTCTGGCGCTGCGCATGTCCGGCGTTGGCGACGAGTTGGTCGAGCGCGCCGAGTTGCGCGAGCGTGGCGTCCACGAGCGCGCTCGCCTGGCCGGACTGCGCGAGATCGCCGTACGCGGTGGCGCAGGTCGAGCCGCGCTGTTCGCACTCGGCGGCGACGGCGGAGAGCCGGGCGCGCGATGCCTCATCCGCGCCGCGCGCGTGCAGCATCAACGCCACACCCGGCGCCGCGATGCGACGCGCGAGCGCCGCGCCGATGCCCGAGCCCGCGCCCGTGATCAGCACGACGCGCAGCGCGCTTTCGCTCACGCGGCAACCCGCTCTTCGGGCATGCGCTCGATCTCGAGCGTGTCGTGGTGGTACGCGGCGAGCGACTCACGGTGCGCGACGCTCACGATCGCTGCCTTGGGCAGGCGTTCCATGAACAGCTTGTAGAGACGGCTTTCGTTGTCGGGGTCGAGCGCGCTCGTCGCTTCGTCGAGGAACAGATAGTCGGGCTTGTGCAGCAGCACGCGCGCGCCGGCGAGGCGTTGCTGTTCGCCCGGCGAGAGCACGCGCGTCCAGTGTGCGGATTCGCCGAGACGATCCACGTACTCTTCGAGGCGGCAGGCGCGCAGCGCTTCGCGGCAGTCTTCGTCGCTGTAGTCGTCGGCGGGCGAGGGGTAGGTGAGCGCCGCCTTGAGCGTACCGATGGGCAGATAGCTCTGCTGCGGGATGAACATCATGCGCGCATCGACTGGCGCGTCGATCGAGCCTTCGCCGAACGGCCAGAGGCCCGCGAGCGCGCGCATCAGCGTGCTCTTGCCCGCGCCCGAGGGACCGCGCACGAGCCAGCGCGAGCCCGGCTTGATAGCGATGTCGCGCACTTCCGAGAGCGGCGTGCCGTTGGGCAGCGAGAGCTTGAGATGCTCGGTGGCGAGCTCGTTGTTGTCGATGAAGTGCAGGTTGATGCCGCCGTGCTCGGTGGCAGGCGAGACCGATTCCTTCAGACGCGGCGAGTGCACCACACGCACGAATTCGCGCAGACGATTCACGGTAGCGCGCCATTCGACCAGCGTGGAGTAACTGTTGATGAACCACGAGAACGAGTCGCTCACGGTGCCGAACGCCTGCGAGATCTGCATCAGCACGCCGAACGTGAAGGCGCCCGCGAAGTAGCGCGGCGCGGCCACCACGAGCGGGAAGATGATGGCGATCTGGCCATAGAAGCTCAGCACGAAGGTGAGGCGCTTCGTGTACTTCATCACACGCCACCAGTTGTCCTTGATGTGCGCGAAGAGGCCTTGCGCGTTGCCGCGCTCGGTGTCCATGCCGTCGTAGAGGGCGATCTGCTCGGCGTTTTCGCGCAGGCGGATCAGGCCGAAGCGGAAGTCCGCTTCCACCTTTTGTTGCTGGTAGTTGATCGACACGAGCGGGTGGCCGACCTTCTGGATCACGAGCGAGCCGAACACGGCATAGAGCGCGGCGGCCCACACCATGTAGCCCGGAATCGCGAGCGGCTGCCCGCCCAGCGTGACGGTGAGCGCGCCCGCGAGCGTCCACAGGATCGTGACGAACGAGATCAGCGTCACGACCGTGGAGAGCAGGTCGAGCGTGAGCGACAGGGTGGTCGTGGCGAACGACTGGAGGTCGTCGCTGATCCGCTGGTCGGGGTTGTCGGCGAGGCGGTCGCGCTCGATGCGGTAGAACGCGCCCTTGCCGAGCCACTCGTTCAGGAACCGCGTGGTGAGCCACTGACGCCAGCGAAAGCCGAGCATCTGGCGCAGATAGCGGCCATACACCGCGAGGATGATGAAGCCGAACGCCAGTTCGGTGAAGGTCATCAACAGCGGCGGGAAGCGCTTGACGTCCTTGGCCTGCAATGCGTTGTAGAACTCCGCGCTCCAGCCGTTCAGGCGCACGTTGATCCACACGACGAGCAGGTTCATCACGATGATCGCGACGAGCAGGCCCCAGGCGATCCAGCGTTCCTCGGAGACCCAGTAGGGCTTGATCAGGCTCCACGCGGTGATCTTCTGATGCTCGTTCTGATCGGGCGTGGCGCGGGCAGGTTGGTTGGTCATGTGCGTCCTGAAGGTGTGGCGGCCCGCTGGGGGCATGCGCCGCGCGCCGCACGGCGGCAGCGTTGCAGCGATTTTTGCAGCGATTCTGTCGTCGGGCGCTTAAGTGAGTCTTAACGGGTCACAGGCGGAGCCAAAACCGGCGCGAGGCGTGGAGACAAAAGCGCACGCCGGCGCCGCCGTAGCGTGGCGCTCATTGTCTCACCGCGCGGGCTCGCGAGGCGAAAGAGGCGGGTTCAGGGCATTGTGCCAGACCACGCCCCCCGGTTCCGCCGAGGTTTGCGGGCCGCGCGCGTTTTGTGGTCTAATCATCGTTGACGAAACAGGGGTGCTTCACCGGTATGCCGGGCATGCCGCCAGTGAGGCTGAGAGAAACCCTTTGCACCCGATCCGGGTAATACCGGCGCGGGAAGTTTCCAGAAAGTCTTACCGGAGCGCCCAGCCTGGGTTTTGAAAAGGCGGGGGCGCCAGGATTCCCGCCGGGCTGCGCTTTGGGCGCCTGGGTTCGTATACGCATTCCGTATCGGGCCGTCTGCGCCGCATAGCCTCCACGGTCGGCCTTGCCAGCCGGTTTCGTCCTTGGGTACGTCTGCTGCTGCCGTACGGAAAGGATACGATGACCGCCTATTCTCTTTGTTCCCCGATTCTTATCGCGTTCGCCTTGCGTGACGGAGTGTCGTCATGAGCCGCGCCCGCCACCATAACGTGGGAAGCGTGCCCGACTTCGCCGTGCTCGGCGGCGGCCTGAGCGGCCGGCTCGTCGCATGGCGTCTGGCCGGCGAGGGCCATCGCGTCGCGCTTTACGAGCGCGGCGGCCCCGAAGGCGGCGAAGCCGCAGCCTGGGTCGCGGCGGCCATGCTCGCGCCGCTCGCGGAGGCAGCCGTCGCCGAAATGCTCATTACCGAGCTTGGCGTCGCGTCGCTCGAAACCTGGCCGCGCATCCTGGCCGAGCTGCCGGAGCCCGTGTTCTTCCAGCGCAACGGCACGCTGGTGGTCTGGCATAGCGCCGATCGCACCGAAGCGCCGCTCTTCGAGCGCCGCGTGCGCGCCAACGCGCCGCGTTCGCTCGCCGATGCCAACTTCGTCGCGCTTGCCGGCGCGCAGCTCGACGCCGCCGAACCGGCGCTCGCCGGGCGCTTCGCGCGCGGCTGGCTGCTCGAAGGCGAGGGCCAGCTCGACAATCGCCAGGCCCTGGCCGCGCTGGCGGCGGGGCTCGCCGCGCGCGGCGTGGAAACCCACTGGCACACCACGGTCGACGAGGCCAATCCGCCGCCCGCGCGCGTGACGATCGACTGCCGCGGGCTGGGCGCCAAGCCTGCGCTGCCGGGTTTGCGCGGCATTCGCGGCGAAGTCGCGCGCGTGCACGCACCCGGCATCATGCTCACGCGCCCGGTGCGGCTCCTGCATCCGCGCTATCCGCTCTATATCGCGCCCAAGGAACGCGATGTCTTCGTGATCGGCGCGACTGAGATCGAAGGCGAGGACCGTTCGCCCGTGAGCGTGCGCTCGGCGCTCGAACTGCTGAGCGCGGCGTTTGCGGTGCATCCGGCGTTCGGCGAGGCGCGCATCCTCGAGTTGAACACGCAGTGCCGTCCGACGCTGCCCGACCACCGCCCGGCGCTGATCTGGGACGGCAAGACCACGCTGCGCGTGAACGGCCTCTATCGGCACGGCTTCATGATCGCGCCGGAAGTCGCCGACGAAGCCGCGCGCGTCGCACAAGCCCTGCTCGACGGCCGCGTGAGCGATGCCGATTCCTTCGAGTCGCTGCGCCGTGCGTCGCGCTGGAGCGAGATGCTGCACGCGCAGGGCGCGCACGAGCCGGCCTGACGCCTCACCAGAAACAATCCGCAGTTTGAGAACGCATTTGCCATGGACATTCATATCAACCAGAAGCCGATCACGCTGCCTGAGGGCGCGACTGTCGCCGATGCGCTCACCGCATTCGGCGCGCGTCCGCCGTTCGCCGTCGCGCTGAACGGCAATTTCGTGGCGCGCACCCAGCATGGCGCGCGCGCGCTCCAGGCGGGCGACCGCCTCGACGTCGTGAGCCCCGTGGCCGGCGGCTGAGCCTCGCTCGCCCAAGCCTCCGGTCGCGCGCATCGCATACACGGCGAGCGCGTTCACGACACCGCCAAGGATTCCAACCCATGACCACCACCTCCACCGCCGATGCGCTCACGCTCTACGGCGAAACCTTCGCCAGCCGCGTGCTGCTCGGCACGTCGCGCTATCCGTCGCTGCAGTCGCTCGCCGACTCGATGGCCGCCGCGCGCCCCGGCATGATCACCGTCGCGCTGCGCCGCCAGATGAACGAGGGCACCGCCGAGGCCGGCTTCTTCGACCTGCTCAAGCGCCACGGCGTGCCGCTCCTGCCGAACACGGCCGGCTGCCTCACGGTCAACGAGGCGGTGACGACGGCGCACATGGCGCGCGAAGTCTTCGAAACCGACTGGATCAAGCTTGAGCTGATCGGCGACGACTACACGCTGCAGCCCGACCCGGTCGGCCTGATCGAAGCCGCGTCGCGCCTCGTGAAGGACGGCTTCAAGGTGCTGCCGTATTGCACCGAGGACCTCGTGATCGGCCGGCGTCTGCTCGACGCGGGCTGCGAGGCGCTCATGCCGTGGGGCGCGCCGATCGGCACCGGCAAGGGCGTGATCAACCCCTACGGCTTGCGCGTGCTGCGCGAACGCTTGCCCGATGTGCCGCTGATCGTCGATGCGGGCCTGGGCGTGCCTTCGCACGCGTGCCAGGTGATGGAGTGGGGCTTCGACGGCGTGCTGCTCAACACGGCCGTTTCGCAGGCCACGTATCCCGAGGCGATGGCGCGCGCGTTCGCGCTGGGCGTCGAGGCGGGGCGCACCGCGTATCTCGCCGGACCGATGGCCGAACGCGAAGCGGCGGTCGCGAGCACGCCCGTGGTCGGCATGCCGTTCTGGCACCAGGATGGAGACAAGCGATGACTGAAACGCTGCGCCTGCAGGACCGCGAACTGTTCTGGCCGCCCGCCGACGAACTCACCGAAACGGCGGAGCGCATCCGCGCGCGCCTGGGCGACTGGCAGCCCACGCATGCGCCGTGGCGCATCTGTCTTACGCCGCCCGACGCCCCCAACGGCGGCGATCTGATCATCCTGACCGACGCGGCGCCGCATCTGGCCAACATCGCGCGCTGGATGACGGACGGCGCGGGCGTGATCGAAGCCGCGGGCGAACACCCGAAGGCGGCGCGCGCCACGCTGCATCTGGGCGGCGAGCGTTACGCGCTCGAGGGCGAACTGGCGGAAGACTGGATCCCGGCGCTGGCGGCCTTCCTCGACTGCGGCTTCGATCCGCACGACGCGCTCGTGCTCGCGCTCGCCTGGCGCGACGGCGACGAGCAGCAGGCCGACGCCTGGCCCGTCGACATCAAGCGTTTTCCGCGCGTGCTGGGCCTGCCCGCCGCGCCCGCGCAGCCGTTCGCGCCGTGTCCCGCGAAGCTTGGCTTGTATCCGGTGCTGCCCACGGCCGACTGGGTCGAGCGCGTGCTCGACTACGGCGTGAAGACGGTGCAGTTGCGCAGCAAGCAGCCGAAGTCGCCGGCGCTCGCGAGCGAAATCGCGCGTTGCGTGGTGGCGGGCCGCAAGCACGACGCGCAGCTCTTCATCAACGATCACTGGCAGGAGGCCGTCGCGGCCGGCGCTTATGGCGTGCACCTCGGCCAGGAAGACCTGCGCGAAGCCGACCTCGGTGCAATCGCGGCCGCCGGCGTGCGTCTCGGCCTCTCGACGCACGGCTACTTCGAGATGCTCACGGCGCTGCATTTCCGTCCGAGCTACCTCGCGTGCGGCGCCGTGTTCGCGACCACGACCAAGGCCATGCCCACGGCGCCCCAAGGCCTCGCGCGTCTCGCCCGCTACGTGAAGCTGCTGGACGGCGTCGTGCCGATGGTGGCGATCGGCGGCATCGACGGCAACGTGCTGCCCGAAGTGCTCGCCACGGGCGCCGGCAGCGCAGCGGTAGTGCGCGCCGTGACCGAGGCGGCCGACCCGGCTGCCGCCGTTGCTGCATTGCGCAACGCGTTTACGCAATAATGGTCCGCCCTGGCATCGGGCTGCGCCGCGTGCGCGACCCGGGGCCAAGGGGGCCGCAACCCGCAGCAGCGGGCGCTTGCGGCTTACATTGGCGGGTCCGGGGGCGTCACGGCAGGTTTTCCACGATGGCCCTATAATCCCGCCTTCGTGTAAATGGACTGTCAGACCACGTGCCCTCAACCTCTGAGACCCTGCTGGAACTGCGCGACGTCGACTTCGGATATGGCGACCGGCTCGTCCTGTCCGGCCTGAACATGCGCTTCCCGCGCGGTCAGGTAGTGGCGGTCATGGGCGGCTCCGGTGGCGGAAAAACGACAGTGCTGCGTCTGATCGGCGGCCTCGTTCGCGCCCAGCGCGGCCAGGTGCTGTTCGGCGGGCAGGACGTCGGCGCGCAATCGCGCGACGGCCTCTACGCCCTGCGTCGCAAGATGGGCATGCTCTTCCAGTTCGGCGCGCTCTTCACCGACATGTCGGTGTTCGAGAACGTCGCCTTCGCCCTGCGCGAGCACACCGACCTGCCTGAAGAACTGATCCGCGACCTCGTGCTCATGAAGCTCAACGCCGTCGGCCTGCGTGGCGCGCGCGACCTCGCGCCTTCGGAAATTTCCGGCGGCATGGCGCGTCGCGTGGCGCTCGCGCGCGCCATCGCGCTCGACCCCGAGCTCATGATGTACGACGAGCCGTTCGCGGGTCTCGACCCGATTTCGCTCGGCATCACCGCGAACCTCATCCGCACGCTCAACGACGCGCTCGGCGCAACCTCGATCCTCGTCACGCACGACGTGCCCGAGTCGTTCGCGATCGCCGACTACGTGTACTTCATGGCGAACGGCCGGGTGCAGGCGCAGGGCACGCCCGACGAGCTGCGCGCCTCGACCGACCCGATCGTGCGCCAGTTCATCGACGGCGCGCCGGACGGCCCGTTCCGGTTCCATTACCCGTCGAACCTGCCGCTCGAAGCGGACTTCGGCTTTGGCGGAGGCCGCTCATGATCGGCGCCATCAGCTCGATGGGGCGCACCGTGCTCGAAACGATCGCGCGCGCGGGGCATGCGACGCGCTTTTTCGTGCGCCTCGTGCTCGAATTCTTCCCGCTACTGCGCCGGCCGCGTCTTGTCACGAAGCAGATCCACTTCGTCGGCAATTATTCGCTCTTGATCATTGCCGTGTCGGGCCTGTTCGTGGGCTTCGTGCTCGGGCTGCAGGGCTATTACACGCTCAACCGCTACGGCTCCGAGCAGGCGCTCGGGCTGCTGGTCGCGCTCTCGCTCGTGCGGGAACTCGGGCCCGTCGTCACCGCGCTCTTGTTCGCGGGCCGCGCGGGCACCTCGCTCACGGCCGAGATCGGCCTCATGAAGGCGGGCGAGCAACTCACGGCCATGGAGATGATGGCGGTGGACCCCGTGCGCGTGGTGGTCGCGCCGCGCATGTGGGCGGGCGTGATCGCCATGCCGATCCTCGCGGCCATCTTTAGCGCGGTCGGCATTCTGGGCGGCTACGTGGTGGGCGTGGTGCTGATCGGCGTGGACGCCGGCGCGTTCTGGTCGCAAATGCAGGGCGGCGTGGACGTCTGGACCGACGTGGGCAACGGCGTTGTGAAGAGCATCGTGTTCGGCTTCGCCGTGACCTTCACCGCGCTCTATCAAGGCTATGAGGCGAAGCCCACGCCCGAGGGCGTGTCGCGCGCGACCACCAAGACGGTCGTGTACGCGTCGCTCGCGGTGCTCGGCCTCGACTTCCTGCTCACCGCGCTGATGTTCAGCTAAAGACGCCGGGCAGCGACCCGGCGGCGCGGCGCGCGCGTGAGCGACGCCGCAACGGATTCTCATTGGGATGACGATGAAAAAGAATGCTCTCGACTTCTGGGTCGGTCTGTTTGTGGTGCTGGGCTTTATCGCGCTGCTGTTTCTCGCGCTGAAGGCCGGCAACATGAGTTCGCTGTCGTTCCAGTCCACCTACCCGGTGAAGCTCAAGTTCGACAATATCGGCGGCCTCAAGCCGCGCGCGCCGGTGAAGAGCGCGGGCGTGACCGTGGGCCGGGTGGCTTCGATCGGCTTCGATTCCAACACCTATCAGGCGCTGGTGACGATCAACCTCGACCAGCAGTACCAGTTTCCGAAGGACACGTCGGCGAAGATCCTCACGTCGGGTCTGCTCGGCGAGCAGTACATCGGCCTCGAGCCGGGCGGCGATTCGGAAATGCTCAAGGCCGGCGACACCATTTCGATGACGCAGTCGGCCATCGTGCTCGAAAACCTGATCGGCCAGTTCCTCTATAGCAAGGCGGCGGATTCGGGCGCCACGAAGGCGTCCAGCGGCGCGAGCACGGATGCGGCGCCTGCTGCCGCGCCCGCACCCGCACCCGCACCCGCACCCGCACCCGCGCCCGCGCCCGCACCGGCGCCGGCCCCAGCGCCTGCACCGGCGGCTTCGGCGGCCCAATAAGAAGGAGAAAAAGAATGACGACCATACGCATGCGCGCCATTACGCTTGGCGTCGCGGCGCTTGCACTCGGGGGTTGTTCGACGGTGCAGACGCCGTCGAAGGAAGATCCATGGGAAGGGTTCAACCGCACGGTGTACACGTTCAACGACAAGGTTGACACGTACGCGCTCAAGCCGGTGGCGCAGGGCTACGTGAAGGTGACGCCGCAGCCCGTGCGCGACAGCGTGACGAACTTCTTCGCGAACATCGGCGACGTGTACAACGCCGCGAACAACTTCCTGCAGCTGAGGATCACCGACGGTGTCGAGGACATCATGCGGATCGTGATCAACACGGTCTTCGGCCTCGGTGGCCTGTTCGACGTCGCGACGCTCGCGAAGCTGCCCAAGCACAACCAGGACTTCGGCCTCACGCTCGGCCACTATGGCGTGCCGCCCGGCCCGTACCTCGTGCTGCCGCTGTTCGGGCCGAGCACGGTGCGTGACGGCGTCGGCCTCGTGCCCAACTACTTCATCAACCCGCTCACCTATGTGGATCCGGCCGCGCTGTCGTGGGGCCTCTACGGCCTGAACGTGGTGAGCACGCGCGCCAATCTGCTGGGCGCGAGCGACCTGCTCGAAGGCGCGGCGATCGACAAGTACTCGTTCATCCGCAACGCCTATCTGCAGCGCCGCCGCTATCTGCTGTCGGATGGCCGCGCGTCGTCGGACAACAGCAATCTGCCGGATTACGGCGATGGCGCGCCGCTGCCGAAGTACGACGAAACCGACGAGGGCGCGGCGGCCCCCGCTTCGGGTGCGGCTGCCGGTGCGGCAGCGCCCGCTTCGGGCACTGCGCCTGCGGCCACGCCGAATGCGGCCAGCATGGTACCCGCCAACCCCAACGGCGCAACGACCGCCCCGGCCACGCTGGAAGGCCCGGCCGGCGCCGCGGCGCCCGTGGGCGCGTCGGAAACCACGGTGCCGGGCGACCAGATGATTCCGCCCGCGCGCATCGGCTTCCCGAGCATGCTGCGGCTGCACTGAGCGCTGCGTTCCAGCGTGCTGGAACGCCTCGCCGGAGCGTTCGTCTGACGTATACGTCTGACGTAACAAGCAGAAACGCTTGTCGCACTTTGCTGGCGGTTTTGACACAGCGCGATAGATTTCGCGTGATATCGTTGGTTCCAACGGGGCGATGTCCCCCAACTAGCAGGGCTCGATATGAAAAAATTCTTTCTGTACCCGTTTTTCGCCATGTTTCTTTCGTTTGCCGGCGGCGCGTTTGCCCAGACGGTAGACACCAGCAATCCCGACGCGATGGTCCAGACGGTCACGCAGCAGGTCATGAGCCAGATCAAGGGTGACAAGTCCATCCAGTCCGGCGACATCAGCAAGATCACGCAGCTCGTGAACGAAAAGATCCTGCCGTACACCGACTTCCGCCGCACCACGCAGCTCGCGATGGGCCGCAACTGGCGCACGGCCACGCCGGAGCAGCAGCAACAGGTCATCGAGCAGTTCAAGACGCTGCTGATCCGCACGTACTCGGGCGCGCTCGCCCAGGTGCGCGACCAGCAGATCCAGTACAAGCCGTTTCGCGCGAACCCGGACGACACTGACGTCGTGGTCCGTTCGACGGTCATGAACGGCGGCCAGCCGATCGAGCTCGACTACCGCCTCTACAAGACGGCGCAAGGCTGGCGCGTGTATGACATCAACGTGCTCGGCGCGTGGCTCATCCAGGCGTACCAGCAGCAGTTCCAGGAAAAGATCCAGCAAGGCGGCGTGGACGGCCTGATCCAGTTCCTCACGCAGCGTAACCAGCAACTCGCATCGGGCAAGGCGACCTCGTGAGCGAGCGTTTCGCCATCGGTGCCAACCTGACCCACGAGAGCGCGAAGGCCGCGCTCTCGGCCGGGTTCGCGCAGATCTCGGCGGGCGCCACCGTCGTGGACTGCGCGGCGCTCACCCAGTTCGATTCATCGGCGCTGGCCGTGCTGATCGCATGGCAGCGTGCCGCGCGTGAGCGCGGCGCTTCCCTCGCCGTACTCAACATGCCCCCCGCGCTCGCCTCTCTCGCGCGCGCCTACGGCGTCGATTCGCTTCTCGACGAGCGACATTGACCCGCGTCGCCTGGCCGGACGCTTGCGTTCGAGCGGTCTCACCGCACTGCCGGGCCGACGTCGTTCCCCTCCAGGGCCAGGCCGCGCTTTCCGACTTGGCCTATAATCAACCGTTTTTTGGGCGCTGCCTCGGCGCAAAAAGTACCGCTTGGTATGTAATAAGCGTGCACTGAGACAGCAAAGCCGGCCTCACGAGCCGTCCCCAATTCCGGTCTTCCCCGCAGCATTGATGCACTCTTGAGCCGCGCCGTACGCAAACGGGCGGCGTATTAGTCATGCCAGCCATAGAAATCCGTAACGTCAAGAAGCGCTACAAGTCGCTTCAGGCGCTCAAGGGCGTCAGCTTCACGGTCGAAGACGGCGAGTTCTTCGGGCTGCTCGGCCCGAACGGCGCGGGCAAGACGACGCTCATCAGCATTCTTGCCGGCCTCGCGCGCGCGGACGAGGGCTCGATTGCCGTCCGCGGCCACGATGTCGTCGCCGACTACCGCAACGCGCGCCGCAACCTGGGCGTCGTGCCGCAGGAACTGGTGTTCGATCCGTTCTTCACCGTGCGCGAGACGCTGCGCATCCAGTCCGGCTACTTCGGCCTGCGCAACAACGACGCGTGGATCGACGAAGTCATGGCCAATCTCGATCTCACCGAGAAAGCCGACGTGAACATGCGCGCGCTGTCCGGCGGCATGAAGCGCCGCGTGCTCGTGGCGCAGGCGCTCGTGCACCGGCCGCCCGTGATCGTGCTCGACGAACCCACCGCCGGCGTGGACGTGGAACTGCGCCAGACGCTCTGGAAGTTCATCGCGCGCCTGAACCGCGAAGGGCACACCATTGTCCTTACCACGCACTATCTCGAAGAAGCCGAGCAATTGTGCGACCGCATCGCCATGCTCCGGCGCGGCGAGATGGTCGCGCTCGAGCGCACGAGCGCGCTG
The DNA here is from genome assembly GCF_040965695.1 of Paraburkholderia sp. BR10937. Taxonomy (NCBI): domain Bacteria; kingdom Pseudomonadati; phylum Pseudomonadota; class Betaproteobacteria; order Burkholderiales; family Burkholderiaceae; genus Paraburkholderia; species Paraburkholderia sp. BR10937. The sequence continues at coordinate 14,632 of NZ_JBFRCL010000069.1, forward strand.
CTGCAGCGCTTTGCGGGCACGCAGCTGTTCCTGCGCTTCTCGGAAGGCGTGCTGCCGAGCGATCTGCGCGCGCTCGAAGTCGATCCTTCCAACGCCAGCGCACACCAGCATCTGCTGCGCCTCGCGAGCTACGACGACGTGGAGCGCATTCTGGCGAAGTGTCGCGCGAACGGCTGCAAACTCGAAGAAGTGGAAGTGCGCAAGGCCGATCTGGAGGATGTTTTCGTGCAGGTGATGAACGGTCCTGAAGTGGTCGAGGGTCTCGCATGAGCGGTTTCCGTACGCTGTTCTACAAGGAAGTGCTGCGTTTCTGGAAGGTCGCTTTCCAGACCGTGCTCGCGCCCGTCATCACCGCGCTGCTCTATCTCACGATCTTCGGCCATGCGCTGCGCGGCCACGTCGAGGTGTATCCGGGCGTGGAGTACACGAGCTTCCTGATTCCCGGCCTCGTGATGATGAGCGTGCTGCAGAATGCCTTTGCGAACAGCTCGTCGTCGTTGATCCAGTCGAAGATCACGGGCAATCTCGTCTTCGTGCTGTTGCCGCCGCTCGCGGCATGGGAGATGTTCGGCGCCTACGTGCTCGCCTCGATCGTGCGCGGCCTCGCCGTCGGCGCGGGCGTATTTGTCGTGACGATCTGGTTCATTCCGATGAGCTTCGCCGCGCCGTTCTACATCCTCGCGTTCGCGGTGCTCGGCTCGGCGATCCTCGGCACGCTCGGCCTGATCGCCGGGATCTGGGCGGAGAAGTTCGACCAGCTCGCGGCGTTTCAGAACTTTCTCATCATGCCGCTCACGTTCCTTTCGGGCGTGTTTTACTCGACGCATACGCTGCCGCCCCTGTGGCGCGAAGTGTCGCGGCTCAATCCATTCTTCTACATGATCGATGGTTTCCGCTTCGGGTTCTTCGGCCTGTCCGACATCAACCCGCTCGTGAGCCTGTCGATCGTTTTCGTGTTTTTCGTGGCGCTGGCCACGCTCGCCATGCGTTTGCTTGCGAGCGGGTACAAGCTGCGTCACTAAGCAGGAGCCATACTCATGTTGCCGACTCCGGAACAGATCAAGCAGTACATCTCGGCAGGGCTCGCGTGCGAGCACCTCGAAGTCGAAGGCGATGGCCAGCACTTCTTCGCAACGATCGTCTCCTCAGCCTTCGACGGCAAGCGCCTGATCCAGCGCCATCAGCTCGTCTATGCGGCGCTCGGCGACCGCATGCGCGAGGAAATCCACGCGCTCAGCATGAAGACGCTCACGCCCGCCGAATGGCAGAACGCATAATCTGGAATCTCAGTGCGAATCACCCAGGACAAAGACGCCGCCGCGAGCGGCGCAACTCAACATCAAGCGACCCCGCAAACCGGCCGCACCGATCAGGAAACCTCAGGCATGGATAAACTCGTCATCGTCGGCGGGCAGAAGCTCGCAGGGGAAGTGGCTGTTTCCGGTGCAAAGAATGCGGCGCTGCCCATTCTCTGTGCAGGCCTTCTGAGCGCTGAACCCGTTCATCTCGACAACGTGCCCGACCTCCAGGACGTGCGCACGACACTCAAGCTGCTCGGCCAGATGGGCGTGCGCACCGAGCAGAACGGCGCGCGCGTGCAGCTCGACGCCTCGAAGGTGAACAATCTCGTCGCGCCGTACGAACTCGTGAAGACGATGCGCGCGTCGATCCTCGTGCTCGGGCCGCTCGTCGCGCGCTTCGGCGAGGCGAAGGTGTCGCTGCCGGGCGGCTGCGCGATCGGCGCGCGCCCCGTGGATCAGCACATCAAAGGCCTGCAGGCGATGGGCGCCGAGATCAACATCGAGCACGGCTTCATCGAGGCGCGCGCGAAGCGCCTGAAGGGCGCGCGCATCGTCACCGACATGATCACGGTCACCGGCACGGAAAACCTGCTGATGGCCGCCGTGCTCGCCGATGGCGAAACGGTGATCGAGAACGCCGCGCGCGAGCCCGAAGTGGGCGACCTCGCGCATCTGCTCGTGGCGATGGGCGCGAAGATCGAAGGCATCGGCACCGACCGCCTCGTCATTCAAGGCGTGGACAGGCTCCACGGCGCGCACCACACCGTCATTCCGGACCGTATCGAAGCGGGCACGTTCCTGTGCGCGGTCGCGGCCGCGGGCGGCGACGTCACGCTGCGCCACGTGCGTCCGCACATCCTCGACGCCGTCACCGACAAACTGCGCGAAGCCGGCGTGACGATCGAAGAGGGCGACGACTGGATGCGCGTGCGCATGCACGAGCGCGCGCGCGCCGTGAACGTGCGCACCTCCGAATACCCGGCGTTCCCGACCGACATGCAGGCGCAGTTCATGGCGCTCAACACGATCGCGGACGGCACCTCGCAAGTGGTCGAAACCATCTTCGAAAACCGCTTCATGCACGTGCAGGAACTGAATCGCCTGGGCGCCCACATCACGATCGACGGCAAGACGGCGCTCGTCGCCGGTGTCGAGAAGCTCTCGGGCGCGAAGGTGATGGCAACCGACCTGCGCGCCTCGGCGAGCCTCGTGATCGCGGGCCTGTGCGCCGACGGCGAAACGCTGATCGACCGCATCTATCACCTCGACCGCGGCTACGACCGCATGGAAGCGAAGCTCACGAAGATCGGCGCGAACGTGAAGCGGATCAAGGGGAGCGCGCAATGAGCACGGTCGAGTCCAGGCCCACGCCGGCGGCCGCGGCCAGCGCGCCGCTCACGCTTGCGCTCTCGAAGGGCCGCATCTTCGAGGAGACGATGCCGCTGCTCGCCGCGGCCGGCGTGCATGTGACCGAAGACCCGGAAACCTCGCGCAAGCTGATCCTGCCGACCACCGACCCGAACCTGCGCGTGATCATCGTGCGCGCGACCGACGTGCCCACCTACGTGGAGTACGGCGCGGCCGACTTCGGCGTGGCGGGCAAGGACGTGCTCAACGAGCACGGCGGCGGCGGCCTGTATCAGCCGATCGACCTCGACATCGCGCGCTGCCGTCTTTCGGTGGCCGTGAAGGGCGGCTTCGACTACGCGAACGCGGTGCGCCAGGGCGCGCGCCTGCGCGTGGCGACCAAGTACACGGAAGCCGCGCGCCAGCACTTCGCGGCCAAGGGCGTGCACGTCGATCTCATCAAGCTGTACGGCTCGATGGAACTCGCGCCGCTCGTGGGCCTCGCCGACGCGATCGTCGACCTCGTCAGCACGGGCGGCACGCTGCGCGCGAACAATCTGGTCGAGGTCGAGGAGATCATGGAGATCTCGTCGCGCCTCGTCGTGAATCAGGCGGCGCTCAAGCTCAAGCGCGCCGCGCTGCGGCCGATCATCGACGCGTTCGAACGCGCGTCGCGCGGCACGCAGGCGAGCTGACCGGGTAGAAGCGAAGGGCAGGCGCAATCACGCGCCGCCTCGCGCGCAGTGCGCCTCGAACCGCGCGGCGCGCACAACGTAACGGATGGATACCAGCATGGCTATCACGATGCGCAAACTCGATTCCGGCGCCGAAGGCTTCAAGCAGGCGCTGCACGCGGTGCTCGCCTTCGAGGCGAGCGAGGACGAGGCCATCGAGCGCTCCGTCGCGCAGATTCTCGCCGACGTGAAGGCGCGCGGCGACGCCGCCGTGCTCGACTACACGAACCGCTTCGACCGCCTCGCCGCCCCGAGCGTCGCGGCGCTCGAACTGCCGTTCAGCGAACTCGAAGCGGCGCTGGAGAGCCTCGAGCCCAAGCAGCGCGCGGCGCTCGAAGCGGCGGCGGCGCGCGTGCGTGGCTACCACGAGAAGCAGCGCATCGAGTGCGGCTCGCATAGCTGGCAGTACACCGAATCCGACGGCACGGTGCTCGGCCAGAAGGTCACGCCGCTCGACCGCGTGGGCCTGTATGTGCCCGGCGGCAAGGCCGCGTATCCGTCGTCCGTGCTGATGAACGCCATTCCCGCGCGGGTCGCGGGCGTACGCGAAATCATCATGGTCGTGCCCACGCCCGACGGCGTGAAGAACCCGCTCGTGCTTGCGGCGGCGCTGCTCGGCGGCGTCGATCGCGTGTTCACGATCGGCGGTGCGCAGGCGGTGGCGGCGCTCGCCTACGGCACGGACACGATCCCCGCCGTCGACAAGATTTGCGGCCCGGGCAACGCCTATGTCGCTTCGGCCAAGCGCCGCGTGTTCGGCACGGTAGGCATCGACATGATTGCGGGCCCCTCGGAAATCCTCGTGATTTGCGACGGCACGACCGATCCGCGCTGGGTGGCCATGGACCTGTTCTCGCAGGCCGAGCACGACGAGCTCGCACAGTCCATCCTGCTGTGCCCGGACGAGAGCTTCATCAAGCGCGTGGAAGACGCCATCGACGAGCTGCTGCCCGCCATGCCGCGCGCCGAAGTCATCGCCACGTCGCTTACGAACCGCGGCGCGCTCGTGAAGGTGCGCGACATGGCCGAGGCCTGCGCCATCGCCAACGAGATCGCGCCGGAGCACCTCGAGATCTCGGCGCTGGAGCCGCAGAAGTGGGGCGCCGAAATCCGCCACGCGGGCGCGATCTTCCTTGGCCGCTACACGAGCGAAAGCCTCGGCGACTACTGCGCGGGGCCGAATCACGTGCTGCCTACGTCTCGTACCGCACGTTTCTCGTCGCCGCTTGGCGTCTATGATTTCATCAAGCGCTCGAGCCTCATCGAGGTGAGCGCGGAAGGCGCGCAAACGCTCGGCGAGATCGCGGCCGAGCTGGCCTACGGCGAAGGCCTGCAAGCCCACGCGCGCAGTGCCGAATTCCGCATGAAGCAGGTGTAAGGCGCGCCTCGCAACTGGCAGAAACCGGTTGAACGAGCCGCCGCGTGGCAAGGAGACGCTGCGCGACGGTAAGCCCCGCGAGTGCGCGGGGCGCAGCAGTTCGACCTTCAGTTTGACCCGCACGCAGCAGAGACCACGACGATAACCAGGGCAGCCGGCTCGCCGAGCTGCCCGTGCCGGCGGCCCCGCTTTTCGCGAGCCGCCTTTCGACATGACGACACCACAAGACATCATCCGTCGCGACGTGCTCGCGATGACGAGTTACCCCGTGCCCGACGCTTCCGGTTTCGTGAAGCTCGACGCCATGGAGAACCCGTTTCCTTTGCCCGCCGATCTGGCCGCGCAACTGGGCGAACGCCTCGCGGCGGTCGCGCTCAACCGCTATCCCGCGCCGCGCCCCGAGGCGCTGATCGCGAAGCTCAAGGAGACGATGCGCGTGCCCGCCGACTGCGACGTGCTGCTCGGCAACGGCTCGGACGAGATCATCAGCATGATCACCATGGCGTGCGCGAAGCCGGGCGCGAAGGTGCTCGCGCCGGTGCCGGGCTTCGTCATGTACGCGATGTCGGCGAAGTTCGCGCAGCTGGAGTTCGTCGGCGTGCCGCTCAAGGCCGACTTCACGCTCGACCTCGAAGCGACGCTCGCGGCGATCGCGGAGCACACGCCCGCCGTGATCTGGCTGGCCTACCCGAACAACCCCACGGGCACGCTGTTCGACGACGCCGACATCGAGCGCGTGATCGCGGCGGCTGGAGAGGCGAAGAGCCTCGTGGTGATCGACGAGGCCTATCAGCCGTTCGCGATGCAAAGCTGGATGCCGCGCGCGGGCGAGTTCGACAACGTGGTCGTGATGCGCACGATGTCGAAGCTCGGGCTCGCGGGCATCCGCCTCGGCTATCTGGCCGGGCGTCCGTCCTGGCTCAACGAGTTCGACAAGGTGCGCCCGCCCTACAACGTGAACGTGCTCACGCAGGCGGCGGCCGATCTGCTGCTCGACCATGTCGACGTGCTCGATGCGCAGGCCGCCGAATTGCGCGCGCAACGTGCGACGCTGGCCGCTGAAGTGGCGAAGCTGCCTGGCGCCGAGGTGTTCGAAAGCGCTGGCAATTTCCTGCTCGTGCGCGTGCCCGACGCGGCCGCGGTTTTTGACACGCTGCTGTCTGCCCGGATTCTGATCAAAAACGTGGGTAAAATGCACCCATTGCTTGCGAACTGCGTGCGCCTGACCGTTGGCACCCCCGACGAAAACGCGCAATTGCTCGCTGCCCTGAAGCTCGTGCTCCGTTAGGCCGATGCTTCGTTCTCCCACTCTCCTGTTACGGGCTGTCTGAAGGAAATTGCCATGCGCGTCGCGCAAGTCGTTCGCAACACCAGCGAAACGCAAATCAGCGTGAAACTCAATCTGGACGGCACCGGCGAGCAAAAGCTCGCGACCGGTGTGCCGTTTCTCGACCACATGCTCGACCAGATCGCACGACACGGTCTGATCGATCTCGAGATCGAGGCGCATGGCGACACGCATATCGACGACCACCATACGGTGGAAGACGTCGGCATCACGCTCGGCCAGGCGGTGGCGCAGGCCATTGGCGACAAGAAGGGCATTCGCCGCTACGGCCACGCCTATGTGCCGCTCGACGAGGCGCTCTCGCGCGTCGTGATTGACTTCTCGGGCCGTCCGGGCCTCGAATTCCACGTGCCGTTCACGCGTGCGCGCATCGGCACGTTCGACGTCGACCTGTCGATCGAATTTTTCCGCGGCTTCGTGAACCACGCCGGCGTGACGCTGCACATCGACAACCTGCGCGGCCTCAACGCGCACCATCAGATGGAAACCGTGTTCAAGGCATTCGGCCGCGCGCTGCGCCAGGCCGCCGAACTGGACGAACGTCAGGCGGGCAGGATTCCGTCGACGAAGGGCAGCCTCTAAGCGACGCCTTTCACCGACCAGAAGGCGGGCCGCGCTACGCGCACTGTGCCAGGCGCATGCCGGAGCAGGACTTCGAGCGCGCCGAGGCGGGGCCGGCCTCCCCATGCGGCGTGCGCGCCACATTAGCCGTTTGGCTTATGGGCTCGCACGCGCCGACTGGCGTACATTGACGGCTTCGAAGGCAGATCAGGGCACATCGCGGCGCACCTGCGCCACACAGCCAAGGGCAAGGCCTTTTGAGCAGGCCGGATTCGAGATGAAAACTTCAATTGCGATTGTGGATTATGGAATGGGCAACCTGCGTTCGGTGGCCCAGGCGCTGAGGCAGGCCGCACCGGAAGCCGACGTGGCCATCGTCGAGCGTCCCGAGGCGATCCGTGCCGCCGACCGCGTGGTGCTGCCGGGGCAGGGCGCGATGCCCGACTGCATGCGCAGCCTCGCCGAGTCGGGCCTGCAGGACGCGGTGCTCGAAGCCTCGCGCACGAAGCCGCTCATGGGCGTGTGCGTGGGCGAGCAAATGCTGTTCGACTGGAGCGCGGAAGGCGACACGAAGGGCCTGGGCCTGCTGCCCGGCAAGGTCGTGCGCTTCGATCTGGAAGGCCAGCTGCAGGACGACGGCTCGCGCTTCAAGGTCCCGCAAATGGGCTGGAACCGCGTGCGCCAGGCGCGTGCGCACGCCCTGTGGGACGGTGTGCCCGACGAAAGCTTCTTCTACTTCGTGCACAGCTACTATGTGGTTCCGGCGGATGCGTCGCACACCGTGGGCGAAACGCCGTACGGCGCGGCCTTTACCTCGGCAGTGGCGCGGGATAACATCTTCGCCACCCAATTCCACCCGGAAAAGAGCGCCGCTGCGGGCTTGCGCGTCTATCGCAACTTCGTCCACTGGAACCCCTGATTTCCTGCGGCGCTGACGCTCGCAGCCGCCTTCGCGCACGAGCGCCGCGGCATTAGATTTGCGTCGGCAAGGCTGCCGAAAGAGTTGTACTAAACTAGCGAAACGGCGTCGGATCGGGCCTTTTTTCCGCCGGCGCTGCAGACTTCAACCCCATTCCCAGACACACCCGAAGCTATGCTGCTGATTCCGGCCATCGATCTCAAAGACGGTCACTGCGTGCGCCTCAAACAAGGCGATATGGACCAGGCGACGATTTTCTCCGAGGAACCGGCGGCCATGGCCCGACACTGGGTCGAGCGCGGCGCGCGGCGCCTGCACCTCGTCGACCTCAACGGCGCGTTCGCCGGCAAGCCGAAGAACGAAGACGCGATTCGCGAGATCATCCGCGAAGTCGGCGACGAGATCCCCGTGCAGCTCGGCGGCGGCATCCGCGACCTCGACACGATCGAGCGTTATCTCGACGACGGCCTGTCCTACGTGATCATCGGCACCGCCGCCGTCAAGAATCCGGGCTTCCTCCAGGAAGCGTGCACCGCATTCGGGGGCCACATCATCGTGGGCCTCGACGCGAAAGACGGCAAGGTCGCGACCGACGGCTGGAGCAAGCTCACCGGTCACGAAGTCGTCGACCTCGCACGCAAGTTCGAGGACTACGGCGTCGAATCGATCATCTACACCGACATCGGCCGGGACGGCATGCTGCAGGGCATCAACATCGAAGCGACGGTGCGCCTCGCGCGCGCGGTGAAGATTCCGATCATCGCGAGCGGCGGGCTGTCCAACCTCGGCGATATCGACGCACTGTGCGAGGTCGAGGACGAAGGCGTGGAAGGCGTGATCTGCGGTCGCGCGATCTACTCGGGCGACCTCGATTTCGCCGCCGCGCAAACGCGCGCAGACAGCCTGCGCGAATCGGACGACGCGTAAGGCGTCGCATGCCGGCCTCCGTCACGGGAGGCCTTTTGTTTTTGGCGCTGCGCCGCCATCTCCATGGGGACCGGCGCTCGCGCGGGATAATTACGCTTCAGGGCGCAAGGCACGGCGTAAAGCGCGCGACAATGGGCTGCGCGCCGCGCCCGAACCGGGGCCGGCAGCCTTCTCGCGAAAGGTGCTCGCCGCACACACACCGACTGGCAACTTCGGCAAGATCATGGCTCTACCCAAACGCATCATCCCCTGCCTCGACGTGACCGCCGGGCGCGTCGTCAAGGGCGTCAATTTCGTCGAACTGCGCGACGCGGGCGACCCCGTCGAAATCGCGCGCCGCTACGACGACCAGGGCGCCGACGAACTCACGTTCCTCGACATCACCGCGACCTCCGACCAGCGCGACCTGATCCTGCCGATCATCGAAGCGGTGGCTTCGCAGGTCTTCATTCCGCTCACCGTGGGCGGCGGCGTGCGCGCCGTGGCGGACGTGCGGCGCCTGCTCAACGCCGGTGCCGACAAGGTCAGCATGAACTCCTCGGCCGTCGCCAATCCGCAGCTCGTGCGCGATTCCGCCGACAAATACGGCTCGCAGTGCATCGTCGTCGCCATCGACGCGAAGCGGACGTCGGCGCCGGGCGAACCCGCGCGCTGGGAAGTGTTCACGCACGGCGGGCGCAAGGCCACAGGCATCGACGCCGTGGAATGGGCGCGCAAGATGGCCGAGCTGGGCGCGGGCGAAATCCTGCTCACGAGCATGGACCGCGACGGCACGAAGAGCGGCTTCGACCTCGACCTCACGTGTGCGGTGTCCGACGCGGTGCCGATTCCCGTGATCGCCTCGGGCGGCGTGGGCGGCCTGCAGGATCTCGCGGACGGCATCGTCAAGGGCCGTGCCGACGCCGTGCTGGCCGCGAGCATCTTCCACTATGGCGAGCACACGGTGGGCGAGGCGAAGCGCTTCATGGCCGACCAGGGCATTTCGGTGAGGATGTAACGCGATGAGCAATACTCAAACCGGCAAACCCGACAACGACCTCGCCAATGCCAACTGGCTCGACAAGGTCAACTGGGACGCCAACGGCCTCGTGCCCGTGATCGCGCAGGAAGCCACCACCGGCGACGTGCTGATGTTCGCGTGGATGAACCGCGAAGCGCTCGCGAAGACGGTCGAGCTGCGCCGCGCCGTGTACTTCTCGCGCTCGCGCCAGCGCCTGTGGTTCAAGGGCGAGGAATCGGGTCATGTGCAGCACGTGAGTGACATCCGCCTCGACTGCGACGAAGACGTCGTGCTGCTCAAGATCGAGCAGGTCTCGGGTATTGCGTGCCACACGGGCCGCCACTCGTGCTTTTTCCAGCAATTCGAAGGCACCGTCGACGAAGGCCGCTGGGTCGCCGTCGACCCGGTGCTGAAAGACCCCGAACACATCTACAAATGACGCAACTGAACACCAACGACACCTTGCTGCGCCTCGCGGCGGTGATCGACAGCCGCAAGGGCGGCGACCCGGACGCCTCCTACGTCGCGCGCCTCTTTCACAAGGGCGACGACGCGGTGCTCAAGAAGGTCGGCGAAGAGGCGACCGAGGTCGTGCTGGCCGCGAAGGACGTGCGCCAGGGCGGTGCACCGAAGGCGCTCGTCGGCGAGATGGCCGACCTGTGGTTCCATTGCCTCGTCACGCTCTCGCACTTCGATCTGAGTCCCGCCGACGTGCTCGCGGAACTCGAACGCCGCGAAGGCCTTTCGGGTCTCGAGGAAAAGGCGCTGCGCAAGAGCCGCGAGCGCGAAGAGAACGGCGACTGAGGCTCTACGCTGCGCACAGCGCTCCACAGAGGGAGATGAACGACATGTCCACGTCCGGCGACTACCCGCCCCCATCGTACCGCAACGGCGTCGACGCGGACCGTTTACGCAGCCTGCGGACTTTCACGCACGTGCTGTACGCGCTCTATGCGGTCTACTGGCTGACCGGCGGCATTTCGGTGCTGGTGGCCATCATCCTGAATTACCTCAAACGCGACGAAGCGCTCGGCACGCCCTATGAGCAGCACTTCACGTGGCAAATCCGCACGTTCTGGCTCGGGCTGGCCGGCCATCTGATCGGCGGCGTGCTCATCTTCGTGCTGGTCGGCATTCCAATATTGTGGGCTGTCGCAATCTGGACGTTGTACCGTATCATCAAAGGCTGGCTGTACTTGTACGACAACAAGCCGCTGCACAACCCGCGCGCCTGGTTCTGAGGGCTTTCGGGGGCGCGTGCGGCTTTGCTCACCAGGAGCACCATGAGTCACGACCGCAGCACCTGTCTCTTCTGCAAGATCGCCGATGGCCATATTCCCAGCACGCGGGTGTACGAGGACGAAGAGTTCGTCGCCTTCCGCGACATCCGGCCTGCAGCCGAAACCCACGTCCTCGTGATTCCGCGTCAGCATATTCCCACCCTTGCCGATTGCAGTGAAAACGACGCACCGCTGCTTGGTAGAATGTTTGTATTGGTCGCACGACTCGCCAAAGAGCTGGGCGTCTCGTACACGGGCGGTGAAACCGGGTTTCGCACGGTAGTGAATACGGGGCCGGGCGGCGGGCAGGAGGTCTACCATCTGCACGCGCATTTGCTGGCTGGGCCGCGTCCGTGGCACCGCATGGGCTGAGTGCCGGCGGCGGTGAAAGTCGGTATAAATGACGGATGGCGTGAGTCACACTAAAGCGTCGCGCTAAAGGGTCGCACGCCACGACCATGCAACATCGAACAGGCACAATTTATCGCGTCGCGCACCTCGCGCGGCGGCGGGGTTAAGGAGAGAGTCAATCATGGGTTCGTTGAGCATCTGGCACTGGCTGATCGTCTTGTTGATCGTTGCGCTCGTCTTCGGCACCAAGAAGCTGCGCAATATCGGTAGCGATCTGGGCGGTGCGGTGAAGGGTTTCAAGGAAGGCATGCGCGAGAACGAAGGCGCCGGCGCCGACACGCAAAAGCGCGAACTCCCGGCCGACGGCGGTGCAGTCGACGTCGAAGCCAAGGACAAGACGCAGCGCTCGAACGACTACCGCTAAAACGCGTGGCAGCCGTTTTTTCCGCCGCCACCGGTTTTTCCGCATGTTTCCCGCTCGTTTCCATCAAGGCAGCCAAGGCTGACGGAAAACTCCATTCATGCTCGATCTCGGTTTAACCAAGATGGCGCTGATCGGCGTCGTCGCGCTGGTCGTTCTCGGGCCGGAGCGGCTGCCGCGGGTCGCCCGCACCGCCGGCGCGCTGTTCGGTCGCGCACAGCGCTATATCAACGACGTCAAGGCGGAAGTCACGCGCGAGATCGAACTCGACGAGTTGCGCCGCATGAAGACCGAGTTCGAAACGGCGGCGCAGAACGTCGAGAAGAACGTTCAGGACAATCTGCGCAAGCATGAAACTGAGTTGAACGACGCGTGGAACGCGGGCACGTCGGTGTCGCCGAGCATCGCAGGCGGCGCGGATCCTGCCAGCCTCGAAGACGCCGCCGCCAATGCCGCGGATGCCGTCGCCACGCAATCGGGATGGCGCTCCGGCAACGCAGGCGCAAGCGGCGCGAAGCGCAAGAACTGGCGCGTGAAGCAGGGCGCCGCGCCGGTCTGGTACAAACGCGCCACGCTGCGCCGCACGCGGGTGCAATCGGGCGCTGCACGCGTGGCGCAGCACACGCCGGCGAGCCTGCGCCGGCCCACGCGGTTCTTCTGACGCGGATCCGCCTTTGCGCACGTCCATTTCCAACAGAGGGCCGGTGTGAGCGACCCCCAGCAAAAACTGGAAGAAGGCTCTGAAGAGACCTTCATTTCCCATCTCGTCGAACTGCGCGACCGTATCATTCGCGCAGGCATTGCCGTGATTGTCGTGTTCGTCGGGCTCGTGTACTGGGCGCCCGACATATTCCGGCTTCTCGCGCGCCCGCTCATGCAGAACCTGCCGCGCGACGGCAAGATGATCGTCACCGACGTGACTGGCTCGTTCTTCGTACCCATGAAGGTCACGATGCTCGTGGCGTTCGTGATCGCGCTGCCGGTCGTGCTCTACCAGATCTGGGCGTTCGTCGCCCCAGGCCTCTACCAGCACGAAAAGAAGCTCGTCGCGCCGCTCGTGGCAAGCAGCTACACGCTCTTCCTGTGCGGCATGGCGTTCGCGTATTTCGTGGTGTTCCCGACCATCTTCCGCGTGATGGCGCACTACAACGCGCCGCTCGGCGCGGAGATGACGACCGACATCGACAATTACCTGAGCTTCGTGCTCACCATGTTCATCGCGTTCGGCGTGACCTTCGAGGTGCCGATCATCGTCGTGCTCCTCGTGCGCATGGGCGTGGTCACTGTGAAGAAGCTCAAGCAGATCCGGCCCTACGTGATCGTCGGCGCGTTCATCGTCGCGGCGGTGGTGACGCCGCCGGACGTGTTCTCGCAGCTTATTCTCGCGCTGCCGCTCATCCTCCTCTACGAGGCGGGCATCATCGCGGCGCGCATCTTCATCGGCACGGGCGAGAAGAAGCCCTCGGACGAGAGTCAGGCAGCGAGCTAGCCCCGCTGGCTTGGCGGAGAAAGGCCGCAGGAAAGCAAAAGGCCGCGAACCCACGTTCGCGGCCTTTTCGTTTTCCGGTTGTGAGTCCGGCGCGGGCAGGGCACGACGCCCCGCCTGCGGTGAGATATCAACCGCCGTCGTCGCCCTCGCCGTCTTCCTGGGCCGGCTGCTTCGGTGGCGGCGGGCGCTTGCCGATCAGTACGTCGAGATCCATGTCCTTGTTCTTGCGCACGAGGTGGATCTTCGCGTCGGTGCCCGGTTTGATTTGCGCGATGACGTTCAAAAGGCGCGTGGTGTCGGTGATGGACTCACCGTTCACCGAGGTCAGGACATCGCCGGGCCTGATGCCGGCCTTGTCGGCGGGGCCACCCTGCAGCACGCCCGCGACGATCGCGCCCGACTTCTCCTTCAGCCCGAACGAGTCGGCGATCTCCGGCGTCACGTCCTGTGGCTCCACGCCGATCCAGCCGCGCGTGACCGAGCCCGAGGTGATGATGCTCTCCAGCACGCTGCGTGCCGTGGAAACGGGAATCGCGAAGCCGATGCCGAGCGAGCCGCCCGAGCGCGAGTAGATGGCGGTGTTGATGCCGAGCAGGTTGCCGTTCACGTCGACGAGCGCGCCGCCCGAGTTGCCCGGATTGATCGGCGCATCGGTCTGAATGAAATTCTCGAACGTGTTGATGCCGAGGTGATTGCGGCCCAGCGCGCTGATGATGCCCATCGTGACCGTCTGGCCCACGCCGAACGGGTTGCCGATGGCGAGCACGACGTCACCCACGCGCGTCTGGTCCATGCGCCCGAGCGTGATGGTGGGCAGGTTCGGCAGATTGATCTTGAGCACCGCGAGATCGGTTTCCGGGTCGATGCCGATCACCTTTGCGTTGGTGGTGCGGCCGTCGGAAAGCGCGATTTCGATCTGGTCCGCGCCGTCGATTACGTGCTGGTTCGTTAGAATGTAACCGTCCGGACTGACAATGACGCCCGAACCGAGGTTGGCGGCAGGCTGCTCCTGCTGCTTCTGGTTTTTGTTGCGATCGCCGAAGAAGTAGCGAAATAGCGGATCGTTCTGGCGGGGATCGGGCGGCAGCGACCCATCCTTGCTCGAGAACACGTTGACGACCGCGGGCATGGCCTTCTGGGCGGCGTCCGCATAGGAGCCCTGGGCGGCGCCTCCACCGATGCCTGGCGCCACTTCCCGCAGTGCGACGATCGGTTCGGCAAGCTGCTTGCCGAACTGCCCCTGGTGCTGCAGCCACTGCGGTTTGAGCGTGGCGATGATGAACATCAACGCCAGCAGGACCGTCACCGCCTGGGCGAAGAACAGCCAAAAGCGTCTAAGCATCTGAAGATTAGAGGATTATATGGATCGGATCGAACTGGAATTGTATCTGAACAATCTTCTGGAATCCGCGCGGTTCAAGGACTACTGCCCCAATGGCCTGCAGGTCGAAGGGCGGCGGCGCGTGGAGAAGATCGCCACGGGCGTGACCGCCTCGCTCGCCTTCCTCGAAGCCGCGCTCGAGTGGGGTGCCGACGCGGTGCTTGTGCATCACGGTTATTTCTGGAAGAACGAAGCACCGCAAATTACGGGCCGCAAGTACCGTCGCCTGAAGACGCTGCTCGCGAACGACATCAACCTGTTCGCCTACCATCTGCCGCTCGACAGCCATCCCGAACTCGGCAACAACGCGCAGTTGGGCGCCCGCTTCGGCTGGATCGGCGAACAACGCTTCGGCGACCAGGATCTTGGCTGGATGGCGACGCTGCCCATGCCGATCACGCTCGCGCACTTTACGGCCGAGGTCGAACAGACGCTCGGCCGCACGCCGCTCGTGCTCGGCGACCCCGACTGGCAGCTGCGCCGCGTGGCCTGGTGCACGGGCGCGGCGCAAAGTCTCTTCGAGGCTGCGATCGACGCCGGCGCCGACGTCTTCCTCACCGGCGAGATCTCCGAGCCGACCACGCACACTTCGGCGGAAAGCGGCGTGGCCTTCCTCGCCGCGGGCCACCACGCGACCGAGCGCTTCGGTGTGCAGGCGGTTGGCGCGCACCTCTCGGAAGCCTTCAACATCGAGCATCTTTTCATCGATATCGACAATCCCGTTTGATTGCGTATTCGGCGCAAATTGTCGTGGCGCAGCATCGTTTTATTCATGAGGCATTTACAAACTGAAAAGAAAGTGGCCCTCTTTTCTGCGGGAAAACCCCGAGATATCAAGGACTTCCGAGGCTTTTTCGAGAGCGCCCCTTGTAAATGCCAACTCCATTCGAGCAAACTAGCGTTCGGCAGCACCGCGGGTAAGCTGGCGTGACGGAAAAATCCAACTCAGAAGTGGGGCGATGTGATGCGAGACAACGAGAATGACCGCGTCGATGGCAGCCGCCGAACCTGGCTGATTGCGACGTCCGTAGCAGGTGGCATTGGAGGCGTGGCCACTGTCGTACCTTTCGTAGGTTCCTTTGCACCATCCGAAAAAGCCCGCGCCGCCGGCGCGCCCGTCGAAGCCGATATCACGAATCTTCAGCCCGGCTCGATGATGACCGTCGCCTGGCGCGGCAAGCCCGTGTGGATCCTGAACCGCACGGATCGCATGATGGCCGACGTGAAGAAGGCCAATCCCGATCTAGCCGACCCGAACTCCGAGCACCCGTTCTCGATGCCGATGCCGGAGTACTGCATGAACGAATTCCGTTCGCGCGCCGAGCATCAGAACATTCTCGTGGCGGTGGCCGTCTGCACCCATCTGGGCTGCACGCCGACGCCGCGCTTCCAGGAAGGCCCGCAGCCGAACTTGCCCGACAGCTGGCCGGGCGGCTTCCTGTGCCCGTGCCACGGCTCCACCTACGATCTCTCCGGCCGCGTGTTCAAGAACAAGCCGGCGCCGCAGAACCTCGACATTCCCCGCTACATGTTCGCGTCCCCGACGCAGATCGTGATCGGCAAGGACGAAAAAGGAGAAGCGTGATGGCGACGGGAACCGAAAAGGACGTGGTGGAAACGACCGGGCTGCAAGGCTGGATCGACAAGCGCTTCCCGATGACCGCGAGCTGGCGCGCTCACGCTTCCGAGTACTACGCGCCGAAGAACTTCAACTTCTGGTACTTCTTCGGCTCGCTCGCGCTGCTCGTGCTGGTGAACCAGATCATCACCGGCATTTTCCTCACCATGAACTACAAGCCCGATGCGACGCTTGCGTTCGCGTCGGTCGAGTACATCATGCGCGAGGTGCCGTGGGGCTGGCTGATCCGCTACATGCACTCCACAGGCGCTTCGATGTTCTTCGTGGTCGTGTATCTGCACATGTTCCGCGGGCTGCTGTACGGCTCGTACCGCAAGCCGCGCGAGCTCGTGTGGATCTTCGGCTGCGCGATCTTCCTGTGCCTGATGGCGGAGGCGTTCTTCGGCTACCTGCTGCCCTGGGGCCAGATGTCGTTCTGGGGCGCCCAGGTGATCGTGAACCTGTTCTCGGCGATTCCCTTCATCGGCCCGGACCTCTCGCTGTGGATTCGCGGCGACTACGTGGTGTCGGACGTCACGCTGAACCGTTTCTTCGCGTTCCACGTGATCGCCATTCCGCTGGTGCTGGTCGGGCTCGTGATCTGTCACATCATCGCGCTGCACGAAGTGGGCTCGAACAATCCGGACGGCATCGAGATCAAGGCGAAGAAGGACGCGAACGGCGTGCCGCTCGACGGCATCCCGTTCCATCCGTACTACTCGGTGCACGACTTCATGGGCGTGTGCATCTTCCTGATGATCTTCGCGGCGATCGTGTTCTTCGCGCCGGAGATGGGCGGCTATTTCCTGGAGTCGAACAACTTCGTGCCGGCCAACCCGCTGCAGACGCCGCCCGAAATCGCGCCGGTCTGGTACTTCACGGCGTTCTACGCGATGCTGCGCGCCACCACTGACCCGTTCAAGATCGTGCTGATGATCGTGATCGCGCTGCTCGGGCTTCTCGCGCTCGTGCGCGCCCGCGGCAAATGGCGCGCCGGGCTGCCGGTGCTGGCAGTGCTCGTGATCCTCGCGATGTACTTCACCGAGTCGAAGTTCTGGGGCGTGGTGGTGATGGGCACGGCGGTGATCTCGCTCTTCTTCCTGCCGTGGCTCGATCGCTCGCCGGTGAAGTCGATCCGCTACCGGCCGCTGTTCCACAAGGTGTTTCTCGGCATCTTCGTGGTGGCGTTCCTGACGCTCGCGTTCCTCGGCACGAAGCCGCCATCGCCGGCGGCCACGCTGATCGCCCAGATCTGTGCGCTCGTCTATTTCGCTTTCTTCTTCGGCATGCCGTTCTGGACGCCGCTTGGCACTTTCAAGCAGCCGCCCGAGCGCGTGCGGTTCAAGCCCCATTAATTGACGAGCGAGGAAGATATGACGAAACGTTCTCTTTTTTCGACGCTCGCGAAGGTGAGCATACGGGCTGCCGGCGTCCGGGCCGGCTTGGCCGCGCTGGCGCTCTCATGTGTCTTTGGGGTCGGATCAGTAGCGGCGCAGGAAAACATTCCGCTCGACCGCGCTCCCGATAACGGCGAAAATCTTGCTTCGCTGCAACACGGCGCCAAATTGTTTGTAAACTATTGTCTGAATTGCCATAGTGCGAACTTGATGCGCTACAGCCGGTTGCAGGTTCTCGGCATTCCGCAGAAGCAAATCGAAGATAATCTGTTGTTTACGACCGACAAGGTCGGCAACACGATGTCCATCGCGATGCGCCCGGACGACGCCAAGTCGTGGTTCGGCGTGGCGCCGCCGGACCTCTCCGTGGAAGCGCGGGCGAAAGGGCGCGACTGGCTGTACACGTACCTGCGCAGCTTCTACCGCGACGACACGCGGCCGACCGGCTGGAACAATCTGGTGTTCGAAAACGTGAGCATGCCGCACGTGCTGTGGCAGTTGCAGGGCATCCGCATGGCGAAGTTCGAGGACACGACGGACGAGGA
Organism: Paraburkholderia sp. BR10937; assembly: GCF_040965695.1. Taxonomy (NCBI): domain Bacteria; kingdom Pseudomonadati; phylum Pseudomonadota; class Betaproteobacteria; order Burkholderiales; family Burkholderiaceae; genus Paraburkholderia; species Paraburkholderia sp. BR10937. Next base: position 32,629 of record NZ_JBFRCL010000069.1, read on the forward strand.
AACCGGGGAAAAGGTCCGTCGCTTTGCGGGGTTCCAGCAGGTCACGCCCGGAACGCTCTCGCCGGTGGATTATGATGCCGACGTGGCCGACCTGGTGGCGTACCTCGGCTGGATGGCCGAACCCGAGCAGAAAACCCGCAGGCAGCTTGGCGTGTGGGTGCTCCTGTTCCTCGGCGTCTTGAGCTTTTTCGCGTGGCGATTGAACGCTGCGTACTGGAAAGATATCAAATAGGCACGTCCTGACCGACGTGGGGCCGGTGCGACGAGATGCCGTCTGACGGTTCAGGGACCGTCAGACGGTTTTTTCGCCCGCTGGCCTTTTGGGTTTATTGAGGAAATGTAAATCATGATGGTTCTGTACTCCGGCACTACCTGCCCGTTCTCCCAGCGCTGCCGGCTGGTGTTGTTCGAAAAGGGCATGGACTTCGAAATCCGCGACGTCGACCTGTTCAACAAACCGGAAGACATCGCCGTGATGAATCCGTACGGTCAGGTGCCGATTCTGGTCGAGCGCGACCTGATTCTGTACGAGTCGAACATCATCAACGAGTACATCGACGAGCGCTTTCCGCATCCGCAGCTGATGCCGGCCGACCCGGTCCAGCGCGCTCGCGCGCGTCTGTTCCTGCTCAACTTCGAGAAGGAACTGTTCGTGCACGTGAGCACGCTCGAAAACGAGAAGGGCAAGGCCGCCGAGAAGAACCACGAGAAGGCGCGCCTCGCGATCCGCGACCGCCTCACGCAGCTCGCGCCGATCTTCCTGAAGAACAAGTACATGCTGGGCGAAGAATTCTCGATGCTCGACGTCGCCATCGCGCCGCTGCTGTGGCGCCTCGACCACTACGGCATCGAGCTGTCGAAGAATGCCGCGCCGCTCATGAAGTATGCCGAGCGCATTTTCAGCCGTCCGGCGTACATCGAAGCGCTGACGCCGTCTGAAAAGGTCATGCGTCGTTAAGCAGTATCCTGGCGGTTGCAGGTAACAGAGGCGGCGTGCACAGCGTGGGTGTGGATGCCGCCTCGTGAAAGGATTGTTGATGCAAGAGATTTCCACCAAGCCGTATTTGCTGCGCGCGCTGTACGAGTGGTGCACCGACAACGGCTTCACGCCGCATATCGCGGTGCGGGTCGACAACCGCACGCGGGTGCCGCGCCAGTTCGTGCGTGACGGCGAGATCGTGCTGAACATCAGCTTCGAGGCGACGAGCCAGCTGCAGATGGGCAACGAGATGATCGAGTTCCACGCGCGCTTCTCTGGCAAGTCGCACAAGATCGAGGTGCCGGTGTCGAACGTGCTCGCGATCTACGCGCGCGAGAACGGCCAGGGCATGGCGTTCCCCGTCGAGTCTCCGCCCGGCGACGCCGACGACGTGCTGTCCTCCGAGGACCACGAAGAAGCCGAAGCGCACGAGGCGCATGCAGTGCGCGACGAACCTGCCGAGGAACCCGCCGCGCCGGTCGCGACGCGCGCCGCCGACAAAGATGACGATGGCGGCAACAAGGGCGGCAAGGGCCACCTCAAGATCGTTAAATGAAGTAGAATAGCGGGCTACGCCGGCTTAGCTCATCTGGTAGAGCAGTTGATTTGTAATCATCAGGTGGCGGGTTCGAGTCCTGCAGCCGGCACCACATTCAAGACAAAGGGTTACGTGAATTTCGCGTAACCCTTTGTTCTTTCTGCGCCCGCGCCCGCCAGATTCCTCACTCCGCCCATTCCGGATCGCTCGTGAACATGATCGTGAGCCAGCGGTGCGACTCGTCCCCGCCGATGGCCCGGCCGATTTCGTCGCGGATCGCATCCCATTCGGCGATGCGCTTTGCCGGCATGCCGGGCGGCACGACGAAATACAGCTCGATTTCGCGGGAGCGGCCCACTTTCGCGACATAAGCGCGGTAATACTCGAAGGCGTAGCGCTCGACGAAGCGTTTCGCGACGGCATCGACATGCTGCTTGAGATCCGCGGGCGCCACGAGCAGCACATCCAGCAGGGCCTGGCGGATTTCCGCGAGCGGAATCGGAATGATCACGACGCACACCATCACGAGCGCCGCCGGGTCGACATAGGGCGTGAGGCGTTCCCACGCCGTTCCCTGAATCGCATAGCCGACGCTGAAGGCGACGAGGAGCGCCGCCGTGATGCCCGCGGACATGATCCACGACTTGATATCGAGGCGCAGGAAATCCGAGTGGATCCGGCGGTTCGCGCGCGATTCGAACACCGCCATCGCCACGCAGGCACTGACGGTGAGCACGGCGTAGACGAGGGCAGGACCGAAGTGCAGCTCGTGGCCGCCGGAGAGCAGGTTGGTGACGCCGTTGATCAGAGCGTAGACGGCCACGCCCACGAGCAGCGTGCTGTTGAGCCCGAGCACCATGGGTTCGAGATGCCAGAAGCCCATGGTGAAGCGCTCGCGCCATTTGCGCGGCAGGTCGACGTTGACCGCGTAGGAGGTGATCAGGCGCACGACGGCGAGCGCGAGCGCGCTCATGCTCGCGTCGACGAGCGAATAGACGCCGTCGAACACAATCGAAAACGAGCCGGAAATCAGGCCGAACAGAATGCCGATGAGGGCGATCACCAACGTCGTAGCGATAGATAGCGTCAGCACGCTGCTCTCGTCGGAAGCACTGAAGAGGCGAAGCCGTTCCATGATGTCTGCCCTGCGCGAGGATGAGCAAGACTAGCCGACTCGCCGGGACGCCGTCGCTGCGCTGCGCGCTCAGCTTGCTTCGCGCGCCATCGTGCCGGTGCGGCCTTCCACGAGGTCGATCTCCTGAGGCGACAGGCCAAATGCCGCGTAGAGGCGTTGATCGATCTCGCGCGCGATGTCGTCCAGTTCCGGGGATTCGCATCCGGTCCGCCCGGTGCGCAGCAAGCGGGTCACGCAGTCGGCCACTTCGCTGCGCACCGAAGCGCCGCCCGGCACGGGCAAGGCGTCGATCATCGCTGTCGTGAACGCCACGCCGCCGTTGTAGCTCGACGCGCCGTACTTCGCGCGGATCAGGAACACCGAGAGCGGGCAATTGAGCAACGCCGCCGCGAACTTCAGCAGATTCTCGTCGTTAGCGCGCAGGATCAGCGTGGTCTTGCCGGGGATCGTGTCGCCAGCGAGATCGAGCGTCGCGTCGAGCCGTGTGAGGCCTTTCACGATCACCTTTTTCGCCCTGGCTTTCGCGCCGTAGCCGTTCGTGAACGTCGACGCGAAACGCTCGCGTTCGACCACGGGTGCGTCGTAGCGTCGCCCGAGATAGGTCATCGGCTTGCTGCCCCAGCGCGAGACATAGCGCCCGAGCGTGCCGGTGTTCACCACACGGTAGTGACGGTCCGGCAGGAAACGGCCATCGGCCGCCTCGACGAGGGGCGCGAGCCGGTAGGCGTCCGACGTCGCACAGGCGTTTTCGCAGGGCAGCAGCGAACCGAGTGTCGCGCGCGCACCGGCGAACCGCTGCACGAACGCGGCGTGCGGGGAGAGCAATGCGTCGAGCGGCCATGGCGTCTCGAGCGTGCGCTTGTCGGTTTGCGCCAGCTCGGTGAGTGTCTCGCCGTCGATGCGCGCGGTCGCGATGGCGGGCGTGCCGGACTCGCGAAAGAGCGTGATGATCGAATCCACGCGCGCCTGCTCGAACACGTCGCGCCCGAGCCTGACGATGCGTTCGATCTTGTCCAGATGCCGTGCGCGCAAAGCATTGCCGAAGGGCTTCGAGAGCCACTTGTCGGGCGTGAGATACGCCATCGCGCCGCCGGGCTTCAGGAGCGCGAGGCCCAGTTCCATGAACACGATGTAGAGATCCCAGTTGCCCCGCGCGCTCGGCCAGCGCCGCGCCAGCCGCTCGCGCAGCGCGCGCTGGCCCTGGTTGATCATGCGCTCGGAGTCGATATAGGGCGGATTCGCGATGACGGCGTCGAAGCGCTCGAAGTCGCCTTCGCCTGTGAGGAGTTCGGCGAATTCGATGCGCCATTCGAACGCCTCGGCTTCTTCGGCCGGCGTGTCGGCCTGGTGGTTCGCGAGGGCGTTGTGCAACGTGTCGCGCAGTTGCGCGCATCGGGCGATTTCGGCGCGCCTCGCCGCGGCTGTAGCCGTCGCCCGCAGTCTAGCCGCGCTGGCGCGATAGTTCGCCACGGGCTCAGCGTAGCCGCGCAGCGGCGTATCGAAGTCGAAACGGCTGAGCGTCGCATTGCCTGCTTTGAGGTTGGTCTCGAGATTCGGCAGCGTAGCGGTAAAATCCGCGTGTTCGAGCAGTTCGATCCACAGCCGCAGGCGCGCCATGCCGACCGAATCCGGCTTGATATCCACACCAAAAAGCGAGTGCTCGACGATGTCCCGCTTGACACGAAAGAGCGCGGCTTCGATCTTGCGGATGGTTGTGCCATCGCGCTCGCGGGTGAGCGGCTCGCCATTTGCGTGCGTGACGCACAGCCGGTCCGCGGTGACGTCGATGCGGCACGCGCTGAGCGCTTCGCGGTCCTGCGCGTCCAGCAAGCCGAGGCGCACTTTCAGCGCCAGCAACTCGTTGAGCGCCGAAACGAGCAGATGCCCCGAGCCCACGGCGGGATCGCAGATGCGCAGCGAGTCCAGAATCGCGCGCGCTTCGTCGCGGTTTTCGATCGATGTGCCGATCAGTTCGGATAGCTGATCGACGTTCGTGCAGCACCAGCCCCTGGCGCGATTCAGGCGATTGAGCGCCGCTTCGGTGACGGCGGGACGGGCGAGCTGCATCGCGACGCTGCCTGGCGTGTACCAGGCGCCGTCGCGGTAGCCGTTGAGCTTTTCGAAGACGAGCCCGAGCGATGAGGCGTCGAGGCAGGGCCTGTTCGCCGCGCCTCGTTCTCGCGCGATTAAACCGGCGGAGAAGTCGAACGCCGCGAGAAAGTCGAGCAGATACGCAAGCGTGTGCCGCTGTCCGTTCGCATCGCGGAGCACGGTCGCCGTGAAAAGAGGCAGCGTGGCGCGATCGTCGAGCGCGCTCATGCCGAGCAGGCTACGGTCCAGGTCTTGCGGCGCGAAGAGCGCACCTTCGAAGCGGGGAAGGCGAGCGAAGCGTGCCGGCGGCGTGTCGTCACCGGCGCCGAGTACGGCGTCGCACAGCGCGTCGAGATCGCTGAACGAGCGGATCTGCTGGGCGTTCAGGAACGCGCAGGCCACATCGCCGCCATGGAGGGTCAACAGACGCGTTTCGAGCACCTTGAGAAAAACGAGACGGCTGATCCATGCGATGCAAAGCCGAAGCGCGAGTTCGAAGTGGTCGGCCTCCGGTGCCTCGCTCTGGCGCTCTCCCTCGCGGGCGGCGAGGCGCGACAGCGCGAGTTCGATCAACGCGCCGGGCAAACGATCGTGCGGCGCGAGTCGCGCGACGGTGCGTCTGACGCCGGAAACGCTCTCCCGCAACCCGACGATATGCAGCAGTTCGGCGTAAAAGCCTTCGTCGAGCCCACCTCCGGCGCCGGCGCGGCGCGTGCGCGGTTTGCGCGCGCGGCGGGTCTGCTGGGTGGTTCGTGGCATGGTCTCGAGCGGGTGGGCGTGGGCTGGCGGGGCGCGGTCGGCGCACATTTTACTGCCGGGCGCGTGCGTTTCGTCTTACACCGTCTGGCCGAGTCGACGCGTCCGCCCGTCTGAGCGATCATCGTTGCGATGGCAACACGGCGGAACGTGCCGCATCGCTCTGCTATATGATGGCGCCCCGCGGCGCCCACCCGCGGGCCCGGTACGAATCGACGAACTGGCCCGCCGCACCGAATATCCGACTATGACTGAACATCCCACTCTCACCTGGCCCGACACCGAAGGCCCGCGCACGGTGCGCTGGCGCTCCGAGGCTGGCGTGCCGGCGCCCAAACGCGTGGTCATCGCCGACGATCGCACAACTGCGGACGCCGCGTACCGCCTTGCCTGCGAAGGCACCGCGCTGCTGTGGCACGGCGACTATCAGAACGCGCGTCAACTGCTGCAGGCCATGGCGCGCCGTGCCGAGCGCAAACCGCGCAAGGGTGCACCGCCCAAGGCGCCTGCCTCACCGCTCGAAGCGTTTCATCTGCATCGCCAGGCGCAGGCGCAGCGCGCCCGCACGCTCGGCATGGTGCTGATTCCGCTCGAAGGCGACTACGGCATCAACCTGCGCCGCGCACCCGACGTCCGACTCGCGTGCGAAGAGGCGTGGGGCGCGGCCGATGGCGAAGCGTCCGCGGTGTCGCTGCGTGAAATTCTCGGCCTGGTCGGCGCACACGAATGGCGCAAGAAGGGCGTCGAGATCGCGGCGCTGAATGGGGCGCGCATTCATCCATACTACGGCGTGTTCTCGCCGGTGCGCGGCGAATACGTCGATCTCGTCGCGCGCACGCCGCTGCCGTCGCTCGAAAAGGCCTTCGACATCGGCACGGGCACGGGCGTGCTCGCCGCCGTGCTCGCCTCGCGCGGCGTGAAGCGCGTAGTCGCGACCGATCAGGACGTCCGCGCGCTGGCTTGCGCGAACGAGAACCTTGACCGCCTCGGCTACGCCGCGCAGGTCGAGGTCGTCGAGGCGGATCTGTTCCCGGCGGGGCGCGCGCCGCTCATTGTCTGCAATCCGCCGTGGGTGCCGGCGCGGCCCGCTTCGCCCATCGAGTACGCCGTGTTCGATCCTGAGAACCGCATGCTGCTCGGCTTTCTCGGCGGCCTCAAGGATCATCTCGAACCGGGCGGCGAGGGGTGGCTGATTCTGTCCGACTTCGCGGAGCATCTCGGGCTGCGCACGCGCGAATCGCTCATCGAGATGATCGTGCAGGCAGGACTCGAAGTAGTGGGTCGGGAGGACATTCGCCCGCGGCACCCGAAAGCGTCGGATCCCACCGATCCGCTCTATCGTGCGCGCGCAGCCGAACTGACGTCGCTGTGGCGCCTCAAGGTGCGCGCAGCGTGAACCAGCGGCGGGAAAAAGCGTTGGCAAAAAAGAAGAAGCCGGGCCGCTAACGGCCCGTGTGGGTGTCGAGTATCGGCGTCGGCGGCCTGGCTGCCACGCCGGGTGCACGTCAGATTTACATCGGCTTCACCCCGGATAGGCCTCGTCGACCTTGAGGCCTGCGAGTTTGAAAATCACGCGCAGCGTTTGTGGCTTGATATCGCGGCGCGAAGCCAGCGCCGACATCACGAAATCGAGCACCTTCGCGTACTTCAGCAGAATCAGGCAGGTCTCGAGATCCGAAGGGCCGTCGCGCATGCTTTCCGCGACCCGCAGCATCTCCACCGAGATGTCGCGCGCCATTTCCAGCTCCAGTTGCTGCTTTTCCGTCCAGTCGGGAACCGTGACGAGTTTCGTAAGCAGTTCCTGGAATTTTTGCTCTGCGTTTCCGTCAGGTATCGTATTCATTGCATGCCCCATGCAAGGCCGTACAGCGTCGAGCGCTCTTCGCGCAGCGAGGACTGCGCCAGCCTGATTCGTCGCAACCGGCACTCCTGGTGCGACCTCCCAATGCGCGCCTGTCGATTCGTTGCCTGCCGGTCGCGCTACGTTTTGGTCCTTTTTTGGGCATCGGGGACGAAAATCCTCGTGTCTCTTCTATTCAACCCCTCCCTCCTGTCCGCACGTGGGTCAGCGTGCCTGGACGCTATTACGACACTGGCTGCTCTTATGGGTTCGGCAGCCTCGACTCGCTTTTTTCGTAAAATGACAGAAATACTGCAACCCGTCTGTCGCCTGTCGCACGTTTCGCGACATACCACGCCTTTCATCCGATCACGCCGATGTCCAGCAAGACTTACGAAGTCCGTCCGAACCAGTCTGTCGAACTCCTCAAGGAGCTCCACATCCTGACGCGCGACGGCAAGATGAACCAGGACAGCCGCCGCAAGCTGAAGCAGGTCTATCACCTGTTCCAGTTCATCGAGCCGCTGCTCAAGGACCTCAAGCAGGATGGCCGCGACGTGACCCTCGTCGATCACGGTGCGGGCAAGTCCTATCTGGGCTTTATTCTCTACGACCTGTTCTTCAAGGATCAGCGCGACAGGTCACACATCTATGGCATTGAGACGCGCGACGAGCTTGTGCAGCATTCGCAGGAGCTGGCCAAACGGCTGGGCTTTGGCGGGATGTCCTTCCTGAACCTGTCGGTAGCCGATTCGATCACCTCGCCGCAACTGCCGCCGACCGTCGATATGGTGACCGCGCTGCATGCCTGCGATACCGCCACCGACGACGCCCTGCGCTTCGCACTCAAGAAGCACGCGCGCTACATCGTGGTCGTGCCGTGCTGCCAGGCTGAAGTGGCGGGGGTGCTGCGCCGCAACAAGGGCAAGTCGCTCGGCCAGGCGCTCACGGAGATCTGGCGCCATCCGCTGCATACGCGCGAATTCGGCAGCCAGATCACCAACGTGCTGCGCTGTCTGCAACTCGAGGCGCACGGCTATCAGGTGAGCGTGACGGAACTGGTGGGCTGGGAGCATTCGATGAAGAACGAACTCATCATCGCCCAGTACAAGGATTTGCCGCGGCGCCGTCCGGCGGCGCGGCTCAACGAGATTCTCGAGACTTTCGGGCTGGCGGACCTGCGCGAGCGCTTTTTCGCCGACGAGGGCGAGGCGGCCTCCGAAGCGGCAATCGAAGGCTGAAGCTGCGGGCAGCGCGGCGTCAGTCGCGCTTGCTCATCCAGTCTTGCCAACCTTCGAAGCCGAGCTTGCGCAGTGTTTCCTGGTTGCGTTCGTAGATGTCGGCGGCGTCGGGGAACGCCTCGACTGCGCGCGCGATGCTCGCTTCGCGCAGCAGATGCAGGATCGGATACGGCGCGCGGTTCGTGTAGTTCTCGATGTCGTCGGGCTCGGTACCCTCGAACTGGAATTGCGGGTGAAAGCTCGCGACCTGAAGCGTGCCTTCCAGCCGCAGCTGCTGCACGAGGCGCTCGGCAAACCAGGTCGCGTCATTGAAATCGGCGAAGTCGGCCAGCGCGTGGGGCAGGATCAGGAGCGTCGTGTCGATATCCGCGGCATCGGCTTGAGCCAGCGTTTGCAATTCGCGTTCGAGATCGATGAGGACACCTTCCAGATCTGTCGCCTCGCTGATCACGTAGCGAATCTGGTCCTTCACGTGCACGCTTTTCGCGAACGGGCAGAGGTTCAGGCCGATTACGGCGCGCGTGAGCCAGTGGTGGGTCGCTTCGAGAATGGCGGCGTGGTCGGGGGACAGAGCAGCGGTTTCGTTCATCGTGTCATTTTACGGGCGGCTAGCGCGCGGGGCATGCCGCCTCGATCAACAGCTTCGCCATGCGCGGCGCCGCGAGAATCGCGCCGCATCCGGGGCCGTAAGTCTGGCTTGCGGCATAGACGCCTTCGACGAGCAGCGCGAGTTCCTCTGCGAGCGCGACCGCATCGCTGGCTCCCGCTTCCTGTGCGAGCGCGGTGAGCCGCGCCAAGAGTCGCGTCTTGTTGTTGTCGACGCTGCGCCGCGCGGGGTGGGTGGCGTCGGGAAATTCGGTTGCGACGTTGACGAACGGACAGCCGCGATAGTCCGGCACCGAGGCGCGGCGCGCGAGGTCCTCGAAATACTGCACCAACTGCTTTGCCGGCTCGCCCGGATGCTTCGCGAGACTTTCGTCGAAGCGCTCGAAAAAGCGCACGTCGCAGCGCTGCAGGTAGGCGACGACGAGATCGTCCTTCGACGAAAACTGGCGGTACAGGCTCATCTTGTTGACGCCGGCGCGCTCGACCACCGCCTCGATGCCGACCGCGCGCACGCCCTCGCGGTAAAACAGCTCGTCGGCGGCGCGCAGCAGGTGCTCTTGCGCGCGCGCGCCCGCCGTCTGCGCGCGCGGGCGGGGCGGGCGGGCAGCGGCGGTGGCGGGTTCGTCGTGGCCTTCGTGTTTCATGAGGGCATCTCGCGATCAGGGTGATTGCTTGACATGTTACCGAGCGGTAACTACTATCGCAACACACTTGTGACCGATCGGTAACAATCGAGCGATGGCGAATTGTCGCAGCAAACGGTCATGTCAACGAAAACATCGGCGTGTCGAACCCGGCGCGCCGTGACAGGAGCACCAATGAACTGGGCAGCGAGGCGGATAGTCGGGCGTTTCCACTACGGATGGCTCGTCGTGGCGGTGGTGTTTCTGGTGCTGCTGGCGGCGGCCGGCACGCGCGCGACGCCCAGCGTGATGATGGTGCCGCTCGAGCATCAGTTCGGCTGGAGCCGGGCGACGATCTCGCTCGCCATCTCGGTGAACATTGCGCTCTATGGCCTTATGGGCCCGTTTGCGGCGGCGGCCATGCAGCGCTTCGGCGTGCGGCCCACGCTGCTCGCGGCGCTCGGCACCATGGCGGCGGGCGTGGCGCTTTCCGCGCTGATGACGCATCCGTGGCAGATGATCCTGATCTGGGGCGTGATGGTGGGCGGCGCCACCGGCGTCGCGGCGCTCTCGCTCTCGGCGACCGTCGTCACGCGCTGGTTCCACTCGCACCGCGGGCTCGCCATGGGCATCCTCACCGCGAGTTCGGCCACGGGCCAGCTCGTGTTTCTGCCGCTCCTCGCGGCGATCGTGGAGAAACACGGCTGGCAGTCGGTGGTGCTCGTGGTCGCGGTGGCCGCCGCCGCGGTGTTGCCGCTCGTGCTGTTCCTGCTGCCCGAGCGGCCCGCAAGCGTGAATCTGCGTCCGTTCGGCGAGGACGAGAGCACCCCCGTCGCGCCGGCCGCGCCGCATCAGAATCCGCTGAAGATCGCGTTCGACGCGCTCTTCTCGGCGAGCCGCACGCGCGACTTCTGGCTGCTGTTCTTCAGCTTCTTCATCTGCGGCGCGAGCACGAACGGCTACGTGGGCACGCACCTCATCGCCATGTGCGGCGACTACGGCATGACCGAAGTGCAGGGTGCCTCGCTGCTCGCGACGATGGGCATTTTCGACCTGTTCGGCACGACACTCTCGGGCTGGCTCTCGGACCGTTTCAATAGCCGCTTGCTGCTGTTCTGGTACTACGGGCTGCGCGGACTTTCGCTGATCTATTTGCCGCACGCGTTCGGCATCGACTTCTTCGGGCTGCCGATTTTCGCGGTGTTCTACGGCCTCGACTGGATCGCGACGGTGCCGCCGACCGTGCGGCTCGCGACTGATGTCTTCGGCAAGGAGCGCGCGCCGATTGTGTTCGGCTGGGTCGTGGCGGGCCATCAGCTCGGCGCGGCATTCGTGGCGTTCGGCGCGGGCCTGCTGCGCTCGAGCCTCGGCACCTATACGGTGGCGTCGATGATCTCGGGCGGCCTGTGCCTCGTGGCGTCGTTCCTCGTGCTGCGCATCAACCGCAGGCCGCGCGCCGTGGGCGTGCAAACGGCCTGACGAGGCCGCCGCGGCGCCACAGCGCCGGTTCACACTTCGGTGCACCCCGACGGGCGACGCTCATGCGTCGCCCGTTGCGTTTGAGCGTATTTCACACGCTGCGGTTATTCTAGTGACCCCGGGCAAGCCGCCCGCCACCCCAAGGACACACAAGGCATGACGAAGCACAAACCCGCACCGACAGCCGTGCCCATTCACGAACTCATCGCCGGCCGCTGGAGCCCGCGCGCCTATTCGAGCGAGCCGGTGAGCCGCGAGGCGCTGCACGCGGTGATCGAGGCGGCGCGCTGGGCGCCCTCGGGCTACAACCTGCAGCCGTGGCGCTTTATCGTGTTCGACCGCAGCGCCGACGAAATCGCGTTCAAGCGCGCATTCGCGACGCTCGTGCCGTTCAACCAGCAGTGGAACGCGCCGGCGTCGGTGCTGATCGCGGTGACGGCACATACGCTCAACGCCAAGGGCGAAGTGAATCGCACGGCGCAATACGATGCGGGCGCCGCTGCCATGTCGCTCGTGCTCCAGGCGCATGCGCTGGGTCTCGCGGCGCACCAGATGAGCGGTTTCGACGTGCAGGCGTTCCGCACGGAATTCGCGTTGCCGAACGACGTGGAGCCGCTTTCGATCATCTCGATTGGCCACTATGGCGAAGCCGAGAAGCTCGAACCCGTGCTGCGCGACCGTGAAAAGGCGGAACGCACGCGCTCGGCGATGGGCGAGATCGCCTACGCGAACGCCTGGAAGCAGCCGTTCAAGGGCTGAGTCGGGAGAAGCCCCGCGCCCATGAGAGGCTGCGAGCTTTAGCAAAAACGCGCGGCGTGGCCCGCGCGTTTTTTTCTTGCGGGGTCGCATCGTGGGCCCGCGGTTGCTCCGCGCCGCGCTTTCGTGCTACAAAGCCGATCCCCCCGACCTTTCCTCTCTTGCGCGCGCACTCGCTGCGGCGCGCTCTTGCCATGACCAGCTTCTGCGCGATTGACTTCGGAACCTCCAAGTCGGCGGTGGCGCTCCCGGCAGCGGCCGACGGCGCGATGCGCCTCGCGCCGGTGGAAGGCGCACACACCACGTTGCCGACGGCGGTGTTCTTCAACGTCGACGAGCACACCCGCGAATTCGGCCGTGCGGCACTCGCGTCCTATATCGACGGCTTCGACGGCCGGCTGATGCGCTCGATGAAGAGCATCCTCGGCTCGCCGCTCGCCGAGAGCACGACCGAGCTCGGCGACGGCAGCGCGATGCCCTATACCGAGATCATCACGATCTTTCTGGAGCACCTGAAGCGCAGCGCCGAGCGTTGCTCGGGTACGCCGATCACGCGCGCGGTGCTGGGCCGTCCGGTGTTCTTCGTCGATGAAGACCCGCGCGCCGACCAGCTCGCCCAGGACCAGCTCGAAGCCGCAGCGCGTCGGGTGGGCTTTCGCGAGATCGAGTTCCAGTACGAGCCGATCGCGGCGGCGTTCGACTATGAGTCGCGCCTCGCGCGAGAGGGCCTGGTGCTCGTCGCCGACATTGGCGGCGGTACGTCGGACTTCTCGCTCGTGCGCGTGGGGCCTGATCGCATGACGCGGCTCGAGCGCAAGGACGACGTGCTCGCGCACCACGGCGTGCACGTGGCGGGCACCGACTTCGACCGCCGCGTCGAACTCGCGACCATCCTGCGCGAACTGGGCTACCAGTCGCTCGACCCCGAAGGCCGCGAGGTGCCGAACCGCATCTATTTCGATCTGGCGACGTGGCACCTCATCAACACGATCTACACGCCGAGGCGCGCGACCGAGCTGAAGCTCATGCGCCATCTGTACACCGACACACGCCATCACGACCGGCTGATGCGGGTGGTCGACGAGCGGCTGGGTCACGCGCTCACGGCGCGCGCCGAGGAGGCGAAGATCGGCGTTTCGGCGGGTGGGGAGACGATGATCGACCTCGAAGCCGTCGAGGCGGACCTGCGTCTGGCCTTTGGCGACACGCAACTCGTCGAGGCGGGGCGCGAGGAGACGCGGCGCATCGTGCAGGCCGCGCGTGAAACGGTGCAGGCGGCGGGTGTCGCGCCGGCTCAGGTGAGCGCGCTTTACTTCACGGGTGGCTCGACCGGCCTCTTGTTCCTGACGCAGGCGCTGGCGGAGGCGTTTCCGCAGTCGCAGGCCGTGTTCGGCGACCGTCTCGCCAGCGTGGCGACGGGCCTCGGCATTCACGCGCAGCGCCTGTTCGGCTAAACGCGCGGGGCGCCTAAATCTCCCGCTAAAGCGCCAGACGAGAAAAAACCCCACCTTCCGGAAGAAGCGTGGGGTTTTTCGGTAAGCTTGCTAGTCAGGCACTACGCAGAAGCTGCGTTCAGGTCCTGTAAGCCGTAGCAGACCAATGAGCGCAGTACTTAGACCGGCTTGATGTTGGCAGCTTGCTTGCCCTTCGGGCCCGTGCGGACTTCGAATTGAACCTTTTGGTTCTCTTGCAGCGTCTTGAAGCCGTCAACCTTGATTTCCGAGAAGTGCGCGAACAGGTCTTCGCCGCCGCCGTCCGGAGTGATAAAGCCAAAGCCCTTAGCGTCATTGAACCACTTGACGGTACCGGTTTCCATATTACTTTCCTAAAAATGAATGAAGGCCGAAGCCCGAGAGGTGCACGAAAATCAAGGAAGGGGTATGGGACCAGCCGGAGTACCGTTGATGGGCGAACTACGAAAGACCAATTCACACTCGCCGCTTGAAATCCTGCCCGAACTTTATACGGCTAAATGGCAGGAAGGTCAACTAGGTCCCCGGGAAAGTTCGTATTTTTTTGCTACAGGGTCGAAACGAACCCTTACAAAGCTTGATAAGCAAATGACTTTTTTGTATTAGGCAGTGGTTTTTGACGCCCTTCCATGGTGCAACCGGTTAAACTACGCGCCGCGCAGAAGTTGCGCCTACAGGCGCAATCTTTTGTGTGGAGGTACGACAACCGCAGCAAACCCGCCCGCACAACAGACGGGATAAACGCGGTGTCGATCTGCTCTTGAAACAGGAGAAGACGTGAAAAGTTCTATTCAACGGAACATCGGCCCGTTCGCGCTGATGTTCACCGGCCTCGGGTCGATCATCGGTTCGGGCTGGCTGTTCGGCGCGTGGAAGGCGGCGAAAATTGCAGGTCCGGCGGCGGTTTGCGCCTGGGTCATCGGCGCCGTGGTCATTCTGGCCATCGCGCTCACCTACGCCGAACTCGGTGCGATGTTCCCGGAGTCGGGCGGTATGGTCCGCTATGCCCGCTACTCGCACGGCGCACTGGTGGGCTTCATCAGCGCGTGGGCAAACTGGATCGCCATTGTCTCGGTGATCCCGATCGAAGCGGAAGCCTCGATCCAGTACATGAGCACCTGGCCCTATGAGTGGGCGCACGCGCTCTTCGTCGACGGCTCGTTGACGCATTCAGGGCTCGGGCTCTCCGCGATTCTCGTGATCATCTACTTCATGCTCAACTATTGGGGCGTGAAGCTGTTCGCGCGTGCCAACAGCGCGATCACGATCTTCAAGTTCATCATCCCGGGTCTGACGATCATTGGCCTGATGGCGGGCAGCTTCCACCAGGAAAACTTCGGCCAGACGACCTCGTTCGCCCCGTACGGCTGGTCGGCGGTGTTCACGGCAGTCGCCACGAGCGGCATCGTGTTCGCGTTCAACGGCTTCCAGAGCCCGATCAACCTCGCGGGTGAGGCGCGCAATCCGGCGAAGAGCGTGCCGTTCGCAGTCATCGGCTCGATCCTCTGCGCACTCGTGATCTACGTGCTGCTGCAGGTCGCCTATATCGGCGCGGTCAATCCGGCCGACGTCGCGAAGGGCTGGAACACGTTCAACTTCAAGTCGCCGTTCGCGGAACTCGCGATCGCGCTGAACCTGAACTGGCTCGCGATCCTGCTGTACGTCGACGCATTCGTGAGCCCGAGCGGCACCG
>NZ_JBFRCL010000070.1:0-46262 GCF_040965695.1 Paraburkholderia sp. BR10937
TCACCAGCGTCGTGTCCGGCTTCATGGCAGGCCCCGCAGCGGTTGCAGCAGTCTGCCAGCTTGCCAGCGCTCAAAAACACGACATCTGTAAATAGCCAGAACACGACATTAGGACGTAGCCCCCACACATAAAACTGCGATAATGTTAATTATGTTAAATACGCCGGCTGCCAGCCTCGTAACCGGTTGCGATGTGACCGATAACGGTCTATATTTAGTCCTATTAGACCCAACGGAGCGCCCCATGCACCTCGCCGATCACGTCAAGCCGATCAGCTACCTCAAAAGCGAAGCCGCCCAGATCGTCAAGGACCTCACCGACTCGGGAGAGCCGCTCATCATCACGCAGAACGGTGAAGCAAAACTCGTGGTCCAGGACGTGCGAACCTACGACGCGACCCAGCAGACCATCGCGCTGCTGAAGCTCCTGGCCATCGGCCAGAAGCATATCGAGCGCGACGACCATGTCGACGGCGACGAATTCTTCGGGGAGCTCAACGAACTCGACCGCCAGGAAAAACTTCGCTGATGCCGGCCTCGCCGCTGAAGTACCGCGTCCTGCCGACCGCGCGGATCGGCATCGACGAGCTGAGAAGTTACATTGTCCGAACCTTCGGATGGGAGACCTGGCGTCAGACATCGGCGCAGATTCAGGAAACCATCACGCAGATTCGCCAGTATCCCAACAGTGGCCATATTCCTGCCGAACTCGAAGGCTTCGTCGATGAGCGTTTCCGGCAGGCCCTATGCGGCAGGAACCGGATCATCTACCAGGTGCGGGACGACACGGTTTTCATTCACCTCGTGGTCGATACACGACGCGACCTGCCGGCCCTGCTCCAGAGGATCGTCCTTCGACTCATGTGAGCGTCAGGATGACGCAGCAATTATCCGCCGGTGACGGCAATGACGACATCTTCGTCCTCCTGCCTTCCTGTAGATTATTGTGACCGTATCGGAATGCGGGAGCCCGGCCAGCGAGCCGGGGTTGTAGCGCAGTAATGCCCGGGCGGACGCGGGATTCCTAATGGCCGTCGTTATCCTTAGTTATCCTCTTTGCCGCGGTGCAGCCCAGCGCCCTATTTTCGTTGCCTTTTCTTGCACCTGATATGCGCGACTGCCGTCGCGGTAGTCGTCATTCGGGACACCAGTATTCAGCCTCCGTCTTGCGGCATTGCGGAATCCGTCGCGGCGAACACTGGCTTGGGAACTCCGTCCCTGGCATCGCCGCCTGCGTTAGCCCCGGGTGCGCGATTTCGCCGCTCAACGCTGTCCGGATGCAGCACGTCGAGGACTGGCCGCCCCCTTTCCGTCAGGTGCGCGCGACGCCTGCCCACGGAGCCGTGTTCCAGCATCGCCAGTTGCCGTTCGAGGAGCGCGTCCAGTTCGGCGCGGTTCATGTCGAGCTGATCCGCTGCGTGGCGAACCAGCATCAGGGTTGCAAATTCGTGTGGACTGAGCGTTGACCTCTCCCGTCAAGAATGGAACCGTGAACCGGGGCACGGTGCGGAAAAACGAAACGTGCTGAATAGCCGACGCGGGCATTGCTACCCTGCAGAGGGGCGTCTTCACCCGGATGATTCCTGTCGCCTCGTTGATCTCCTTGCCCGTCGCCGGATTGCGGGCCAATTCCATCCGCTGGGCGATCAAAACAACGGGACTGGTTGACTGAGCCCCGTCCCTCAAAGGCTGTCTCGCGCCGCCGTCAGGGTGCCTTGCCTGTTTTCCCACCGACTTCTCCCCCGTTTTTATGAGGGCTCTCCATCTTCCCTTCGTGCGCCTCCACTTGAAAACGTCACGTTCCTGTCCTGTGGCCGAAAACCGGCCGGGATGTACTTGCCTGTCCTGACAGGGGCGGTGCAATACGTTCGCATTTCTGGGGGGAGTTTCACGCGCCGAAGCAGTGGCGATCAGTCTTCAGTGCCCCTGCCGGGTCATGCCTTCAGCCAAGGGCGGCGTTGCGCGTGCGCGCCACCTCCGCTGCCTTGCTGGGTAAGACCCGATGGCCTCAGGCGTGCTGACGCCCAGCATCACCGAAGCGAACGTGCCGTCGCGGTACACCATGAGTGCGTGCGCTGTGGCACCCGGCCTGCCCGGTACGCTTCCACGAGCCCAAGGTAGCGCTCAAGCGTGGCGCCGAGCTCAGACGGGTTTCGTCCGGCTGCCAGTCATTGATGCTGCCCCACCACCGGGTCGTTGCACCGTCAATGAACGCGATCACCCACACAACTGTTCGCCTCAGCACGGGCTGCCCGAATCAGCGCGACCTGGGGGGGGATCTTTCATTCTTCATGCGTCATCCCGCTCCACGCGCGCCTGCAGCTGCGCGCTGGCGCGAAACTTTACGATGCGGCGTGCCGCAATGGGCGCAGCGACGCCGGTCTGCGGATTGCGTCCGGGGCGCGGTGGCTTGTCACGCAACGCAAAGACCCCGAACCCGGCAAGCTTGACCGTTTCGCCGGCAGCCAGCGTGGCGCGTAGGGTCTCGAAAAACGCCTCGATCATTTCAGTCGCCTCCTCCCGGCTTAGCCCCGCACGATCACACAGCGCCGCGATCAGATCAGCTTTCCTGAACGTGCGAGTGCGCGCCGCGTCGGCCGTCCGCATGACGGGCCAGTCGCGCTTCATCGACTTGCTTCGGACTTGAGTTGGCCCGGCCGCGCCGGACGGCTCATTCGCTCCGGCTCGGGCTGAGCGAGCAGTGGATTGGCTGCATGCCCGGGGCGACTTGAAGACAAAACCCCGCGGAACCCATCGCTGCTACTTCGTGCCTGCACTGCAGCAATAGGCGAGCAGGAATGTAGGAATCCCGGGCGTCTCTGCCACGATCGCGCGGATGTCCTTGTTGAGCTTGGCCATCGCTGCGGACACATAGTCGGGAGCCGGCAATTTGTTCGTATTGAAGTCGTGGACAGCCACAACAATGGCCTTGTTGTCTGCCGTCATGGGGTGGGCAAGAGCCCGATCTTGTTCCGAAAACCTTTGCTCGCGCATTGCGACAGCACCGACTCGCCCCACGCAACAGCCGTGGGTGCCCGACATCACGTGAATTGTATGCCCGTCGCCCTTTAGCCCCGCAGCGATCTCCTCAAGAGCCGCCGCGACGTCCCTTACATTGCATTCTCCATGGAACCCCCAAATTTGCACAGCACCAAGGGTGTCATCGGTAATTTTTGCGAGCTCTGCCATATAAATTTACGAAGGAGATATTGGAAACGCGATGTGATGCACCGCCTAACATCAGCAAGGTGCCGAACCATTCCCGAGCAGCTAGTGGCTCAACGACCATACCTGATCCTACTGATTTAAGAGGTGCCGCCCACTACTCTGAATCAATCTTTCAACCATTGGCGAGCCCACTTGGTTACCGCACACTGCCCGCGCGAGATAAAGTTTCGCCTCCTGGGAGGAGAGACACAAGACAATTAACATCAAAATAATTGATATGTAGTTCAGCCAGAACAAACTGTGTGGGGCAGCAGTTTTTTCATGCGGCCCAGTGCAAACATTTCCACTGGCCGCCCCGGCAAGAGCTGGCGGTGGACGAGACGTACGCCAAGGTGCGTGGCCAGTGGAAACACCTTTATCGCGCTGGGGACAAGGCCGGAAAGACGGTGGATTTCCTGCTTCGAGCCCATCGTGACAAGGCTGCCGCCCGTCGCTATTTCGAGAAAGCCATCGACCAGAACGGCGAGTCGGAGACGATCACTATGGATAAGAGCGGCGCCAATCTGGATGCCCTGCACGCCATCAACGCCGAACGGGAAGCGCCCATCAAGATCCGCAAGGTCAAATACCTGAACAACGTTGTCGAACAGAACCATCGCTCCATCAAACGGATTGTCAAACCCATGATGGGCTTCAAGGATTTTCGTTGCGCCCGCATCATCCTGTCGGGCATCGAGTGATGCATATGATCAGGAAGGGGCAGATGAAAGCCGCTGGGATCCAGTTGACTACTGCCGAGCAATTTTATTCGCTGGCCATGTAAGTAATCCTCATTATATCGGGGCTTTCTCGTCCCGCCAACCTGATCGTGACAGAGCCTCTGATCGCGGCGTCTTTCATGACGGGACCGGGCGGTATCCTTTTCGGGAAGATAATCTGCCCGGTTACCGAGATGAATCACAATGAAGTCGACTCACTGGAGTTCAATGAGAAGCTAGCTGCCAACGTCATCGATGCAGTTGCCGCGGGCGGTTCTGTTGGCGTGAAGATCGCAATGCACGTGGCGGCGATGCTGATCACTTTCATTGGTCTCATTGCCCTGCTCAATAACATGGTCTCAGGCATCGCAACCTTCATCGGGTTCCACGATGTAACCTTGCAGTCGCTGCTTGGGCTACTCTTCTCACCACTTGCGTGGGTGATCGGCGTACCTTGACACGACGCATCGATCGCCGGAAACTTCATTGGCGTGAAATTGATCTTGAACGAGTATGTTGCTTATACAGGTTTGGCACCGTACCTGCAAACTACAGCTCAGGTTGCCGCAAGCGGGCTGCAAATCTTGACGCCCAAAACATTGGCGATTGTCTCATTCGCATTGTGCGGGTTCGCCAATTTTTCCTCGATCGCAATCTTGACTGGTAGCTTCGGCGCGATCAACCCGGACATCCGCGGACGCGTCGGCCGATATGGTCTGCGGGCGCTGACTGCGGTCACTTTGTCGAACCTGATGAGCGCGACCATTGCTGGCCTTTTCGTCTCGCTAGTCAACTGCGTCATTGAAATGGCACTGGTCGAATTCGCCGCGATGGATCGTCGTACTTCCATTTAATCGGCTTGGGATTCTTGTTGTGCTCGCGGATACAGCGCATCAGCTTGCGCTCCAGAGCCTTTACCGTGGTGAAGATGCCTCACGCAATCGTGTCGCGCTGGATGACTAGTGAGTCGCGCGATCACGTCGTAGGCCTTGGGTTCGTCAGTCGTGGCGGCCTCACGCGACAAAGTGATGGAGCGCTCGAGACAGGTGGATCAGTTTATAGCTTCCCTAACAGGCTGTTGAATTTGGATCCCGTGTAAAGGGACGAGCGTTATGGATATCGTGTTCATAATCTTTGGTAGCGGATGCGATGCGCGGAATGGATGAGATGCAGGGTCAAGCTGGAGGACTTCGTCCCGGCAGATCACCCATTGCGACCGATCCGGTTGCTGGTGAATGATGCGTTGAAACGACTCAACGGGCTGTTCAGCGTCATCTATGCGGACACCGGCCGTGTCTCGATTGCGCCTGAGAAGCTGATGCGGGCGCTGCTGTTGCAGGTGTTCTACTCGGTGCGCAGCGAGCGCATGCTGATGGAGCAGATGCGCTACAAACTGCTGTTCCGCTGGTTTGTCGGGCTAGCGATTGAGGACGCCGTGTGGGACCACTCGGTGTTCTCGAAGAACCGCGACCGGCTGCTGGAGCATGAAGTCGTGGAAGCGTTCTTCACCGAAGTCATGAGCCTGGCGGACAAGCAGGGCTTGCTGTCGAGAGACCATTTCTCGGTGGACGGCACGCTGATTCAGGCGTGGGCCAGTCACAAGAGCTTCCGCAGCAAGGACGGCCCGGACGATGGTCCGCCGGCCGGCGGTGGCCGCAACGCCAACACTGACTGGAAAGGCGGGCGACGTAGGAATGCCACGCACGAGTCGACTACTGATCCGGAGGCGCGATTGTTCAAGAAGAGCCACAAGAGCCCTGCCATCCTGTGCTACCACGGGCACATCCTGATGGAGAATCGCTCGGGGCTGGTGGTCGGCGCCGTGGTCAGTCACGCAGATGGTTTCGCCGAGCGGGCCAGCGCGTTGCAATTGCTCGATTGCGTGCCAGGCGCTCATGCGAAGACAGTTGGTGCCGACAAGGCGTATGACACCCGCGAATTCGTGAACGATTGCCGCGCTCGCAACGTGACACCGCATGTCGCGCGCAACGATGAGCGTTGGAGCGGCAGCGCAATCGACGGTCGCACTTCGCGGCATGCGGGCTACCGGATTAGCCAGATCATCCGCAAACGAATCGAAGAGCATTTCGGCTGGGGCAAGACCATCGGACGGATCCGGCAGACGGTCTATCGCGGCATCAAGCGCGTCGACCAGCACTTCATGCTGACGATGGTTGCGAGCAATCTGACCCGCATGGCCCGAATGCCAGGGGTGGTGCCGCAAGGAGCGACGCGATGAGCCGACACGGCGCGAAGATTGCGCGCCACAAGGGTTGCATGCGTGCGCATGCCCCGCGCAGATTGCGCGGCGAACCGGTAATTCAGCGGGAAATCACACGCGCAAGCCTCCTGAACATGGCTTCGGTCGTCATGACGGGGCGCTTTTCAACAGCCTGCTAAAGAAGAAAGCCCGTTCTGGCCGCCGATTTTGCCAACATTTTCGGATCAAGGTCGACAAACCTAGCGAGGCCGAATCGTCCACCTTGTACTCGTGCCGCGCCGCTGCCCTCTTGATCCGAGTCCACATGTAACAACGTAGTCCGTCGACGTCGCCGGGGCTGACGCGCCTCGGTGCGTTACCGTGCTACGCGCCGCCGGGTACTGGTCTTTCTCAATCAGAAGCCGGTCGACGCCGTAGACGTGAACGACTTGATACCGGGGCCGGCGGCGACGTAGTCGATAGCCCTCATCGAGCCCCTTCAGGTTCCGCCGTTGGAAGGGACGGCTGTGTCGACCAAGGCCGCGCCACATGGGCTAGCCAGCCAATAAATGAAAGTACTGATTCGGCTCCAGCACGGCCGATTGAGGCGGTTCTAGAGAAGAACGCCTGGCTCTACACGCGTTGCTGACTCCACAGATGTTGCCGTGTAGTGTGCTTGAAGGGCACGTCCGCCGCTGTATGAGCAGACGAATGAGTTGCCTCTCTTGATTGACGGGCACGAGCGCGACGATAAACTACGTCAGATGGACTCCCTACACGGTACCGACGTAAATCGCAGCGCCAGCATACTGCGCGAGGATGGCGAGTTCACGCTCTACCGGGTCCAGCCCACCGGCAGCACCGGCAGTGTGCTGGTGGTACGTCCCGCCGACGAACATCCCCCAACCGCCCTTCTCGAACGCCTCGCTCACGAGTTCGCGCTGAAGGACGTACTCAACAGTCAGTGGGCAGCGCGCCCTTTGAAGCTGGTGCGCGATGACGCACGGATGGTACTAGTGCTCGAGGATCCGCTTGGCGAACTGCTCGAGCGGCAAATCGGCGGACCTGGCGAGGTGGGACATGTGTTGTCCCTCGCTGTGGGCATTGCAGCGGCGCTGGGTAAAGTCCATCAGCACGGCCTCGTGCATAAGGACATCAAACCTGCGCATATTCTGGTGGACTGCGTCGACGGCCACGTGCGGCTCACTGGCTTTGGAAGCGCCTCTCGACGCACGTATGAACGGCAATCGCCGGAACCGCCGGAAACGATCGTCGGTACCCTCGCCTATATGGCGCCTGAGCAGACTGGGCGGATGAACCGCTCGATCGATTCGCGCAGCGACCTCTACGCATTCGGAGTCACGCTCTATCAGATGCTCACAGGGACCCTGCCGTTCACCGCGGCCGATCCGATGGAGTGGGTACATTGCCATGTTGCACGCAACCCGGTACCGCCCGGCGCGCGGGTAGCAAGTGTGCCGGCTGTCGTCTCGGAACTTGTCATGAAGCTGCTCGCCAAGACTCCCGAGGAACGCTATCAGACTGCGGCCGGTGTCGAGCATGATCTGCGGCGGTGCCTGTCCGATTGGCAGCGCCAGCACCACATCGATGCCTTCGTGCTGGGTGAACGTGATACATCCGACAAGCTTCGCATCCCCGAGAAGCTTTACGGGCGTGAGCGCGCGATAGAGGCCATGGTCGCTGCGTTCGAGCGCGTCGTCACGAGCGGCACGCCTGGGCTGGTGCTGGTGTCCGGCTATTCCGGCATCGGCAAGTCCGCAGTCGTCAACCAATTGCACAGGGCGCTTGTACCGCCGCGGGGGCTGTTCGCGTCGGGCAAGTTCGACCAGTACAAATGCGACATACCCTACTCGACACTGGTGCAAGCCTTTCAGGGGCTGGTGCGACCGCTCCTTGGCAAGCACGACAGGGAACTGGCCATCTGGCGCGACACGTTGATCGGGGCACTAGGGCCGAATGCGCGCCTTATGACCGAACTGATCCCGGAACTGAAGCTCATCATCGGCGATCCGCCACCCGTCCCGGAACTCGAACCTCACGAGGAGCGACGCCGCTTCAAGCTCGTTTTCCGGCGCTTCATCGGTGTCTTCGCCCAACGTGAACATCCGCTGGCCCTGTTTCTCGATGACCTGCAATGGCTCGACGCCGCGACGCTGGACCTGCTGGAAGATCTCCTCATCCGCCCAGACCAGCGATACCTGATGCTGATCGGCGCCTACCGCGCAAATGAAGTTGATGCTGAGCATCCACTAATGCGCAAACTTCAAACCGTCAGGACCACAGGCGCAAGGCTTGACGAAATTGCCCTTGAGCCGCTCGCCCGCGAGCACGTGGAGCAACTGATTGCCGAAACACTTTGCTGCGAGCGTGAACGCGCCGCACCGCTTGCCGCGCTCGTGCATGAGAAAACGGCCGGCAATCCGTTTTTTGTGATCCAGTTCGTGCACACGCTTGCTGATGTCGATCTGGTCACCTTCGACCATGACGCGACCTGCTGGCGCTGGGATCTGCCCAGCATTCACAGCAAGGGATATACCGACAACGTAGTGGACCTGATGGTCGCGAAGCTCGCGCGCTTGCCCATCGAAACGCAGCGCGCGTTGCAACAGCTCGCCTGCCTTGGCAACGCCGCCCCCGTCGCGATGTTACCGAAGGTTTTGGGGGTCTCCAGGCAGGCGGTCCGGGCGCTACTGCAGCCAGCGGTCGATCAAGGGCTGGTCGAGCAACTGGAACTTGCCTACCGGTTCGCACACGACCGCGTACAGGAAGCGGCGTATTCATTGATCCCGGAGCACTCGCGCGCCGGCGCCCACCTGCGTATCGGACGCCTGCTCGCGGCGCTAACGCCCGCTGACAAACGTGAAGCGGCGATCTTCGAGATCGTTACACAACTGAACCGTGGCGCAGCGCTGGTGACCTCCCGGCAAGAGCGTGAGCAGCTGGCCGGGTTCAACCTGAGCGCCGGCCAGCGGGCAAAAGCGTCAACAGCCTATGCATCGGCGCTCACCTATCTGAGCGCCGGTGCGGACCTCATGCGGGACGATTGTTGGGAACGCAGGCGCGATCTGGTCTTTGCGCTGCAGTTGAACCTTGCCGAATGCGAATTCCTCACCGGCCGGTTATCGGTCGCGCAAGAGCGACTAGCCGTGCTATCAAGCCGTGCCAGGACCACGGTCGAACAGGCGCAGGTCACGTGTCTGCAAATGGATGTCTATCTGACCCTCGACCAAAGTGGTCACGCAGTCGACGTCTGTCTCGAGCATCTCCGGCGCGTTGGTATCGACTGGTTAGCGCATCCGGAAGAGAGCGACGTACAACAGGAGTACGAAAGCATCCGGTCACGGCTCGGCGGCAGGACGATCGGGACGCTCATCGATCTGCCTCTGATGAAGGACCTGCCGTCTCTCGCGACCGCCAACGTGCTGAGCAAGCTCCAGAGGCCGGCCTGGTTCTTTGACGCGAACCTGGCTTCCCTGGCCATATGCAAGCTGATCAGCCTTAGCCTGGAGCATGGCAACTGCGATGCGTCGTGTTTTGCGTATGTCATGTTCCCGCGGATTGCTGGACCACGCTTTGGCGATTACCACGCTGGAATCCAGTTCGGCCAGCTTGGCTTCGATCTGGTCGAGCGCCGTGGGCTCAAACGCTTCGAGGCGGTGACATATCTCTGCTTCGCCCTCTATGTCGTGCGCTGGACAAAACATGTGTGCGTTAGTAGCGAGGTGCTGCGCCGCGCATTCGAAGCAGCGAGCCGGATCGGGGACGTCCCGTCTGGCGCCTATACGTGCTGCCATATCGTATCAGACCTGCTTTTCGCCGGTGCACCATTGGTCGAGGTCGAGCGCGAAGCCGAACAGGGCCTCGCGTTCGCCAGCAAGGCGCGTTTCGGTCTTGTCGTAGATAACATCACTACGCAACTCGCGCTGATCCGGATGCTCCGGGGCTCGACGCTGAAATTCGGTCACTTCGACGACGAATTTAACGAACTTCGTATGGAACAGCATTTGTCCGGAAACCCCGCGCTCGCAACGGCCGCGTGCTGGTACTGGATCCGGAAACTGCAGGGACGATTCCTTGCAGGCCACCATGTGGCCGCCATCAACGCGGCGTTGATTGCGCAGCAGCTACTGTGGAGTTCGTCATCGCACCTGGAGGAAAGCGAATACCATTTCTTCGGTGCACTGGCACGGGCCGCACATTGTGACCGTGCCCCGGCCGCGGAGCGACAGCAGCACCACGACGCGATCGCCGCACATCACCGGCAGTTGGAGATCTGGGCAGAGAACTGTCCGGAGAATTTTGCAACCCGTGCGGCGCTGGTGGGCGCCGAGTTGGCTCGCCTGAACGGCTGCGATGTCGAAGCAATGCGTCTCTACGAAGAGGCCATGCGCTCGGCGCGTACACATGGCTTCGTACACAACGAAGCACTTGCCAATGAACTCGCGTCAGGCTTCTACGCGGCGCGAGGCTTCGACAGGATTGCCCGCGTGTATTTGCAGGACGCACGCCGGGGCTACCAACGCTGGGGTGCCGAAGGCAAGGTACGCCAACTTGAAGCGCTGTATCCGCTTCTCGGGGACGAAGAGCGAGCGCCCGGCCCGGGCAGCACGATCGGCACCCCCGTTGAACACCTCGACCTTGCTACTGTCATCAAGGTGTCGCAGGCCGTTTCCGGAGAGATCGTCCTGGACAAGCTAATCGATATGGTCATGCGCACTGCGATCGAACAGGCGGGCGCCGAGCGAGGATTGCTGATTCTTCCAGACGCGGGCGGACAAAGGATAGTCGCGGAAGCCAAAATCGCGGGGGACACACTCCGCGTGCAACTACGCGATGACCCCGCGAGCCCCAACGTGATACCCGAGTCGGTCCTCTATCATGTGTTGCGAACGGGCCAGAGCGTCATTCTCGACGATGCCACACGCTCGTCCGCGTTCGCTGCAGATGCCTACATCCTCCAGCATCGAGCCCGCTCAATTGTGTGTCTGCCCCTGACGAATCAGGCCAGGCTTATCGGCGCCCTGTACCTCGAAAACAACCTAGTCACCCGTGCCTTCTCGCCAGCGCGAATTGGCGTGCTGCGGCTGCTCGCGTCGCAAGCGGCAACCTCGATCGAGAATACCCGACTGTACCGCGACCTGAAGGAGCGCGAGGCCCGGATCCGGCGACTCGTCGACGCCAATATCATCGGCATCATTGTGTGGAACGCAGAGGGCGACATCCTTGAGGCCAATGAGGCATTCCTGCGCATGGTGGGATATGACCGCGAGGATCTTGTTTCAGGTCGTCTGCCCTGGCGAGACCTGACCCCAGTGGAGTGGCGCGAAAGCAGCGAACGGGCTCTCGCGCAGATCGGGCACCAGGGAGACATTCAGCCGACCGAAAAAGAATACTTCAGGAAGGATGGCAGTCGTGTGCCCGTCCTGGTCGGCCGCGCGGCATTCGACGGCAGTGGGAAGGAAGGCGTCGCGTTCGTGATCGATCTGACGGTGCTCAAGGAGGCGGAGCGCCGCCTGCGCGAGTCCTATGAGATGCTGCGGGAACTCACGTCACATCGCGAAATGGCTCGCGAGGAAGAGCGCAAGCACATCGCGCGTGAAATGCACGACGAACTTGGACAGCACCTCACCGCGCTTCGCCTGCAGGCGTCGGCATTACGTATGCGACTGGGCAACGATCGCCCGGAACTGGTCGAGCAGACGCAGGCGCTGATTGCGCTGGTGGACAAAACCATGCAGGTCGTCAGGGGCGTCATCGCGGCGCTGCGCCCTGCGGCACTCGACACCGGCATTGCAGCGGGGCTCGAGTGGCTTGCGGCCGAGTTCAACCGAAACGGTCGCACGGTATGCCGCCTGCACTTGCCCGACGAGAATATCGTCGTGAGCGAGCCCTGCGCTGTCGTGCTGTTCCGCCTCGTTCAGGAAGCGCTGACCAATGTCGCCCGCCACGCAGCGGCGCCCCATGTGGTCATCATGCTGGAGCGGACAGGGGACTGCTGCCTGCTCGAAGTGCGCGACGACGGTCGAGGATTCGATGTTCAGCCGGCCAAAAAGGGTTCATTCGGACTCGCGGGCATGGAAGAACGCGTTCTGATGCTGGGCGGTCAGATCAACGTTATCAGTTCGCCGGGAGCCGGCACGACAATCAAGGTGAAACTTCCGGACCATCCGGCCTCATCGACATAGCCGTGGCATCGTGGACGCGTATTCGACATGCACCCTTCCACGACCGACAACCCGGAGCGGCCATGTCTACACGGTCGCACGGGCACTCCCCCCGCACGCACGCCGTCGTGCCCGGGCGCGCGAGTCGCCCGTCTCGGACATCGCCGGTATCAGGCCAACGGCAAAGTCGTCTTGATCGAAGTGTCGGCCGCAACCGATTAGTCGAACCCGAATCCGGCCGCGCAGACGATCCTGCTGCAATCGCGTACCCGCGCGCTGCCCCCGGTCGCAGCGAACCTGTGGACAATCAAGGCGCCCGCTCGGTACGGTGGAGGGAGGCAAGGCCTGGTTTTCGCGAAATTGCTTTGCTTTCCACGAAGTATGCACTGCAAAACGCAAGCTCGCAATTTTCGGCGATAATTCGCGCTTCGCGGTTTGCAATCTGGACGACGCAGTTTTCTCCCACTGCTCACGCACCGATGCAAGCCACTGGCGTTGTCTGCGTGTGAGATAGAACGGCCAGAGATCCCGCCTGTCCCCGTTGGGCTGTTGTCGAAAGCGAAAGGCCACCTCGCATCTCTTCGTCATGTGTTCCCGTCCCGCCATTGGCAATGAGGGGTTTGTGCGACCGGGACCCTCGTCAGAGTAGCCGACAGACCACGTTCGCCTTTAGTCCCGCATCGGCTATCCTTTCTGCCACGCCGGACATTTGTTATTCCTTTCGGTTCTATTGCAATAGCAGAGGCTGGTATGCTGCGGGACCTTACCGAATGCTGTGAACGACAATGAAAGCCCTGAGTCCGGCGGTAGCCAAAGTGCTGCAGCGGTTGCACTATCCGCTCGAGATAATGTTGGTGTGCGTGCGTTGGTACGTGGCCTACCCGCTGAGCTTGCGCAATCTTCAGGAGATGAGGGCCGAGCGCGGGATCGCGGTCGATCATTCGACCGTGCACCGGCGGTGCCATCAAGCTTCTGCCGGTACTTGAAAAGGCGTTCCGCCGCTGCAAGCGCCCGGTCGGCAAGAGCTGGCGGGTGGACGAGACGTACGCCAAGGTGCGTGGCCAGTGGAAATACCTTTATCGCGCTGGGGACAAGGCCGGAAAGACGGTGGATTTCCTGCTTCGAGCCCATCGTGACAAGGCTGCCGCCCGTCGCTATTTCGAGAAAGCCATCGACCAGAACGGCGAGCCGGAGACGATCACTATGGATAAGAGCGGCGCCAATCTGGATGCCCTGCACGCCATCAACGCCGAACGGGAAGCGCCCATCAAGATCCGCCAGATCAAATACCTGAACAACGTTGTCCGAACTTATCGCGACAGAGCCTTGGCGCCTACCGCCGCATGCCTCCTGTCGAACTTCGTCCGGCGTGTCAACGTGCTCTTTTCACGTGGTGAATTGCGAGGTATGAGCCATGGACCGCGATCTGGAGGAGTTCTTCATGGGCTCCGCACGACGCTCTTTCGGGGGCCTGGCGGCCAATGAGTCGGACAACAATGAGCCGGACAATTCCGCAGACATCCGCATGCTTGCGAGAGCACTCAACGAGGCCACGTACCGGTAGCTCACGTAACAGGTAGTCCTGCCTATGGCACAGGGATATGTTGACGCCTCGCGTGTAGTTGAGCGGCACGTACCGAGCGAGAGGTACTTAATTCTTCAATCAATCTTTTTTCAAACTTCGTCGGCCGCCTGCGTAAGCGCGTTTGGAAATCTGGTTGCATGGATAGCGCGTTGAACATCGCGTACACGCGGGAGCAGAAGCACCGTCACACCGTCTACGGACGCAAGACTAAGGGTATCGGCCAACTCAGTGTGCCAAGTGGTTGGTCGTATTGCCGAAGCTCGTGCAGTTCGTGTTGACGGGCCTATTCGTTGCGTAGATAGCGTACCTTGAAGAAGAGATGTGCACTTCTGGGCGGGTGGTTGAGCAACCGGGAGACAGGCCTACTGCGCCCGACCGAGTGGCACATCGAGCGTTATTTTGACCCGCTCCATCGCGACAAAGGTACGGAAGCTTCGAACGTTGCCCTCCGCGAAGAACAGCGCCCGCGTTAGGGCCGTGTACTCCGCCATGTCCCGCGTGCAGAAAATCAGGATGAAGTCGACGTCGCCGGTCACGTAATAGCACTGCTGGACTTGCTCGCAGGCATCGAACCGTGCCTTCATCGCATCGAGCAACTCTATCGCCTCACTCTCCGCGGAAACGTGAGTGATTATCGTGACCCGGGAACCGAGCGCATCGGGATTCAGTAAGCTGCGGTCCGCAGCAATAACGCCAGCACTTCTAAGCTTCTGGAGCCTTCGCGCCACGGACGGGACGGACAGGTTCACTTCATGCCCGATCTCACGATGGGGCAGCTGATTGTTCCGTTGCACGATTGCGAGGATCCGCAAATCGAAAGCGTCTAGCTCGACATCTCGAAGATTCGACATGAGAATTTTTCTCGAAACGTGGGCGCAAAAGAATAAATACTAACGGTTTACTCGCAATAAACTGTTCATGTCAAGTGCTTTCGGTCACCGCTGCTAGAGCAGCTGACGGCTGGGGACTTCGGCACCCTCCCACCCCGTTTCGTATTCCCACCGAAGATCATGAAAACCAGACAACTTTTCAACACGTTGATGGCGGTCTCAATTGGCGCATCTGCATCGGCGGCCGACGCGGACGTTACCGTCAAAATTGGCCAAGTTTCGCCTCTGACTGGCGAGCTCGCACACATCGGAAAGGATGACGAGAACGGAGTGCGGCTTGCAATCGAGGACTTGAATACCAGGAAGCTGAAAATCGCCGGCCACTCGATCACCTTCGAGCTAGATTCGCAAGATGACGCCGCCGACCCGAAGACCGCAGTGACGGTCGCGCAGAAGCTAGTAGACGACCGTGTTGCCGGCGTCGTGGGGCATGCCAACTCCGGCACATCGATTCCCGCTTCGAGGATTTACGCAGGCGCTGGAATTCCGATGATTACCGAATCGGCTACTAATCCATTGCTGACCCAGCAAGGACTCAAGTCGGTGTTTCGAATGGTCGCAAACGATGTCCGCCAAGGCTCGGTCATCGGAACTTATCTGGTACGAGACCTGAAAGCTCCCAGGGTTGCAATCGTGGACGACCGTACAGCGTACGGCCAGGGCCTCGCTGACCAGATTGAGAAGGCGGTGCAGTCCGCCGGCGGTACCGTCGTCGACCGCGAATTCGGGACCGACAAGACAACCAACTGGATGGCGGTTCTCACGACGATCAAAAATCGCAGACCTGATGCCGTTGCTTTCACGGGTGGCGACACGCAGGCGGCCGCCTTTATACAACAAATGCGTCGACTCGGAATGAAGGTCAAGTTCATTGCCGGCGACGAAGCGTGCACGCCGCAGTTCATTGCCCTCGGCGGCTCATCAATGACCAACGATATGTATTGCACACTCGCCGGCGTACCGCCTTCTCAGATGCCACAAGGCCCGGCATTCTTCAAACGGTTCGAACAAAGGTTCAAGACGCCGGTTCAGCTTTACGCTCCCTATGCATACGACGCAGTCATGACCATGGCAGCCGCTATGCAAGCAGCCAACTCTACCGACCCGAAAGTTTACCTGGCGCAATTGCGGTCGGTGAAGGTTGACGGGGTGACGGGCCCCATTCAGTTCGATGAAGCAGGTGACATCCGCAACGGTGCAATCACGGTACGGCAGTTTGACAACAACGTCTGGAACGACAAGTCGGTAGTCCGCTAACCCGAACGCGCAGTTGGGTGCGGCGGTGCCATAATGCCTGCAGCACCCCATGCGAGAAATTTTCTCGATTTGTGCCGAATTTTAGATCCCAAATAAACAAAGCATTGCAATATTATTCCTGCTGTTCCTCCGAGCCAGCACTTGGACTTTGGCAATAGAAATACGGCACATCGGATGCCTCCCTGGAGCTCTTCTCAATGTTGACTGCAAATTCCCGCGCGTCCAAAGGGCCGTACCCAGATGAACTCAAAAGCATTCTGAACATTCGGGCAGCAGACGAAAGCGGCGCCTGGCTAGCCGATTGGGACCAGATCTCTCGTTCAGCGACGCCGCTCTGGGACCTCCCGGACGCCGCGGCAGCATTGGGCGTCGCACGTATCAGCCTGAAGGACGAAGGCTTCCGCTCGCCGCTTGGCAGCTTCAAAGCGTTAGGCGCGCCCATCGCACTCGTGCGGTTGATTCTTCGGCACTGGCACACTCATAGCCTGAATCCGGCCGGCCTTCTTCGCGGGCAATATGCCGGGATGTTTTCGAACCTGACTGTTATCAGCGCCACCGATGGTAATCACGGAAAGTCATTGGCAGCCGCCGCACGCGACATCGGTTGTCGGTGTGTCATCGTCCTTCACGCCAACGTCAGCGTAGAACGGGAGCAGGCCATCGCTTTGTACGGCGCGAAGATTATTCGCATCGCGGGTAGCTACGATGAATCGGTTGAGCATGCGGCAGCACTGGCGGCCCAAAATGGTTGGCACGTTGTCTCAGACACGTCCTACGAAGGCTACGAAGCGATTCCTCGGGATGTGATGCAGGGATATGGCGTGATTGCCGCTGAAACAATACGGCAGCTCGGCAGTTCCACCCTTTCGCAACCAATCACCCACGTATTCCTGCAAGGAGGCGTCGGTGGTCTCGCAGCAGGCGTCGCGAGTTATCTCTGGGAGCACGCCGAAGCGCGGCGTCCCCGATTCGTTGTCGTCGAGCCTCAGCAGGCAGACTGTCTTTATCAAAGCGCCATCGCAGGCTACGCCACGAAAGCGACTGGCTCCGTTGATTCGGTCATGGCCGGCCTCGCCTGCGGAGAGACATCCCCCTTGGCCTGGAAAATTCTCGATCGGTGCGTCGACCATTTCATGACCATCAGTGACGATGACGCGGTGGCAGCAATGCGTTCACTTGCCGCTGGCAGCGACCGTGACGCTCCTTTAGTGGTTGGAGAGTCCGGTGCCGCGGGATTCGCGGGCCTAAGCGTGCTCATGCAAAACCCGTCCCTTGCCCAGCAGGTAGGACTTGGACCCGACTCACACGTGCTGGCCATCAATACCGAGGGTGCCACGGCGCCCGCAGTGTATCGAGACCTCGTTGGCGAGTCGGCGGAAGCCGTTCTTGCGCGCCAGAGCGAGTGGCAAAAATCGCTCGAGCACTGACATCCAATCACCGCCTCAAATCGAGGACCGCACCATGGAAATGTCCCTACAAGAGCGCCTGAAGAACTGGCGACATCAGTTCCACAAGAATCCCGAAACAGGCTTCGAAGAAGTACAGACATCGGACTACGTTGCCAGTGTTCTGAAGACACTCGGCCTCGAGGTTCATCGCAACATTGGCGGAACCGGGATGGTCGCCAACTTGAAGATTGGCAACGGGAAACGGGTTATCGGCCTTCGCGCCGAAATGGATGCGCTAAACATCACCGAGAATGCGCCCGGCAGACCTTACGCATCGTGTATTCCGGGGAAAATGCACGCATGCGGTCACGACGGACACATGGCGATGATTCTCGGCGCAGCGCAACTTCTCGCGGAGCGAAAAGACTTTGACGGCATGGTTCGCTTCATTTTCCAGCCCGCCGAAGAACACGGACGTGGCGCGAAAGCGATGATGCAAGAAGGGTTGTTCGAACGGTTTCCTGTCGACGCCATTTTCGGCGCGCACAACATGCCCGGGATGCCCGCAGGCAGCTTCGCAACACGTCCGAACGGCATTATGGCCAGCGAAGACAACTTCGTCATTCACATCAAGGCAAGAGGCACGCACGCAGCACGGCCTCATATGGGCGTCGACCCCATTGTCATTGCCTCGCAAATTGTGCTCGGTCTCCAGACGATTATTTCGCGCAATTTGGACCCAAGCCTGTCCGCAGTCATCTCGTGTACTGAGATAGTTACGGACGGTCTTAGAAACGTCATTCCTTCGAATGTCATCATCAAAGGCGACACGCGCAGCTACGCCCCAGAAGTGCAGAAGCTGCTGATGATCCGGATGAGGGAAGTCAGTGAGGGCATCTGCCGTACACACAGAGCCGAGTGCGACTTCCAGTACACGCATGAGTTCGTCCCGACCGTGAATACACCAGAGCTTGTTGATGTAGCGGTTTCAGCCGCTTCGCATGTCGTGGGCGCGGAGAATGTGGACGCCAACGTTCAGCCTATGATGATCTCGGAGGACTTCGGTGCGTTTCTGCAGGTTGTACCGGGAAATTTCATCTTCATCGGCAACGGAACGGAGCCCCAAAACGGCGGCGTTCCTCTGCACAACGCTACCTACGATTTCAACGACGACATACTGTCAGTCGGATCGCGATACTTTGCTGAGATTGCGCGACGGCAATTGCCGGCACGCTGACAGCTCGCCACGCGCGGTGGCCGCTAAACACATGTTAGCGGCCACACGTTGGGACGTGTCTCGAAGGGCCGAATCCGCAGTCGTCAAGCGCCTCTCGCTTCGAGGGGAATAGCGCCATTCGCAGGCGGTCACCGCAGGTCGCCGCCAGGGCCGCCGATAATCGTCTGGATCGCCGGCTGAGTTGTGCCGCTAAAGGCGCCTAGGAGGAACCGCCAAATTTTACCGCGATGGACCCGGCGCCTCCCACCGGGAGACACTAACGCACTCACCCAGACGTGCGGAGGTTCACCATGGAAATCGACGTTCTCGGCATTGATCTAGCGAAACAGATCTTCCAGCTCCATGGCGCTGATCGTCGCCGTCGTGTTGTGCATCGGTCGAAGGTCTCGCGCAGCTCGTTCTTCGAAGCCGTACGCGCCTTGAACCCGAAGTTGGTCGTCATGGAAGCATGCAGCACGGCCCACCACTGGGGGAGGTGTTTCCAGTCGATCGGTATCGAAGTCAGGCTGATCAGCCCGCAATATGTCGCACCGTTCGTCAAGACGAACAAGAGCGACCGCAACGATGCGGAGGCGATCGTCGAGGCTGCCAGCCGGCCCACCATGCGCTTCGTGACGATCAAATCGGTTGAGCAACAGGACATCCAGGCGGCGCACCGCATGCGCGCAATCCTGCTGCGTCACCGTACTGCGCTGATCAACCAGATACGTGGCCTGCTCGGCGAGCGCGGGCTGGCCATTTCGCGCTCACCGGAAGCCTTCAGGCGCGCGATACCGGAACTCCTACGTACGAGCGCAGACGAACTGACTTCCTTTTGCCAGACGCTGCTCACCGAACTTCTGCAGCACATGCGCGCCAGGAACGTGTTCATCTCATCGAGGCATCCACCCAGACGTTCATGAAGAAATCCGCGCTCTGCAGGAAGATCGCCAAGATCCCTGGTATTGGCCCGCTACCGCGACGGCCGTTGTCGCCGCGGTCGGGGATGCCAGGCAGTTTCGCGACGGCCGGCATCTGCCCGCCTGGCTCGGCCTCATGCCTCGACAGTATTCGTCTGGCGGCAAGCCTCGCCTGCACGGCAACAGCCGACGCGGCGACACATACCTGCGGACCTTGCTCATTCATGGTGCTCGGCCAGTTCCGCGCTATGCACCCCAAAAAAATTGATCCTCAGAGCATCTGGCTTCAAGAGCTGATGGCTCGACGCGGGCCATAACTGCGCAGAGGTCGCCCTGGCCAACAGGAATGCGCGGATCATCCAGGCGCTGCTCAGTAGCGAAGTGACCTATATGACGAGAAGCGCGGCAACATAACCTCCCAAAGCCGCCGGTAAGGAGCCCCCACCCAGGTTTGCGAAGCTTCTCAAAGCGATGACGAAATAGGTTGAACCAGCATCCTGAAGCCTGTTTTTCGTGCCGGCTGCCACTCGTGGCAAGCCGCGATGTTGCTAAGGACGGGCTGCGCGGATCTCATCAAGGCTGCGGGCGTGCTTCGGCAACCGCCCATCTGGCAAGCCGGATACATGCATGCAGACCGTTTCGGCATCACGAAAAAGAAGCTTGCAAAAGGCGGCGGGTCCACACATGCACGAAAAGGCCGACGACTGCTACCAAAAAATTGACGCTTCCTCGTCCTTGTCCTCGTCCTCATTAATCGCAATGATGATTTTCGAATTCCTCGAGCCAGCAGTACTGGATGACGCCAGAGCGGTCCACGGCGCTGTATACCTCGGAGCGACGTCTCTACTGTCTCTCAGTCATCACAGTTGGCAATCTACACGCAATTAATATTCACTTAGCGTCTTGTCACCCGCTTGAGTGTTTGCGACGGTGTTTCGCCGAAACGCGCCTTGTAGTCGTTGGAAAAGCGTCCGAGATGCGAAAACCCCCAGCTCATCGCAATGGAAGAAACGTTACGCTCGGAGCAGTCGGAAAGAATCTCACGCCGCACTGCTTCGAGCCGATGCCACTTCAGATATGCCATGGGCGCATGCCCGAAGTGTTGCCGAAAGCCACCAAACAGCTTGTAGCGCGACACACCGGCCGCGCGCTCGATGTCTTCGAGCGCAATGTCCTCACGGGCGTTGTCGTGGATGAACTGCTTCGCTCGCAATAGATAGTGCGGACATGAGGGGCCCATGGCCCCCGCGAGCGCCTGCGAGTAGTTGTGCGACTGACAGAGCAACAGCCCCTTGATCAACGCTTCCTCGAGATTTCCGACCATCTGCTCATGATTGAGCAACGGCGCGGCGTGGCCCATCTCGTTCAGCAGAAACTTGACCATGCGCCACCAGGCTGCCTGATCGCCGTCGGCGGCATTCATCTGCGGCTCGAACGTCAACGGGACACCAACCGGCCGTCGCAGAAGATCTTCAAGCACCTGACGCAGGGCCTGGCTCGGGATCGCAACGATGATCTTCCGGCAGTTTCCCATGATCGTAAGGTCCTGCCTCTCATGCGGCGACAACACGAGGCCGTTGTCCCGGTCCGATAGCCACAAACGACCATGCGCGGCCAGTTCCTGCTGCCCGGTAAGCGGCAGACTCAGGCTATAGCAGTTGAGCGGCGCCTCGTTATGTATGGAAACGGTGACATCGGTGCCGTATTCCACGTACCCCAACGAGCTCGCCATCGACCGCAACACCGTGCCCGAATGGTGGAACTGCAGTTTCTTCGGGCTCCGTACCTGCAACCGATGCGGTCCGCAGATCGACGCCATCCATTCCTGCGCGCCTTCGAGGTCGTGACGCAGCGCGTCAATACCTTGGCTGTCGTTGAGAGCAGGCGCGTACATGGCGTGTCACTGAGGGCTGATGGTCACTCGATAGTAACCCCCCCCGGGCGCGGAAAAGAATACAAAAAGACCCTGAATGGGTGCTGCGCCGCCACCTCAAGGGACCTGCTGCGCGCCGTTGCTATCCGCGAATTTGGTAGTAGAGTCGGTGGTCGCCTACGCCTTCGCGCGCAAGCCATGCCCTGATAGCGTCCACCATCGGAGGCGGACCGCACACGTACATGTCGAAGGGGTTTGATTCGATCATCCCGCGGTCGAAATGCTCCGGAATGAGGCCAGTCCTTCCCTGCCACCCGTCAGAAGGTTTCGTCACCACGATGTCGCACGCGAAGTTTGCGATGCGTTGTGCGTAAGAGCCCAAACGATCGAGTTCGCACAGGTCGCGCGCGTTCGTCACACCATAGTAGAGATGCACCTTCTGGTCGCCCCCTTGTGAGCGAGATCATCAAGCATCCCGAGAAATGCGGACAGGCCAGTTCCGCCCGCCACCATCACGAGCGGCCGCCCCCACCTGCCGAAGATAGAACGTGCCGAGCGGTGCCTCGAGATCAATCGTCTGCCCTGGCCTGCAGCGTTCGCGCATGTAGTTGCTCATCGCTCCGTCGGGCAGCAGACGAATGAGGAACTGCAACTGGTTGTCGTCGGCGGGCGGGCCGGCTGGCGAACGAATATGAACGCCACACGTCCGTGCCCGGCACCTTCAGGCGGGCGTACTGCCCCGGCAGAAAATCAAGGCGTCCAGCGTGAGCGCCTGCGTCCAGATCCAGGATCGCCGTCGTTTCGGATACCTGCCTGATGCCGGAAACCTG
Source organism: Paraburkholderia sp. BR10937 (assembly GCF_040965695.1). Lineage (NCBI taxonomy): Bacteria > Pseudomonadati > Pseudomonadota > Betaproteobacteria > Burkholderiales > Burkholderiaceae > Paraburkholderia > Paraburkholderia sp. BR10937. The sequence goes on from NZ_JBFRCL010000070.1 coordinate 22,271, forward strand.
GCCCGTGAGCACCCGCTTCCCCCCCGCGCCGCATAGGCTCGAATCGAAGTCGAAGTAGAACGAGGCGTCGGACTGCACGCGCGTCTGACAGGACAAGATCTTACGCACGGCAAGATCGTCCGGAGACAGTGCTTCTTCACCGACATAATCCTGCGTGTAGCTGCCCGACTCGCAGCGTCCCTGGCAGGTCCCGCACACACCTTCGCGGCAGTCGAGTGGAATGTTCACGCCGCTGCGGAGGGCGGCGTCGAGGAGGATTTCGCCTGAACGGACGTCGAAGAACACCGTTTTGCCGTCGGCAAAACTGAACGCGACCTTATGGATCATTGTGCGCACTCCCGCCTGCAGATGATAGAAGTCGAGCACGGCGTTGATCGTGTCGTTCAGCAGCAGCACGTGCTTGCGTGCGATCTTCCAGCTACCGCCCGCAGGCTGCAGCTGGTAGGTAGCGCGCCCGAAGAAGTGTTCAGCCACGCCGTGCCGCGCGTAAAAGGTCGCCCAGTTGGCCTTCACTTCCAGTTCCCCGTGCTCACATTCGGCGATACGCACGTTGGTGATCTGATGCAGGTGTACGTGGCAGCGGCGTGGAGGCCGCAGACTTGCCAGTGCGCAGCCGAAACACACGGTCCTCGAGCCCCGTTCGGTTCGCGTAGTAGATCAGCGACATGCTGCGCCTCGGGTCGGTCGTGTACACGTGCTCGGAGTCCCATTGAGGCACGTGAAATGTGCTGTTTTCGTCGAAGAGCTCGAGGTACTCGTCCCAACTCTGCGCATCGCAAAGCTCGGCCTCGCGATACAGAAATTGCTCGACCGATTGCTGTAGCGTTTGCGTGACGGCCATGATTCATGGCTTCCTTCCCGACGTTCGATTGTTGTGCGAGGCCCCTCATGAGAAACGCCTGCCAGGCGCCATGCTGATTGACGTAAAGCCCCTCCTGCGTCAGCTCCGTGCCGCAGAGCACAGGCGCAATGCCGAGCAAGCGCGTATTCGCCGTTTCACCTGACACCCACTTGTGGTAGCCGCGCGAGATGTCGCTCCGGCGCTCGAGGCGCGCCTGGAAGCCCCGCTGCTGCTCACGGAATTCCACGAGATCGTCCGGCGCGCCCATTCCCGAGACATTGAAAAAATCTTCGAACTGACGAATGCGGTTTTCGCGATCCTGATCCGATTCGCCTTTTATGCCAATGCACTGGCTGATGACTTCCGTCTTGTTCCAGGCGACTGGACGCACGATGCGCAACTGAGAGCTGATCTGATCCATGAAAACGAGGCTCGGATAGACGTTCAGGTTGCGCAGCCGATGCATCATCCACTCGGCTTTCTGCTGGCCGTATACCTCGACGAGGCGCGGCATGACGGTGGCATCTTCCTCGCCGTCCGGATGCCAGAGACGGTCGGCCGCTCGTATCGAGCACGCTCCGCAATAACGCCAAGGTGCGCGAAGGGGACACCGTCGCGGCGAGCATGTCAGGCATGAACGCGTGCGGCGCAGTGAAAGCGTTTGGTGTCGCAACGCCGAAGTAATTGACTTCCATTTCGGCCCGCACATCGTCAGTATTCTGCACCGCGATAAACGACCGCAGGCGGTTCATGCGCGCACATTGTTGACAGGCAACGCGAGACCCGAGGCGGAACGCGCAGCGTAGCCACACCCTCCCCCCCGGTCACATCGAGCGCAACGGGAATCACGCGCTCAAACTACGGCGACGATCTCGTGCTCGAACACGAGCGACTGCTCACGCGAGTGAGAAGTCGGCTGGCAAGGTCACTTCGAGCAGTTCCAAATCGGCGCTGCAGTGCTTAAACGCATAGGGAAGCATGCCGGGGATCGCAATGCTGTCGTCTGCTCGAAGATGCCATTGGTCGTCGCCTTGCACGACATCGAGAGTTCCTGCGAGCACGAAGAAAAAGCAGAACTCCGTATCGTGCATGCGCGAAACGACCTTGCCCTCGCCTTGCGGGCGCACCACGCGCACGCCCGCGAGGCCGTTCGTTGCCGCACCGATACCCGTGTCCGTTACGACGAAACCCGGCGATTTCCACGGACTCCACGTGCCGTTCTTTGCGACATGCCGAACAAAGCGCTGACCGTTGAAATCGTGGGCGGGATCATAGACAGCCGAAGGAAGCGCCATATCGTGGTCGGCCATCGTGATATGTTCGGCCGGACTACCGATTTCGATCACCTCTGCCCCGGCCGAACTTTCCAGCACGCGGTGCCGGATCTCCGGCGGCTGAAGCACGCAATCGCCCGCTTCCAGAATGAACGGATCGCCTTGCCCCTCGTAGACGACCCGAACCCAGCCCTTGCGGCAGAAAATCGTCTGAAAACGGATCTTGTGGAAGTGCACGTAATCGGGAACGGGGCCGCCACCGAGGATCCGAATATGTGATGCGATAAACGCACCTCCGTGCCGGTTTGGCAGCAGGTCGCGGTAACGCAGGCCCGCACGACCGACGGTCCACGGTGCCCCATCCTGCGCACGAGACAACACGAGTTCCTGTCTGTTGACAGGCTGCTTCATGCGAGGCTCGGCCGGGACGAGCCTGACCTCGACGCCGTTCGGCGCGGTCAGTGTTCGCGTATCGTCGCCGAGTTGAAACTCGTCGTCGCACAGCACGTCGAGCTTCGTCACCCCGCCGACGAGGTCTACACTGAGGCGCAACCTGATATTGCAGCCCGACAGGATCGCCGTGCGAGGACTGTCAGCGGGAAAAATGGCATCGATGCGGAAGCCGAGATGTTCGATAAAGAACTGCGTCGTCGCGGCCAGATCGGTACACGACATCGGGACGAGAAAGCCGCGAATACCGGTCAGCGGAGCGGGAAGAAACGATGGACTGGTCATGATCATGATCCTGAGCTGAAGAGCGGGGTTTCACAAATGCAGCGGTGCAGCAACTGGCATCCGGGGCGGCCCCGTCAGGACGCACGACACGCCTTCTGCGCGCGGCGCATTTGACCGCACTACATGCGGCGCTTTCGCTTTCATCGCGGCAGCCGCGCAGCGAGACGTTCGATGCCCGCCACCGTCGTGCACGCACCGGGCGACAGACGCAACGTGCGGCCGCGCGAGTCGACCAGGATATGCTGCGAAGCGAGCTTCGCCACGACCTCCTGAGGATCCAGATGTGCGGGCGTCCGCACCATGACACTGCCACCGCGAGATGCATCGTCGCGTGGCGACAACAGCGCGTAGCCGAGACCGTCGGTGATTTCGACAAGTTGATGGCACAACGACAGGTTCTGCGCGCGCAGCTTGCCCGGCGGCTGCGCAAGCAGCCAGTCGAAGCCCGGCTTCGATGCGACGAACGGCAGCAGCGACGGTGTGCCCGTGTCGAACCGGCGTGCGTCGGGCGCATACGAAAACGCATCGAGGTTCCAGTTGAACGGGTCGGCCTGACTGAACCAGCCGCGCACGCAAGGTGTGACGGCGGACGTCAGCAGATGCGGCGCGACATACCCAAGACCCGATCCCGGCGCGCCGCACAGCCATTTGAGCGTGGAGCCGCAGACGAAATCGAACGGTATCTCACGCAGATTGAACGGCAGGATGCCCGCGCCCTGCGTGATGTCGACCGCGACAAGGCTGCCCGTGGTTCGCGCGTGCGCAGCGAGCGCGGCCAGATCGACGCGTTTGGACGTCAGCGACGATACCCACGTGATCAGCGCAAGCCCAACATGCGCATCCCACGCCGCGACGAAGTCCTCGTCGCGAACGTAGGCTTCACCGGCGCGCACCGGCACCGTTTTCAACGTGAAGCCGCGCCGTGCCGCAACACCGTTCAACAGGAAGTGCAGGCTCGGAAAACAGTCGGCGGCAATCAGCACCGTGCGTGCGCGCAAGGCCGCATCGTCGAGACCGTCGATGAAACGTGCGAAGACGTCGGTGACATTTTGCGCGCCGAATACGTGCGCGGCGTCTGCGCCGATCAGCGTCGCCCAGTTCGACAGCAGCGCGTCACGCGCACCGAGCCCGACGCTCCAGCGTCGTTCGTCGGGTGCATACCAGTCGGATGTGAAGCGTGCGAGCGCCGCCGTCACGGCCTCCCGTTGGCCGGGGAATACACCAACCGAGTGGTACATCATCCAGCCACTGAAGTCACTGTCCTGCGCGGTAGAAAATAAAGTCATGTCAGCGCTTCGCTTCGAACTAGATGTGTTTGACGATGAACCGATGATAGATGCCGATGCATACGAGGCTGAGCACGGCGCAGCCCATCAGATAGATGCTCGGCGATACGGGATCATGCGTCCAGCCGATCATGGCCGTCACGAGCCACGGCGTGAATCCTCCAAACACCATGACGCCGATGTTATAGCTGAAGCCGAGTCCCGTGCTGCGCAGCGAGGCGGGAAAGAGCGACGACAGCACCGCTGCGAGCGGACCGAAGTAGATTGCCTTCAACACGCCCGCCAGCATCATTATCGACATCAGCACTGACAGAGAGGGCGCCGCCAGTAGCCATCGGAAGCAGGGATAGATGGTCAGCAGCGTGAGAAGCGCGGAGACCGTCATCATCCGGCTGCGTCCATATTTGTCGGCGAGATGCCCCATGAACGGCGTTAACACCATCAGGATCGCGCCCGTCAGCACCGTCGCCGCAAAACCCGTCGACGCTGGCAGATGCAACTGCTTCACGGCATACGTCGGCATAAAGAGAATCATCAGATAACTGGCCGCCGTGGACACCGCCATGATGCCTGCCGCAAGCAGGACGCGCCCCTTGTGACTCACGAGCAGATCTCGAATGGGCGCTGCATGTTTCGCCGCTGAAGGCTGCAGCGTGTCGTCAATGTGACGGCGAATATAGAGACCGACGGGCGCTACCAAAAGGCCGAAAGCAAATGGAACGCGCCATCCCCACGCTTCGATCTGATCCGTCGAAAGCTGGCTGCTGAGTGCGAGGCCCGCGAACGAAGCAAGCACTGTGGCCATACCCTGGCTCGAAAACTGCCAACTTCCAAGGAAAGACTTTCGTGTGGACTTCTGTTCGATCATCAGCGCGGTGCCGCTGCCGAACTCGCCGCCTGTCGAAAAGGAGATCAGCACGCGCGCCAGCATGAGGCCAATGGGCGCGCCCAGGCCGATGCTTGCGTAGGTCGGAATCAGCGCACAGATCAGCGTGCCGAGCGTGGTGAGCCAAAGCGATGCGAGCAGTCCCGCCTTGCGGCCGTGCCGGTCCGCATAGCGTCCGAGAACCAGCGCGCCGAGCGGACGGAAAATATACGAAAGCCCGAACGTGCCGAAGGTCAGCAGCAGCGACACCGTTTCGTCATGCGCGGGGAAAAAGAGCTTCGACAGCGTGACGGCGAAGAAGCCATACGCTGCGAAGTCAAACCATTCGAGCGCGTTGCCGACGCTGCTCGCGACGATAAGGCGCTTCAGTGGCCGGTTGTCCTGGCGCACAGCACGTCCTTCAGTAGCAACAGATTGCATGATCTTGAGACCCGGAAGAAAGACTGCTTGAGAGTGGGACTACTGCCATTAGCGCTTCGTCGAAGCCCGGAGCGTCTCGCGAACCGTGTGCCCCGATTCCCCCATATCCCAGAACAGGCCGGCCATGATTTGCAGCGACTCGTGCGCAACACTCCCCAGCAGATGTTCATCGGGAGCGTGCTGGCGGCAGTTCGGATAAGAGTGCGGGATCCAGACAGTCGCGAGACCCAGCGTCGTCGCGAAGCACTCGTTAGGGATCGTGCCGCCGAGATTCGGCAGGATGGTCACCGGCTTGCCAGAGGTTGCTGCAATCGAGGCTTCCGCCCACTTCGACCACGGATGATCAGGATCGAGCCGCGTCGCGCTGCCCGACGCTTCGATCGTCACGTCGACGTTCTCGAAACCTTCGCGGCGCAAATGCGCGATCAGCAATTCGCGCGCGTTCAACCAATCCGTGCCGACCACGAAGCGCAACTGGCACACCGCTTCCGCGCTGCCCGGAATCGCGCTGACTGGCCGGCCGACGTTGCCTGCCTGCATCGCCAGCACTTCCAGCGTGTTCCATGCGTACACCCGCTCCGCATCACTAAGACCGGGTTCGCCCCACCCCTGTGACAACGGCGGATCGCCTTCGTCGGCACCCACTTCGAGACTCGCGACGAGCTCGCGCACGCGCGGCGGAATCGGCGGCGGCAACAGGCCGTTGACGCGAATCCGGCCACTGCCATCAACAAGGCTCGCAAGCGCATTCGCCAGCACGGTCGCGGGATTAGCCAGCACGCCGCCCCAGTTGCCCGAGTGACGCGCGCCAAATGCATTCGACACGCGCAGCCGGAAATGCAATGCGCCTCGCGACCCAAGAAACATCGTCGGTGCAGCAGCGCGTTGTCGCGGTCCGTCGGAGGCGATGAGCAGATCGGCAGCCAGCCGGTCCGCATACCGCGCGCATACCGCGTCGAGTCCCGGCGACCCGACTTCTTCCCCCATTTCGATGATCACCTTCGCGTTGAAGCCAAGCCTGCCGCGCGTGGCAAGTACCGACGCAAGAGCCGCCAGATTGATCGAATGTTGCCCCTTGTTGTCTGCCGTGCCGCGGCCGTACCAGCTGTCCCCGTCTGTGCACAGCTCCCACGGGGAACGCGCGTCTGTCCAGTTGGCTGCGTCGCCGTTGACTACGTCGCCGTGACCGTAGATCAGCACCGTGGGCAGTCCGACCGCTTCCACGCGCTCGCCGATCAGCATCGGCGGCATGCCTGCTTCAGGGTTTTCCACGATGTCGCACGTGAATCCCATAGCGCCTAGCGCGGGAGCGATCTCGTCGGACAAATAGCCAGTCAGCGCAGCCTGTGCATCCGGGTTCTGGCTCTCCGTGCGAAGGCCGACGCGACGGCGCAATACCGCTTGGAACGCTCCGCTTTCGAAGTGACGGGAGACGTGCGAGATGGCTTCTGAGCGGCTCATGTTCTGGAATCAAAGAATCGATGTCCCCAGAGTACCCGGGTAAACAATCTTTTGTATTCGCAATCAATCAACGTATATTTGCGGAAATCGCAACCCTGTATGCCAGGTCCGAAATGCGCAACCTGCTGGATTCGTCGCTGTATTACTTCTCAGTCGTGGCACAGAGTGGATCGCTGACGGCTGCCACCGAAAAGCTCGGCGCAACTGTATCAGCGTTGAGCCGCCATATCGCGAAGCTCGAAGGCGACGTCGGCGCGCCGCTTTTCGAACGACACGCGCGTGGCATGGTGCTGTCTGACGCTGGCCGAATGCTGTTGCGCTATGCGCAAAATAGCCTTACGGATGCCGAGGCCGTGATGAGCGCGATTCAAGGCGACCAGAGGCGGCGACAGCGCAAGATCAAGATTGCATGCACCGAAGGCTTTGCCCTCGATTTCCTGCCGAACTCGCTCGCAGCGTTCTACAAGCTGTACCCAGAGGCCGTGGTCGTGATCGAGGTCACATCGTCTGATAACGCAAGCCGCATGCTGGTCGATGGGGATGCGTCGATCGCGCTTTCGTTCAGCCTGAAGCCCGAACCGGATGTGGTTGCTCGTCTTACGCTTCCCGCGCCCGTCATGGCGCTGATGTCGAGAGACCACCCGCTTGCGGGTCAAAAATCGCTTACATTGCCAGACCTCCACCTCTACCCGGTTTTGTTGCAGGACACCGGTACGACGGTTCGCCAGTTGTTTGACATCGCCTGCAACGTTGAAGGATTTGAGGTTGTGACACCGATCACGAGCCGCTACGTCGCGTCACTGTACCGGTTTACCCAGGTGATTCCGAACGCCATCATGCTGACTGGCTTTGTCTCGGTCGCGAACCGCATGGATTCCGACGGTCTGGTCGCAATCCCGTTCGCCAATGCACTGCTGCAACAGCGTCGCCTGCAGGTCAAAACGTCATCGACGCGCCCATTGACCGGGCTCGCCACCCTCTGTCTCGATCATCTGGTCGCAGACCTGCAGCGGACAAACGATCGGCATCCCCCCACGGCATAGCAAAGCTTTGCGAAAGGCGCAAAGCGAGTTTGTTTGATTTCGAATACGCCAGGAGAACAGAGGCGGTAGAGTGCGCCAACGCTGACATCGCGGGTCACACGCGAAGCGTCTATTCCGTCTGTTCAAATTCACCTGGAGATCACTGTGAGAAAGAGTCTGCTTGCCGGCGCGGCAATAATGTCCTTATTTGGTCACGCCTACGCACAAAGCAGCGTATCGCTGTATGGCATTGTCGATGCGGGCTTCGCTTTCAATAATAATTCCGGCGGTCAAAAGCTCTACACGCTGGCGAGCGGCAACATGCAAGGCAGCCGATGGGGGCTGCGTGGCGTCGAAGACCTCGGCAATGGACTCAAGACGCTGTTCACCGTCGAGAACGGCTTTAGCGTGACCAACGGAAAACTGCTGCAAGGCGGAGACCTGTTCGGTCGCCAGGCCTACGTCGGACTGGCATCGGATCGCTTCGGCTCCGTCACACTGGGCCGCCAGTACGATGCGGTAGTGGATTACACGGCGCGCTTTGAATCCGCTGCACAGTGGGCAACGGGCTATGGCGCGCACCCCGGTGATCTTGACAACCTCCAGAACACCAATCGGGTGAACAACGCAATCAAGTTCAGGAGCGTCGACTACGCAGGCCTGAAATTCGGCGGACTGTACAGCTTGGGTGGCGTTGCCGGCCACCTTGGCACCAACCAGATCTGGTCCCTCGGCGCAGGTTACGACAACGGTCCGCTTTCCTTCGGCGCAGCATACCTGAATGTGCGAGACCCGAACTTCTCGTTCTTCGGCAACAATTCGACGTCCAGCACGACAGCGTCGAACATGACTGCCAGTACCGTCTATTCGGGCTATGCGTCAGCGCGCACGCAGCAGATCATTGCAGCGGGCGCAGCATATCAGCTAGGACAGGCCACGCTTGGTGCCATGTACACCAACACCCAGTTCCGGGGTCTTGGCGCACTAAGTGCCCTGAATTCGCTACACTATCATGGCAACGCCGCGTTCCACAATGCTGAGGTCAGCTTCAAGTATCTCGTGACCCCCGCGCTGAATCTGGGTATCTCCTACGACTATACGAAGGGCTACGGCGTCAATCACGCGGCCTATCACCAGGTCGACGCAGGTGTCGATTATTTCCTGTCGAAGCGGACCGACGTCTATATTTCCGCGATTTACCAGCATGCGACGGGAACGGACTCTACTGACAAATCGGCGGTCGCGAACATCACGGGTTTCTCAGCCTCCTCAACGGGTAATCAGTTCGTGGCGGTAACGGGAATCCGGCACAAGTTCTAGGATGTCTTCCGCAGAAGCTGGAGGAATCGACCGGGAATGGCACCATCGGTCGTGGACTCCAGCGCTTTTGCATTTTCGCTCAGACAGATCCCGTTATGCGAAACCTTCTTGCTAACGTCCGAATTGGCGTCCGACTTGGCGCTGGCTTTGCGCTCGTGCTAATCCTTCTTTGCGTGACAGGCTCCGTCGCCCTGTTCCAGACAGCTCGGGTGCACAACGGGGCAGTTCAGTTTGCCGATAGCTGGCTGCCGAAAGTCGCTGTGCTTGGGGACATTCGTACATGGGCAAACAACGTTCGCAAGTCAACGCTACGAAGTGTGCTTGAAACGGATCCCGTGCAAAAAGCATCCCAGCGCATCATGAGGGACTTTGCGCTTCGCACACTCGACGCGAAAATCGAAGCATATGGGCGACTCATCTCGTCAGCGAAAGAGGATCAGCTCAACCAGCAAACCCGGAAGGCGTGGAAATCCTATCTGGAAATGGATAACAGACTGCTTTCGCTTTCCGAACAGGGTGAGGGAAGTTTTGCCTCGGCCCGCTCGCTCGCGACGGGGGGGGCTGCCGATGCGTTCACCGCTGTCGCCAAATTGATCGAGGCGGAAGTCCAACTCACCAGCAACGGAAGCCAAATTGCTCGAACCACTGCAGCAGAGGACTACCGGCTGGCCGTAGAAGTCACAATTGGGTTGATTGGACTAGCGCTTGCGACGGGCTCTCTCACCGCATTCTTGATCACGAGGACCATTGTCCTTCCCCTGCGTAAGTCAGTCTCCGTGGCGGAGACCGTCGCGTGCGGAGACCTGACCTCACGTATCGAAAGTTACGGCCGGGATGAGGTCGGACGTTTGATGCAATCATTGCGGAAGATGAACAGCCAGCTAGCGAAATTCATCACTGGCATCCACGCGACCACCGATGCAGTAACGGTAACGTCGCGAGAGATTGCTAGTGGTAATGCTGATCTATCTGCACGTACCGAGGCTCAAGCGGCGTCGCTCGAAGAAACGGCTGCCAGCATGACGCAGCTGACGGAGACAGTCAGACAGAATGCTGACAACGCGTCGCAAGCCAATCATCTCGCAATGAAGGCAGCCGTCATAGCCGACGAGAGCAACGATGCTGTGCAGGATATGGTCCGTGCGATTGGAAAGATGAACAGCAGCTCGATGCAGATTTCGGAAATTACGGCTGTTATAGAAGGGATTGCCTTCCAGACCAATATTCTTGCGCTGAATGCTGCAGTGGAGGCGGCGCGCGCCGGTGATCAAGGTCGGGGCTTCGCCGTCGTTGCGAGTGCAGTGCGCGGCCTTGCACAGCGTTCGGCTGCAGCCGCGAAGGAAATAAAGGAGTTGATCGATTCATCGGTCCAAGCGATTGACCACGCGGCGAAGCAGGCAAGCGCGGTCGGTGTGACGATGGATGATGTTAAGCAGGCGATCAAGCAGGTCTCAGGCATCGTCGGTGAAATCGCTATCGCGTCGGAGCAGCAAAGCCGAGGCATCGAGCAGGTGAATCAGGCGGTCCTGCAGATGGACGAGGTTACCCAGCAAAATGCTGCGCTGGTGGAGCAGTCCACTGCGGCGGCATTTTCCCTCGATGAGCAGGCCACCAGGCTGCAGGACGCCGTGTCGGTATTCAAGATTGCGAGGTAACGGGGATGGTGTTTTTCCGGCGTCATTTGTGCAACAAACCTGCGGTACGCAGGCATTGAAACCAATGCAACCGCATCACCGCGTTCCGCACGAACGCGCCCTCTTTCGAATGACAAGAGCGGACTATCATGAATCAACGTGAAGAAGCACTCGCACTCGATGCGGCCGACCCCCTCGCACTCTTGCGCGACCAGTTCGCGCTCTCTCCGAACGTCATCTATCTGGACGGCAACTCGCTCGGCGTGCCGCCCGTCGCGGCTGCACAGCGGGCGCAGACCGTCATCGGCGCCGAATGGGGCGAAGGGCTAATCCGCAGCTGGAACGCGGCTGGCTGGTTTTCGCTGCCGCGGCGACTGGGCGACAAGCTTGCGACACTAATCGGTGCAGCGCACAACGAAGTCGTCGTCACCGATACGATTTCGATCAACTTATTCAAGACGTTGTCGGCAGTTCTGCGGATGCAGGACAAGCGCGACCCGAAGCGCCGCGTGATCGTGTCGGAACGCTCGAATTTCCCGACTGATCTGTATATCGCGCAAGGGCTGATCAAGCAGTTGGATCGCGGCTATGAACTTCGCCTCGTCGACGATCCGTCCGAGCTGTCCGCGGCGATCACCGACGACGTCGCCGTCGCGATGATCACTCACGTCAACTACCGCACTGGCTACATGCACGACATGGCCGCACTGACGAAGCTGGTTCACGACAGGGGCGCGCTAGTGCTGTGGGATCTCGCGCACTCGGCGGGCGCCGTGCCCGTCGATCTGAATGGTGTCGGCGCGGATTGCGCGGTCGGCTGCACATACAAGTATCTGAACGGCGGTCCCGGTTCGCCTGCGTTCGCGTGGGTGCCGCATCGTCATCAGAGTGAGTTCGAGCAGCCGCTGTCAGGCTGGTGGGGGCATCGTGCGCCGTTTGTGATGAACCCGACATATATCGCCGACGACGGCATCGGCCGCTTTTTGTGCGGCACGCAGCCGATGGTTTCGATGGCGCTGGTCGAATGTGGACTCGATGTATTCCTGCAAACCGACATGCTGGCGATCCGCCAAAAGTCGCTTGCGCTGACCGACCTTTTCATCGAACTGATCGAGACGCGTTGCAAGGAATTTCCGCTCACGCTCGTCACGCCTCGCGCGCATGCGCAACGCGGGTCGCACGCGAGCTTCGAGCATCCGCACGGCTACGAGGTGATGCAGGCGTTGATCGCGCGCGGCGTGATCGGCGACTATCGGGAGCCGCATGTGTTGCGCTTCGGTTTTACACCGCTGTATACGCGCCACGTGGATGTGTGGGATGCCGTTGAGCATCTGCGCCAAGTGCTTACCGAAGAAACCTGGCGTGCGCCTGAATTCGCCACGCGCGGCGCCGTGACCTGAGCGACGGCTACGTCGTCGAGATGATGCCCCGTAAGAGTTGCATTGTTAAGTCGCGGTGTGAGTGGCGGCACGTCCGCTGTCTTGATGCATGGGTCAATAAATTTCGGACAGGCAGATAGCTTCTTTCGCTGTCGGTTTCGCCTCGCAGGCGGCGGGCGACAGATAACCCAGCGTGGAGTGCAAGCGCACTGGATTGTAGAAAGCGATGATGTACTGGTTGATATCGCGCCGAGCCTCATCGTGATTGGCGTACTAGCGCTACCACACACGCTCCATTTATTGTCCCAACAATTTCCCTTGCTCATGCTGCATACCACGTGAAGTCTTTTTTCAACCACGCACGGTCGTTCTCGCTTGCATACTGGGGGCCCCGTGATTTTGATGCCGTTTACCGGGTTAGCGGGCTCCAGACCTGACAAGGCTTTGCGGTCTAGCCCTTTATTAAGTCTCCGTGAAATCAAGAGCTTGCTGTTTGTCTTCCCCGGAGGCCCGCAGTGCCTCGCCCCCAACTGCCAAGGCGATATTGTTGGCATACGCTGAGCGGTTCCCCTTTCGGCTGCGGAGCGGACGGCGATGGAACACTGGCGGCAGACCTATCTCGGGATGCGGTCCATCCTGTTGCCGCGCGATCGCACCTTGCGGGAACTGATCGTGCAGGCCATCCAGGACGTCGAAGCCACACTGGATCGTTGGGGCAAGCTGCTGCCGAAGCCCCATGGCGAGGCATCGAGCCTGCAGAAATGGCTGTGGCCGGTGCCGCTGCGCAATTCGACGCGACAGATGAGCGAACTCTTGCTCAAGCTCGACTATCTGGTCGAGCTCGGTGTACGGGTGCAGTGCCCCGACACATGCAACGAAGCTATCGTCCGGCATTATGCGCGGCGCTGCGCGGACCGCAAACCCTCGGTGAGCCACCGCATCCAGCCGGCCATACGGCGGCTCTAGGCCGCCTGCTTCATGCGCTACGCGTTGTGCTCGGCAACCGACCAGCTCCTGTCGATGCTCGGCGACTGGGTCCGCAAGGCGATCAGGATAGCCAACGATCGGGGCGCCGCCTCGCGCCCGGATCTGAAGGCGCAGCTGCGCGAATTTGCCACGGCAGTCAAGGCGCTCGCAGGCAACAGGGACCTGACACGCGATGTGCTTGCCAGGCAATTGTGCGAATTGGCGGACACAGTCCTCAAACAGGATGCGCCCAGTCGGACCCGCCTGATGCGGGCACAGCTCGTCTCGAAGCGGCACGTGGCGCATGCACTGCTTGCACAGCTGCTGGACCTGCCTTTCCAGGCGCAGACCGCCCATCCCGTCATGGATGCGCTCGCCTTGCTGCGCGAGCGCTACCCGAACAAGGCGGTCGATCTGCCGGCGGACACGCAGATCCCGCTTGGACGGGCCTGGCAGCGGATGATCGCCATGGCGCGCTGCGCGCTGCTGTCTTGCTTCACGTGCGTGGCGACCTGCGCGTCGCACCAGGCGATTTGCTGGTCGAGGGCCTGCAGGTGCTCCCGGCCTCGTGCCAGCGCAGTGCGCGCGACATCGTTCAGTTCAGCGGCCCCGTCCTCCAGTGCCTCGACGAAGCGGGCACGAAATGCATTGATGCCTTGCGGCAGGAACACGCCGAACTCGACGAGTTCACCGCGCAACCGGTTGACGAGCGCGGTACGCTCCTCGACGAAACCGTTTCGCATCCGGTGCAGCAACAGCACGTTTTGCTGGTCTGCCGTTTTGACGGCCACGAAGCGCATATGCGGTCGCCCCGCGGCCTCACAGATGGCCTCGGCATCCAGCCTGTCGTTCTTCACGTGCTTGCCGCCCTTGCAGTATGGCGCAGCGAATTGCGGCGCAATCAGGCGAACCTCGTGACCAAGTCGCGCAGCTTGCGCCCCCAGTAGTGGGCTGCGCTGCACGCTTCCATTGGGACCAGACATGGCGCAAGGTTGGCAAACCATTCGAGAAACTTCTGCCGTGAGATGGCTTTCCTGACCACCACGCGTTCCATGCTGTCCACGCCGTGCACCTGGATCAGGTTCTTGGCCAGATCCACGCCGATACGAGTAATCTTGTCCATGACTTTCCCCTTCTCAGATGGGTTGTCCAGCACCAACCATCCTGGCATATCGCTATGCCACGAGATCGGGAAAGTCCTTGCTAATTCGGGTCATGTACCTGCTCGACGACACGCCGGAGAACCGGCCCAGCCCGAGCCGGAAGAAGATGATGTTGCCATGCATTCGGACGACGATGCCGATAACTGACACTCGCCGGGCCTGACACGGCGACTGCGCCCGCTACGGAAGTGTCGCCGGGGCTTCCGCCCCCTCTTTGAGAACAACAATGAACAACACACCAACAACCGTCAATCTAGATTTAGGCACTCTTCTCGACGCAGATCCCCTGATTCTTGCGGCAGAAACGGAAGATGATATTGGGTGCATCCTGCGTCTTCATCTCCAGGTCGAGCAGATGCTCGACTTCTATCTCAACAGAAAGCGCACGGCCGACATCGCTCCATTTGTCAGGAACCTCGCGACTTCAGCGGAAAGCTGTCTATTTCTGTCGCTTTGGGCTTGCTTATACCCTTTGCATTCGAATGGCGCACTCTCTTCGCCGCACTAAGTAGTGAGGAGATCGTACGGCTAAGAGTTGGCTGTGTACGTGAAGAAACATCGATAGGGCAACCAGGTACACCAATGCCGGATGCTCGACGTTCCGGTTCACAAGACCGGAACTGCATTTACCAAACCGATTGACTCGGTCGTCGGAGAAGCAATATTGGCGTGGGAGCGAGTACGTCCCGTACAACCGGCTGCGCTCGACGTCAAAACCGGAGAGCAGGTTGACTTCCTCTTCTCGTATCGTGCAAGGGCGATACCACGCCAGTACCTGAACCGACATCTCATCCCCTTGCTTTGTCGGAGGGCAGGCATTCCTTGCGTGGATGCTCGCGGACAGATCAGCAGCCACAGGGGCACGCTCGACCATCGCGAGCCAGCTCTTTAACGCGCGGGAACCAATGTCCCTGTTCGAACTGCAAGCGTGGCTTGGTCATCGGTCGCCAGCAACGACCCAGCATTACGTCGCAATCACGCCCACAAAGCTGGCCAGAGCTCATTCTGAAGCACAGTACTTCCAGCGCAACCTTCGAATGATGGAGGTGCTCATTGACCGGCAGGCGATCGACGATCGGCACACGGACCAGCCGTGGAAGTACTATGACCTTGGTCACGGGCTGTACTCATATGAGTTCTTCGATCAATGTCCACACCGCATGGCGTGTGTGCGTTGCGACTTCTACGTTCCGAAGAAATCGTCCCAAGCCGACTTGCTCTCTTCGAAGACGGGCATGATCCGGATGTTGCAGGAAACTCCTCTCACTGATGACGAACGCGCTGCAATCGAGGGCGAGCAGGAAGCTGTCGATCGTCTGCTTCGGTACCTCGAGGGGTACCGACACCCGACCGCCGCACCGCCCCAAAGAGTAAGAAACAAAGGTAGAAAAAAACGCTCAATTCCATACAACCTGAACGATTTCCTGCCGCTGCGAGCAATGACGATCGGTTTTTCATCGTCATTGCAATCCTGCGAATTTGGTTCCGTTATGCTATCGCCTTGCCTGCAGGGCCGGATATCGCACCCGTTTTCTCAAGCTGGTTGCGAACCGCACCAGACACCCATCGGGTTCAAGGACGCAGTGATGGAACTCACGCCTGCCCTGGCGGTTAGCCGCCCCAGAGAAACGTTGGTGCCGAACAAGGTCCAAGGGGATTTCGCAGAACCATGGCTGTTGCGTGCGCAACGCCAGTCAGGAATGGCTCGTTGTCTTGTCCATTATGGTACCGCCATAATTTGGATAGCAAATACCAATCGACTCCATCAGCTGTCGAGAAGGGTCTTCGCGAGTTGCTTACCTCGCAGGTCCCGGCCTATTCGGCGATTTCCTGGCGGATGATGAGGAGAGCAGCCCCGTGCTGAACCGAAACTAAGCAACAATGCACCCATGCAATCAAGCGTTCATTGGTCACCTTACCTTATCCCGTTGAATTGCGTTGCAATATCTCCGAAATTGTCCGATCCGCGACAAATGTTGGACATTTGCAACAGGCAGTTCGGAATTGTGTTGTGTCAATATGACCGTCCGTCCGGCGCGAAAATTGCATCAGTCATTTCCGGAAGTCCATCTCACACGGAGGTGAGGATACGAGTCCCAAAGACGGACGATCTGACCAATGAGGCAGAACCTGAATCCCGCAGTGGCGAAGGTGCTCAAGCGCCTGCATTATCCACTTGACGTAATCCTTCTATGCCTGCGCTGGTACGTTGCCTATCGGCTGAGTCTGCGCCACCTCGAGCAGACCGCCAGAACAAATGCCTGAACAATGTTGTAGAGCAGGACTACCGTGCCATGAAGCGCCGCACTCGTCCTATGCTGGGATTCAAAGATTTTCGCTGTGCACGCATCTTATGGTTGGCATTGAAGTCATGCATTGGCAGATGAAATGCATTCGCGGCACTCAATCATCTGCCGTTGAGCAACTGTATTCGCTGGCGAAATAAGCAATCCCGTGATATTGCGCTTTGCTATGACCGTTGCCATTATCGCGAAAAAATCCTTCAACTGACAATGCTGCTAGCAACATGAGCCAAGTGGCCGGAATAGTGACGGCGGTGCCGCAAGGACAGCGCAATGAGTCGCCCAGGCGCCGCCACCGCGCGAAAATGCGCTGGCTGGCGCACTCGCCTGTGGTGCAATCCGGACGCTCCATCTACAACTCAGCGACGAATTGCATACCATCATTTTAAACAGTGCCGCGGTTGTCACAACGGGGCAATTTTCAACAGCCAGTTAGGTCCTCGACGACCTCGCATCAAACTAGGAAGCAGTTCATGGATAGCAATGTAGTACCCACGTTCCTACGCGCTAAACTGAAGCGGGGACTGCTCGAGGTCAAAGTCGACGCCGCCACCTTGCCTGCGGCTAACCTGTTCGGTTTCGCGGAGCGCCGGAATCCAAAGCGGGCATTTCTCTTTGTATCCAAAGTTCTGGGACGCTACATACCGGCGCGCCCATCGATCATGGCTGCCAGTTTCGAGAGCCTCGTCAGCGAGATCCCAGCGAACCTGCCCGGCCCAGTGCTGGTAATCGGCGTGGCCGAAACCGCAGTTGGCCTCGGTGCCGGCGTGTACCGTGCTTATAGTGCAACGCGTTCCGATAGCGTGTACCTCACCAGTACCCGTCATCCTTTGGGTACCGACCTCTTTGCTCGATTCGAGGAAGAGCACAGTCATGCCAGCACCCACTTAATCCACCTGCCGGTCGATCCCGAGGTTCGTGATTTGATGCTTCAGGCCCGATCCTTAGTCCTGGTGGACGATGAGGCTTCTACCGGCAAGACCTTTCTCAACCTGCACCGCGCACTAATCGAAGCCGGCCTGAAGAAGATCGAGCGAGTGGTCACGTGCGTCCTGACGGACTGGTCTGCGGGTGCTGTGAGTAAGGCCATCGGAGAGTCGACCACCGCCGTATCCTTGTTGAGCGGGTCGTATCAGTTCCACGAAGATCAGTCCGCGCCCCTGCCGGATATGCCAGGCGTCGGTGCCGTTTCTATAGGCGAATGGCCTCTCTCACCCCGCAATGACTGGGGGCGCTTGGGCGTTCGCCGCGTGGAGGACACGCTCGCACCGGACATTCAAATCCGGCCCGGCGAGAACGTAGTCATAGTTGGTACCGGTGAGTTCGTCTGGCGTCCCTTCCTGCTGGCGGAGCGTGCGGAGCGAGCCGGGGCAGACGTCTACTTCAGCTCCACCACGAGATCCCCTGTGGCCCTGGGCCACGCGATCGAGCACGTGCTGTCGTTTCCTGACAACTATGGCCTCGGTATTCCGAACTTCCTCTACAACGTGAAGCCCGGTCAGTTCGACCGAGTTCTTATCTGCACGGAAACCCCGGCGCAAGCGCTCCCTGCAGAACTGGTTGATGTCCTGAATGCGGAGATAATTTTCGATGAGCAGTAACCGTCCGCTGATATTCGTCGATCTCGACGACACCCTGATCCAGACCGCAGGCAAGATGGAGGAGGCCACACCACGAATCATCGCCACTCTGGACGTGCATGGGCAGCCCAACGGGTACATGAACCCGGTCCAGAACTTCTTCATCAACTGGCTGCTGGCCTCAGCCGATGTCGTTCCGGTTACCGCACGCAGCGTGGAGGCCTACAACCGCGTCAAGCTTCCTTTCACCGAAGGCGCAATTTGCTCCCACGGTGGAGTGATACTCCGCCCTGACGGATCGCCTGACCAGACCTGGCACGGACAGATGGCCGCGTCGCTCCGGACCTTTCAAGACCGGCTGTCGCCACTGAGCGAAGCCACCCTGCAAATCGGCAAAGAACTGGGCTACTCCGTGCGCAGTTGGGTAGTTGGAGAGAAAGGTCTGCGCCACTACGTCGTGACCAAGCACAACGAGTCCAACGACTCGGTGCTCACCGAGTTGCTGACCGAAGTTCAATCTCGACGCATGTTGGAATGCATGCACACCCATGTTAACGGCAACAACCTCGCCTTCCTGCCTGAGGGTTTGGAAAAGCGCTTCGCCGTTCAAGAATGGTTGCGTCGCGACCGTGAGATCCACGGCGAGCGGCCAGTCCTAGGCTTCGGTGACAGCATCTCCGACCTGGGGTTCATGGACCACTGTCATATGTGGTCGACGCCGGCGCACAGTCAACTGGCGACCGTAGTGAAGGGGCTCATCAATGACTAATCTTCTCGCCACACTGAGCACCGTCGGCAGCGGCAGCTACGCCCCTGAAGATGTGCATTTCCTTTTGCAGCGCGTGCCGCTGAGCGTCACTAACGTTGACGAAAAGGAACTTCTGATCCAGACGAATCAGAAACATTACTCCGAGATGATAAGCTTGGAGCAGGCTCCTACCGACGTGCACAAGCGTTTCCACACCCATGTCCTGGCGCAGAACGGCGCTCGTATGGCTTCCAATGTTCAGTCCCTGGCCTTGGCATTGAGTGCCGCTTACACCGGGCCGAGCATCGCCCTGGTTTCATTTGTTCGCGCAGGCGTACCCCTCGGCGTCCTGCTGCGCCGGGCACTCGTCGAAATGGGCCGCGATGCTCACCACTACGGCGTCAGCATCATTCGCGATCGCGGTATCGACACGGTGGCTCTGGAAGCCGTCATCCAGCTGCACGGTCCCGAAAAGATCGTCTTCGTGGATGGTTGGACCGGAAAAGGCGCAATCTCCGGTGAGCTCAAGCGCACCTTGGACGACGACAAGCGCTTCCCAGAAGATCCTCGCCTCGTTGTTCTGGCAGACCCCTGCGGCCGCGCTTGGCTAGCTGGCTCTGCAGAGGACTGGGTAATTCCGTCTGGCATCCTCGGCGCGACCGTGTCCGGCCTAGTATCCCGCACCATCTGGCCGACTCAAGGCGGGCTTCATGGTTGCGTGACATACGACCACCTGCCTAAGCATGATGTAACCCGAGAGTTCATCAATAAGATCGAGGCCGAACGCGGGGCGCTGGGCGAGGTTCATCCCGCAACTCCATGGACCAACGAACAGCGATTGGAACTCCAAGCGTCCGCTGATGACGCGGTGTCCTCGCTGGCAACTCGCTTTGACATCTCCAACTTGAATCGCGTGAAGCCGGGTATCGCTGAGGCAACCCGAGCGGTTCTGCGTCGTGTGCCTGATCACGTTCTGGTACGTGATCGCAACGACAGCGACGTGCAGTTGTTAATTCATCTCACTGACCGCGCGGGCGTGGCCGTAGAGGAAGCTGGCGCGGACCTGGGTCCGTATCGTGCCGCGACAATCATACGGTGTCCGATCTGATGGGCACCATTTCTCCGTTCGCCGTCTGGGCGACTCTGTACATGCCGACCCGCGGTGACATCCTGGACGTGGATTTCGGCACCAAGATCTCAGAATTGCGCTCACCTGTGGTGTGCCTGGAAGACGCGCGGCTTACCGCAGAAACTGGGAGCAACTCGATGCCCGCCTGTCACAACGCGACGCATGTAAGACGATGGTCGGCCTGCTTGAGCTCGCGGGCCTGCATGGCGCGCAGGCCGTACTGGCCGGGCAGCTTGATGCGATGCTGGAAACCGGCGAGCTTCCCGATCTCAAGGCGCTGCGTGACCGATACGCACCCCGTGAGGCGCAATGTCCCGATGTCGAGGTTCAGATGCCGCCCGTTGCCGTCTATCACGAACTGCTCGAAAAGGTGGCCAGCGTGAACGCGCCCGCGCATGATGGTGGCCGCCTGGCCCTGATGCTCAACGAGGTGCGTTTGCCAACGATCGGCAGGTTGTGGCCCGAGTTTGCTGAGCGCTCGGATAAGGAAGCCTAGCCGGCCGCACGCCTGCTCGGCGCACTGCTAGAGCACGAGCTGGCCGAACGCGCTAAGCGACGCATCGAGCGGCACCGTACCGAGTCGCATCTGGACCCGACCAAGACGCTCGCCGCCTTCGACTTCGGCGCCGTGCCGATGTTCTCAAAAGTGCATGTTACAGCGCTGGCCACCGGAGAGTCATGGCTGGAAAGGCGCCACGGTTCTCTTGTTCGCCCCCCCTAGGATCGGAAAAAGCCACGTGGGATCGGCTATCGGTCACGCATTGATCGACGTCGGCTACCGCGTGATGTTCACGCGTACCAGCGAGCTCGTTCAGAAGCTGCAGGCCGCGCGCCAAAGCCTGCAGTTACCTTCCGCGCTGGCCAAGCTCGATCGCTCCGATTTGATCATCCTCGACCTATGTGCAGGACCTCGTTATGTAGAGTCAACTGCCTGGACCCTCGGCCGATGGGATTTTGAGGCGGCGGAACTACACATAACTGGAACGAGCTATTGTGATTCCTCCGTTCACTTGAATGGGAGATTCACATGCTGGAATTTCTCTTTCCCCGCGATTGGCCGCTTTATGCTGCCGGCCCGCAAGGACCGCTAGTCCGCAAATTTTCGGCGTGGGTCGTCGAGCCCGGCTATACGCGCATTTGCGCACGGCACCACGTACGCCGTTTCCGTGAGGTTCTTGTCTATAACCATGTAGCGGCTGGCACCAGCCTACCGATTACTTCGACTGCGCTGTCCCGCTGGTTCGCACCGTGGTCGCACGACACCTTATACCTCGCCACGCAGCGAGCGGCAGAACGCTTTTTATGCGATCGAGGTCTCTTCGTTCCGGTGGCTAAACCGAGCCAGTTCGACTCGCTCATTTCGCAATACCGATCCCATCTCATTGATCTGCGCGGACTCGCTCCTGATACAGTCGAGCACCACCTGAGGACGGTTACCGGCGTCCTGTCGAGCGCCTGTTCGAAGCGCCGCCTTGAGCGCTTTGTCGACCAGACCAGCAAGCATCTTCGCCGCCAGACTCTTCAGCGTACTCGAACTTGCAGACACGCGTCAGGCCACGGCGACATCGCCACTAAGGCCGTATGTCCTCCGCCTGGCGCTTGTGCTGCTGTGCACCGCCGGGCTGAGGCGAAGGGAGTTGCTACGGCTAACGTTGGCCGATGTAGACGCGCACGCTGGAGTCCTGCACATACGCGAATCAAAGTTTCACAAATCGAGATGGGTTCCGCTTTCGTGCGGTGCCCGGCTAGAACTGCGCCGCTACCTCACGCGCCGCCTCGCTACCCCTCTCGACACTACGCCGTCGTCACCGTTACTGTGCAATATGCACCATGGTCTGCGGGGCTACCCTGGAACGGGATTGCATGAAGGTATCACGGGATTACTGCAAGAAGCAGGCTTCCGGGATGCCGACGGGCGGGTTCCCCGTATTCGCGACTTTATGCATTCCCTTGCAATTGAAGCCCTGATGCGATGGTATCGTCACGGGGCGGACGTCCAGTCCAACCTGCCAAAGCTCGCACTCTACATGGGTCATGTATCAATCGTATCGACTGCCTACCATTTGCACTGGATTCCGGAACTCCGAGAGCTGGCGAGCGATAGGTTCGCGAAACGATTTGGCTATCTTGTTCAGGGAGAGCAATGATGAAACGGCGTCCTTGCTCCGGTGAGCTCGGACGGAGTCTTGTCCGATTCTTCCAGGATTATCTACCTACGTTGCGAGGGATGAGCCGGCACACGATCCATAGCTATCGCGACACGCTGGTGCTTCTGATGCGATTTCTTAGTGCGAAGCGACACTGCGGCATTGAACGTCTGGATCTTGCGGCGATCACCGCCGAATCGGTCGGACAGTTCCTGACACCTCTCGAGCGAGACCGGCACAACGGCATTGCCACGCGTAATGCCCGGCTTGCCGCGATTCATACATTCGCGCGGTTCTTGGCAACTGAACGTCTTGAACATCTGGCGGTGGCGCAGGCAATCCTCAGCATTCCATTCAAACGCGGGGCGCGGTCAGCGCCGATCGAATATCTCGAGCAGGACGAGGTTGAGGCGCTGCTGAATGCGGTCGATCGAACGACCGCCGCCGGTCGGCGTGACTACGCGTTGTTTTCACTGATGTTCAATACCGGCGCAAGGGTGCAGGAGGTACTCGACCTTCGTTTATGCGACCTGCGCATGCAGCGGCCGTGCCAGGTAAGACGAAGGCAAGGGAAACAAGGTCCGCGTCGGACCTATCCGAATGAAAGGGACTTCCCCGTCCCGAGGCTGCGGCGGAAGCCGCGAGTCGGCATCGAAGTGCCATGATGGAGTGTCGAACTACATCAACGCCAACAGGAGGGGAAGTCCATGCCAATTGTCACCGTCGGGATCGATCTTGCCAAGAACGTGTTTGCCGTCCACGGCGTGGATGACGCCGGCAAAGCGGTGCTCATCAAACCTCGTGTATCTCGCGACCAGCTGAGTGCATTGATCGCCCAATTGCCGCCGTGCGTAATCGGTATGGAAGCGTGCTCGGGAGCACACTACTGGGCACGCGTGTTCCAGAAGTGCGGCCATACAGCGAGATTGATGGCGCCAAAGCTGGTCGCTCCCTACCGGATGTCCGGCAAGCGCGGCAAAAACGACGCGGCTGATGCGGCCGCTATTTGCGAGGCGGTGACGCGACCCAGCATGCGTTTTGTGCCGCTCAAGGACGAGCATCAGCAGGCTACGCTTTGCCTGCATCGGACGCGACAGGGATTTGTCGAGGAAAGAACAGCGACCTACAACCGGTTGCGTGGCCTGCTCTCGGAGTTCGGAGTGGTTCTACCGCAGAGCCCGGAAAAGCTACGGCTAGACATCGCGACTCACCTTGACTCGTTGCCCGGCTGGGCGCGGCGGTGCATCAGCGATTTGCTCGAGCATGCTGGCGACATCGAGGACCGGCTGGGCGAATATGACCGCGCGATTGGCGAGATTGCCCGGGAAGATGAGCGCAGCAAGCGGCTGATGCAATTACGTGGCATCGGTCCAACCACGGCCAGCGCTTTGCTGGCCAGCATTGGTGCCGGGCATGACTTCCGGAATGGCCGACAGGTCGCGGCGTGGCTTGGGTTGACACCAGGACAGCACAGCAGTGGCGGCAAAGCCCGGCTGGGCAGCATCACGAAAACAGGCGACGCGTATCTGCGTAGTCTGCTGGTCCTGGGAGCTCGTGCCGTGATGGCCAACCTGGGCGACAAGCAAGACCGGTTCAGCAGGTGGGCCAGGAACCTGGTGGAGCGCCGCGGTTACTGGCGGGCAGCAGTCGCCATCGCAGCCAAGAATGCGCGGATGGCCTGGGCAGTTCTGAAGTACG
>NZ_JBFRCL010000071.1:0-44763 GCF_040965695.1 Paraburkholderia sp. BR10937
TCCCAGCGCTGGTACGCCGAGCGATGGCTGTTCGCGGAGCTGGTGTCAGACATAAGCGTCTTCTGCCTTGCCGCCTAGAACGATCTGGCCGCTCTCGGCGAGGTTGCGCACGATCTGCAGGATGCGGCGCTGCTGTGCCTCGACTTCCGACACGCGCACCGGACCGCGCGCATCGAGGTCTTCGGCGAGCAGTTCGGCCGCACGCTGCGACATGTTCGAGAGGAACTTGGTGCGCAGCGCGGGCGGCGCACCCTTGAGCGAAATGATGAGCGACTCCGACTCGACTTCCTTGAGCAGCAGCTGGATCGCGCGGTCCTCGAGGTCGAGCAGGTTCTCGAACACGAACATCTGATCGATGATCTTCTGCGCGAGTTCCGCGTCGTACTGGCGGACGTTCTCGATCACCCCTTCTTCGTGCTGGCTCGTCATGAAGTTGAGGATTTCGGCCGCCGTGCGGATGCCGCCCATCGGGCTGCGCTTGAGGTTGTCGCTGCCCGAGAGGAGGTTCGTGAGCACGTCGTCGAGTTCGCGCAGCGCCTGCGGCTGGATGCCGTCGAGCGTCGCGATCCGCAGCAGCACGTCGTTGCGCAGGCGCTCGGTGAAGCACGAAGCGATTTCCGAGGCCTGGTCGCGGTCGAGGTGCACGAGGATCGTCGCGATGATCTGCGGGTGCTCGTTCTTGATGAGCTCGGCCACCGACCCCGAATCCATCCACTTGAGGCCTTCGATGCCGCTCGTGTCGCCGCCTTGCAGAATGCGGTCGATGATCGCGCCGGCCTTGTCCTCGCCCAGCGCCTTGTTGAGCACGTTGCGGATGTAGTCGTTCGAGTCGAGCGAGAAGGCGGTGTGCTGCTCGGCTTCCTTGACGAATTCCTGCAGCACGACTTCGATCTCTTCGCGCTTGACGTTCTTGAGCGCCGCCATGGCGGCGCCGATTTTCTGCACTTCGCGCGGACCGAGGAACTTGAAGACCTCGGAGGCCTCTTGCTCGCCGATCGACATGAGCAGCAGCGCGCTCTTGGTTGCGCCTTCAGCGTTCATCGTTCACCCAGCTTTTCACGACGGTTGCGACGATCTTCGGATCCTGGCGCGCGATGTTGCGCGCGTATTCCAGGTTGCGTTCGAATTTGTTCTTCTCGTTTTCGAAGGCGAGCAGGGCGGCTTCGCTTTCCGCGTTGTCTTCGCCTTCCGCGCCGGTGCCGCCAATGCGCACCGCTTCGGGGAGACCGTCGAGCAGCAGCGGCTCGCCGTCGGCCATGCCGGGCAGCGCGGGCGCAACCGGCTCGGGCGGCGGGAACGCGCGGCGCAGCGCCGGCTTCACCATCACGAAGTAGAGGAAGAGAGCCACCGCGCCAATGCCGAGCCACGTCGCAATCTGCTTGGCAAGCGCGAGGATGTCGGGCTGACGCCACCACGGCAGGTTCGCGTTCGGGTCGACTTCGGTCTGGAACGCGGCGTTCACCACGTTCACCGAGTCGCCGCGCCTGGCGTCGTAGCCCATGGCGTCCTTCACGAGTTGCTCGACCTGCGCGAGCTTCTGCGCGTCGAGCGGCTGCATGGTGGCGTGGCCCCTGGCGTCCACCTTCGGCTGATAGTTCACGATCACGGCGACCGACAGGCGCTTCACGTCGCCCGGCGCCTGTTGATAGTGGCGCACGGTCTTGTCGAGCTCGTAGTTCGTGGTGGTGTCGCGATGATCGGAGACCGGCACCGGCGCCGACGCGCCGTTCGCACCCGCAGGCGCGCTGATGGGCGCCGAGGCGGGCTGCGGCGGCTGGTTCGTGAGCGCGCCGGGCACGCCGCCCGCGCCGCTTTGCTGCATTTCCGTGGAAATGTTCTGCTGCTGGCTGCGGATCGCGGCGGCCTGCGGATTGGCGTTCGGACCGTAGGCTTCGGAGGTCTGCTCGAGCTTCGAGAAGTCGAGGTCGGCGCTCACCTGCGAGCGCGCGTTGCCGGCGCCGAACAGGGGCGCGAGGATCGCGTCGATGCGCGCCTGGGTGTCGTGCTCGACCTGGCGCACGTACTTGAGCTGCGAGGCGTCGAGGCCCACGCCCGTGGCGCTCTGGGTGAGCAGGTTGCCGTCCTGGTCGACCACCGTCACGTTGCGCACCGGCAGGTCCGGCACGGCCGAAGCCACCATGTGCGTGATCGCGGCGACCTGGCCGTCGTCGAGGATGCGGCCCGGATACAGGTTCACGAGCACCGAGGCGGAGGGCGCTTCGCGCTCGCGCACGAACACCGACGGCTTCGGAATGGCCAGATGCACGCGCGCCGACTTCACGCTCGCGATCGACTGGATCGTTTGCTCGAGCTCGCCTTCGAGCGCGCGCTGGTAGTTGACCTGCTCGGCGAACTGGCTGATGCCGAACTTCTGGTTGTCCATCAGCTCGAAGCCGACCGAACCGTTCTTCGGCAGGCCCTGGGAGGCGAGGCGCAGGCGCATTTCGTTGACCTGCTCGGCCGGCACGAGAATGGCGCCGCCGGCGTCCGAGAATTTGTAGGGAACGTTTGCGGCCTGGAGCGCAGTAATGATGGCGCCGCCGTCACGGTCCGACAGGTTGCTGTACAGCACCTTGTAGTCGGGCGCGCGCGACCACAGCACGAGACCCGCGACCACGGCCACGAGCACCGCCACGGCAAAAATGAGCGGCGCGCGCGGGTTGCCGCGCACGTTGCGCAGCGACGAGAGCGAGCCGAGGCGTTGCGCGAAGCCGCCGCCGAGGTCATCCGCGCCGCCCAGGCCTGCGCCCGCGCCAGCGCCGGGCGCGGCGCCCGCGCCAGAGGTGGCGAGGCCCATGCGGGCGTCGGGGTTGATCAAAGAATTGGCAGTCGAATCCATGCGACGGGTATCTCCGGAGGCTTCCAGGTCTCGCCTTGCATGGCGGAGACTTTCACGTGACGCATTATCCGGGGCCACTGGCAAGCCGATTGCGCGAATAGAGCCGGGTTTTCCCCCTAGTTTCGGGGCTGCCGAAACAGACCCGCTGCTATGCTCTCCTCCAGATTCGGCATCCTGTCAGTGCGCCGTCTCGGCCGGGCCCGCAGAATTGCTGCGCAAACGCTGCCACTCCGGCCCTGGGGCTCGTCCCCGGAATACCCTGCTGTCCCCTTTTCGTGGAGCAAACATGACCGTGCCAGTATCCCCGCTCACGTCCGCCTTGGCGCAAATGCAGTCGATGGCGACCCAGGCGGCCGGCGGCCCCACCGCAGCCGACGAAAAGTCGGGCGCGGCCACGGCCGGCGGGTTCGCGGCGGCGCTCAAGTCGTCGCTCGACCAGATCAGCGACGCCCAGCAGAAGGCCGTTGGCGAGTCGCAGGCGTTCGAACTGGGCGCGAACAACGTGTCGCTCAACGACGTCATGGTCGACATGCAGAAAGCCAACATCGGCTTCCAGTTCGGCCTGCAGGTGCGCAACAAGCTCGTGGCCGCCTATACCGACATCATGCAGATCCAGGTGTGACGGTGCCCGAAGCCTTCGCCCGCTCAACGCGCTAAAGCTTCTTCCCCTACGATCCGATAACCCGGCTAGAAGAGTCCGTCGCTCGTGCTTGCACAGCGCGTCGGACGACCGCATTCAAGCCAAACGTATCAAGGAGAAGCGCCGATGTTTTCCCCTGCCCAATCTGGAGCTAACGCCTATGCACGTGTGGGCGTCGAAACGGGGGTCATGGGCGCGAGCCCGCACAAGCTGATCGTTCTCCTGTACCAGGGAGCGCGCCAGGCCATCGCGCAGGCACGTATGCATTTGCAGGCCGGCAACGTCGGCCCGCGTTGCGAGGCGATCGCCAAGGCGATCCGGATTATCGAGAGCGGACTTCAGCTCGCGTTGAACGTCGAGGCCGGCGGCGAGATCGCCCAACGCCTGAATGCGCTGTACAGCTACATGACGAAGCGCCTGCTGGAAGCCAATATTAAACAGAGCGAGACCATGCTGGTCGAGGTCGATCGACTGCTGGCTACGCTCGAAGAAGCCTGGTTGGGGATAGCGCCGGAAGTGGCGAGGATGGCCGAACAGGCATCCGCGTCAGCGTCCGGCTCATTGATGAGATGATTTCAAAAGCAGACTACTTCGCCCGCTACGAAGCGATAGCGGCCGTGTCGGAGCAGATGCTCCACGCGGCGCGCGATGCGCACTGGAACGATCTGATCGGCTTGCAGGAGGAGTACCGGATCCTCGTCGATGCCTTGAAGGACGCCGAAGCCGTGGTGCGGCTCACGGTTACCGAACGGGCGCGCAAGTACGAGCTGATCCGCCAGATCCTCGCCGACGACGCCGCCATTCGCGATCTCGCAAGCCCTTGCATGGCACGGCTTTCGGCACTCTTTTACGGCACCGTGCAGCCTGCGCGGGTCTTGCAGGAAATCTACGGAGCCCGCTAGCGCGGCGCGTGGCGCCTCGCGAGGCAACGGCGCGCAACGCCCCATGAACCGGCAGCTCAGCGCCGTGCGCAGATCCGGAACACCATGAACGGAATCGACACCGGAGCCGCCGCGCTCCTCGCGAGCCGCATCGCGGCGCTCACGCCGGTCGGGCCGCAGAGCGCCTCCGGCGCGGCGCAGACGGGCGTCTCCGCGCTCGCCACGGGCACCGCCGCGCTCGCCGACGCCGCAACCAGCACCAGCAGTACGCAGGACTCGACCGAGACCGTGCTTTCGGCGGTTGCGCTGGCGCTCGACGCCATCATCCGCTCGGGCGGCGAAGCGACGCCCGCCGTGGTGGGCCGCGCGCCGCTCTGGGCCAGCCCCGACGCCGAGGCGGCGCCCGGCGGCGCGGCCACCTTGCCGCTGCCGGGTCTCGCCGGCGAGCAGGCGCAGGCGGCGCAAGCCGCGCTGCTCGCTGACGTGGCGCTCGCGGCCCAGGGTCTGGCCAGCGAGGCGCTGGCCGGAGCGGCCGACGCCGGAACCGATGCTTCCGCGCAGACGGCGTCCCCGCAAAACCCGCAAGCCGGGCAAACCGCCCAGACTGCGCAAACGGCACAAACCGCCGCCGCACAGGCCGGCCCGGTCGCCGCGCTCGCGGCGTCGCTCGCGCAGACGGTCAGCTCGAGCGGGCTCTTCTACGAAGCCCACCTCGCGCAATGGTTGCGCGGCCAGCTCTCGCCCGCCGAACTTGCCGACGAGCCGCAGAACCGTCTGCTCGGTGCGCACTCGCAACTGCCGCTCGACTGGAGCCCGGCCGGCGACGACATCGACGACGTGCAATGGACCGAGACCTTCTCCGACGCGCCGGGCGCCGCGCGCGGCGAAGCGGGCAATGCCCAGAACGCGGCCAACGCGCTCAATGCCGCACTGGCGCGCGCCTTCCCCGGGTTGGCCGATGCGCACGGCGAAACGGCCGCAAGCCAGGCCCAGGCGCGCGCGACGCTGGCCGACACCCTGTTGCCCGCCATGCACGAGGCCGCCGCGCAGGCCGCCGGGCCGACGGTCCATCCGGCCGTGATCCCGCTCGTGCGCCAGCAGCTCGATCTGCTCGCGACCGGTGAGTTTCGCTGGAACGGCGAGGCGTGGCCGGGCGTGCGGGTGGACTGGAGCATCCAGCAGGACGACTACGATGCCCGCGACCCGCACCCGGGCGCAGGCGGTGTGGACGCCGACGACATCCCATGGCGCACGCGGCTCACGCTTGCGCTGCCGAAGCTCGGCACCGTCGACGCGGAACTCACGCTGACGGGTTCGACGCTCGCGGTGCGCGAGCAGGCGAACGCGGGCGGCGCGGCGCGCCTCACGGCGGACAGCGAGTCGCTGCGCGGGCGGCTCGAAGCGCTCGGGCTCACGCTCGCGGGGCTCTCGATCCGCGAGATCGGCAGCGGCGCGGCGGCGAGCCCCGCCGAGGCCGCGAGAGCGGCGAGCGCCGCGAGTGCCTACGCCGCACAAACCACCTCCACCGCATCCGCCGCGCAGACCGCACAGGCCGGCGCCGCGGCGGAGGCGTCCGCCGCGCGACCGGGCGCCGACGCGCCCGATCAGCGGAACCACCGCCTCGACCACGACTGGGAGTTGTGATGAGCCGCACGCACCGCAAGAGCGCCGCCGCGCTCGCCTACGACGCCCCCGAAGGCGACGGCGCGCCGCGCGTGGTCGCGAAGGGCTACGGCCTCGTCGCGGAGATGATCGTGCAACGCGCGAAGGAAGCAGGCCTCTACGTGCACGAAGCGCCGGAGATGGTCTCGCTTCTCATGCGCGTGGACCTCGACGCGAAGATCCCGCCGCAGCTCTATCAGGCGGTGGCCGAACTGCTCGCCTGGCTGCATCGCCTCGAAGCGGACAACGACGCGAAGGCCAGGGCGGCCGCGCAAGCGCAAGCCGCCGCATCGGCCGCAACCGCGGCCGGCGGCGCCCCGCGCGAGATCAGCGACATTCGCAGGATCGCCGGCACCCGCCCAGCACTGCCCTTCAACCCCTCAACATCAACTTGATCAGCCAGGCGACGCGCTTGCCGTAGGGCGGCGCGATGAGCCCGCGCGCATTCAGCCGCGCCTGGGTGAAGACGGGCTTCATCTTCGAGAACGTGACGAAGCCCTCGTAGCCGTGATACGCGCCCATGCCGCTCGGGCCGACGCCGCCGAACGGCAGTCCCTCGGCGGCGATATGCATGAGCGTCTCGTTCACCGACATCCCGCCCGCCACCGTTTCGTGCGTCACGCGCTCGACCGTGCGCGCGTCGTCGGCATAGAGGTAGAGAGAGAGCGGGCGAGGGCGCGCATTCACGTAGCGCAGCGCTTCGTCGAGCGTGTCGTAGGGCACGAGCGGCAAGAGCGGCCCGAAGATTTCCTCCTGCATGAGCGCCGTCTGCGCGCCGACGTTCGTCACGATGACGGGCGCGAAGCGCCGCGTGGCGGCGTCGTGCGTGCCGAGCGCGTGCAGCTGAGCGCCGTTCGCCTGCGCTTCGTCGGCGAGGCGCTGCAGGCGCTCGAAGTGGCGCGCCGAGATGATCGACGTGTAGTCGCGGTTGTTCGCGAAGTCCGGATAGAGTTGCGCGAAGCGCGTGCGCGCGCGGGCGATGAACGCCTCTTCCTGGCCGCGCGGCAGCAGCACGTAGTCGGGTGCGATGCAGGTTTGCCCCGCGTTCAGCGTCTTGCCGAGCAGCAGGCTGTCGACGGCGGAGTTCAGGCGCGCGTCTTCGCCGATGATCACGGGCGACTTGCCGCCCAGTTCGAGCGTGACCGGCGTGAGGTTCGCGGCCGCCGCGCGCATGACCTCGTGCCCCACGCGCGTCGAGCCGGTGAAGAGCAAATGGTCGAACGGCAGCGCGCTGAAGGCGGCGCCCACCGACGCGTCGCCGTTCACGACCGCCACGTGATCGCGCGCGAAGGTCTTGCCGATCAGCTCCGCGAACAGCGCGGACGTGCGCGGCGTCAGCTCCGACATCTTGATCATGGCGCGGTTGCCCGCCGCGAGCGCACACACGAGCGGGCTCGCGGCCAGCTGCAGCGGATAGTTCCACGGCACGACGATCCCCGCCACGCCGAGCGGCTGCGGCACCAGCTTCGCGCGCCCGGGCAGCAGCCATTTGCCGACCGGTCTGCGGCGCGGCTTCATCCAGCGCGCGCCGTGCCTGAGCGCCGCATCGATCTCCTGCTTGAGGACGACGAATTCCGCGAGCGCGACCTCCGCCTTCGCGCGCTGGCCGAAGTCGGCGTTCATCGCCTCGGCGAGCGCGTCGCGATTCGAGAACAGCACGTCGCGCAGCGCCTTGAGATGGCGCGCGCGTGCGTCCCAGGACGGGAACGGGTCGCGCAGGAAGGCTTCGCGCTGCGCGGCGAGCAGCGTGTCGAGCGCGGCGCGCGGGTCGTCGGGGGCGCTGCGGGCGAAGTCTTCGGGCAGGTCCTGCTTCATGGTCGGTCCTCTTGGGTTCACCCACGCCTCTGGCGCGCGGGCGAACGGAAAAATCGGTTTGTCTTATCGGGGGCGCTGAGTGTCACACCGGGCGCGACGGAAACGCCCGCTCGATGATCGCGGCGTGATCGAAGCGCGCAGGCAGCGTACCGAAGACGCGGTCGCAGTCGGCGTCGTGCTCGTCGAGGCGCGTGGCGATGAACGCTTCGGCGATCTCCGGCGGTCCGTCGCGCAGCAGCATGGCCTGCGCGATCAGCACGATCTGCTGCGCGATGCGCCGCGCGCTCGCCTCGCGCGTGCCCGGCGCGCCGTTGAGCAGCACCGAGAGGCGGTCGAGCGCGGCGTTCAGAACCGGGTGAGTCTGCGCGTCGCGCCGCCACGCGAGAAAGAGCGCCTGGGCGGCGTCGGCCTCGCGCTCCAGCGCGCGCAGCACGTCGAGGCACATCACGTTGCCCGAGCCTTCCCAGATCGAGTTGACGGGCGCTTCGCGATAGAAGCGCGCCATCGGCCCTTCCTCGACGTAACCGTTGCCGCCCCAGACTTCCATGGCCTCGCCCGTGAACGCGAGCGCGCGCTTGCAGACCCAGAACTTCGCCGCCGGCGTGACGATGCGCCGCCAGGCGCGTGCTTCGAGCAACGTGTCGTCGGTATCGCCGGGTTTCGCTTCGGCGCTGTCTTCGAAGGCGCGCGCAAGACGCATGAAGAGCGCCGTCGCCGCTTCCGATTCGAGCGAGAGATCGGCGAGCACGTTTTGCATGAGCGGCTGCTCGGCGAGCACGCGGCCGAACGCGCTGCGGTGACGGGCGTGGTGGATCGCCTGCACGAGCGCCGCGCGCATGAGCGCCGCGCTGCCGATCACGCAGTCGAGCCGCGTGTAGTTCGCCATCTCGATGATGGTCGGCACGCCGCGGCCTTCGTCGCCGATCATCACGCCGTACGCATCGAAGAACTCCACTTCGCTGCTCGCGTTCGAGCGGTTGCCGAGCTTGTTCTTCAGGCGCTGCACATTGACCGCGTTTTTCGTGCCGTCCGGCCGGTAGCGCGGCACGAAGAAGCACGAAAGGCCATCGTGCTCAGTGGTGCGCGCGAGCACAAGATGCGCGTCGCACTGCGGTGCCGAGAAAAACCACTTGTGGCCGGTGAGCAGATACGCCGCGCCGCGTCCGGCTTCGATGCCCGCGGGGCGCGCCTCGGTGCGGTTGCTGCGCACGTCCGAGCCGCCTTGCTTCTCCGTCATGCCCATGCCGATCATCATCGAACGCTTCTGCGCGAGCGGCAGGTCGCGCGCGTCGTGCTCGCGGGTGTAGAGCGGCGCGCGCAGCGTTTCGAACAGCGCCGGTTCGCGCTGCAGCACGGCGATGCTCGCGAACGTCATGGTCAGCGGGCATAGCGAGCCCGATTCGAGTTGCGCGTGCAGGAAGTAGCCTGCGCAGCGCGCGGCCATCGCGCCGGGCTGCGGGTCCGAATACGGCAGCGCATGCAATCCCTGCTCGCGCAGCAGCGCGAGCAGTTCGTGCCAGGCGGGGTGGAATTCGATCGCGTCGATACGCTCGCCGCGCGGGCTATGCGTGTGCAGTTCGGGCTCATGGCGATTGGCGAGGTCCGCGAGCGCGAGCGTTCCGGCTTTGCCGAGCGTCTCGCCATGACGCGCGAGCGTTTCGCGGTGCCAGTTCGCGCCCGCGCGCGCGAGGGCCTCGCCGAGCGCCGCGTCGGTGGTGAAGAGGTTGTAGTCGGCGAGCGGCGGCGCCTGGTTCGTCACTTCGTGGGTCGTGCCGGGGCGATGCGTGACTTCCGTCGAGTTCATCTGCCTGTCTCCGATGCAAGGCTGCTGCGTGCGGCGTGCTTCACGCGCGGCCGTTCGTGTTGTATTCGCTGTCGTGACGGGGAGGCGTGCGCAGCGGCCGCTCCATGGGAAGCGTCCGTGAGGTGAGTGATTCTTGTGCGCTCCAGCGCTCCCTTTGCCGCTTGCTGGAATCTTGCGGGTTTCGGCTCTGGCGGCTGAACCGCCTTCCATCATAGGCGCCGATCCGCTGTCAGGTTTAGAGGGGATGCTCTGACATAAAAGCTGACCTCGGAATCAGACGCTTCCTACAATGCGCCATTGAAGCCGAAAACGAACGAGCGTGCAAATAGCGCGCCGGGGCCTCGCAAGGGGCTGGCGGACTGCAAGGGAGACGGAGACGATGCAATACGATTACATCATCGTAGGCGGCGGCTCGGGCGGCGCGTCGCTGGCGGGCCGGCTGGCCGACCGTTGCCCGCAGGCGAGCATCGCGCTCGTCGAGGCCGGACCGCACACGGCGCGCAATCCGTTCGTCAACATGCCGCTCGGCGTCGCCGCGCTCGTCCCGTTTCGCACGAAAAACAACTACGCCTATGAAACCGTGCCGCAGCCGGGACTCGCCGGTCGGCGCGGTTACCAGCCACGCGGCCGCGGCTTTGGCGGCTCGAGCACCATCAACGCGATGATCTACACCCGCGGCCATCCGCTCGATTACGACGAATGGGCGCAGCTTGGCTGCACGGGCTGGGCGTGGCGCGACGTGCTGCCGTACTTTCTGCGCGCCGAGGACAACGAGCGCGGCGCGAGTGCCTGGCATGGCGCGGGCGGCCCGCTGGCCGTAGCCGACCTGCGCGAGCGCAATCCGGTCGCCGCGCGCTTCGTCGAGGCCGCGCGCGAGGCGGGCTTTCGCCTGAACGACGACTTCAACGGCGAGGAACAGGAGGGCGTCGGCTTCTATCAGGTGACGCAGCGCGGCGGCGAACGCTGCACGGTGGCGCGCGCGTATCTGTATGGGCGCGAGCGGCCGAACCTGCATCTGATCGCCGACGCGACGGTCCTGCGCGTGAGCTTCGACGGCGCTCGAGCGAGCGGCGTGGAGCTTGCGCGCGGCGGCGCGATCGAAACCCTGCAGGCGCGGGCCGAGGTGATCCTCGCGGCGGGCGCGTTCAACTCGCCGCAATTGCTGATGTGCTCGGGCATCGGCCCCGCCGACGCACTGCGCGCGCTCGGCATCGCGGTGCGCCACGACGCGCCCGAAGTCGGCCGCAACCTGATCGACCATATCGATTTCACCTTCAACAAGCGTGTGCGTTCGAGCGACACCGTGGGCTACTCGCTGCGCGGCGCGGCGCGCATGACCGCAGGGTTCGTGCGGTATCTGCGGGGGCGGCGCGGCATGCTCACGACCAACGTGGCGGAGGCGGGCGGCTTCCTGAAGGGCCGCCCCGAACTCGACCGGCCCGACCTGCAGCTGCACTTCTGCACGGCGCTCGTCGACGATCACAGCCGGCGCCTGCACTGGGGCCACGGCTATTCGCTGCACGTGTGCGTGCTGCGCCCGGCGAGCCGCGGCACGGTCACGCTCGCGAGCGCCGACGCGCGCGTGGCGCCCGTGATCGACCCGCGCTTTCTCTCCGATCCGCGCGATCTCGACGCCCTCGCGCAGGGCGCGCGCCTCGCGCGGCGCATACTCGACGCGCCCGCGCTGGCGCAGCTGGGCGGCCGCGAACTCTACACACATGGCGAGCAGAGCGACGCGCAATTGCGCGAGACGATCGCCCGCCATGCCGACACGATCTATCACCCCGTCGCGACCTGCCGCATGGGCGGCGACGCGCGTTCCGTCGTCGATCCGCAGTTGCGCGTGCGCGGCGTGACGGGGCTGCGCATCGCCGACGCCTCGGTCATGCCGACACTCATCGGCGGCAACA
The DNA here is from genome assembly GCF_040965695.1 of Paraburkholderia sp. BR10937. Lineage (NCBI taxonomy): Bacteria > Pseudomonadati > Pseudomonadota > Betaproteobacteria > Burkholderiales > Burkholderiaceae > Paraburkholderia > Paraburkholderia sp. BR10937. The sequence continues at coordinate 11,552 of NZ_JBFRCL010000071.1, forward strand.
CGAACGCGCCGAGCGTGATGATCGGCGAGCGTGCGGCCGACTTCATCGCACAGGCGCAGTACGCGCCCGATACGGCGGCTCAGCGTGTCGACGCCTGACGTTGCGCTCCTTCAGCCAGGCTTGCCCGGCTGCTTCTCCATCCCCGGCGGATGCACGAAGTCGTCGAGAAACGTGAAGGGCTTGCCGTATTCCGAGCGCGCGACGTCGAGCCACGCGCGCGCCGCGTGCGAGAGATAGCCGCTGCGTTTCCAGCCGATCGCCATGTCCCAGGTGATCTGCGGCTCGCTCACGGGCAGGCAGGTGAAGCGCTCGGCGTCGAGCCGGCGCACGTACGGCGCGGGCAGTAGCGCAATGCCCACGCCCGCGAGCACGAGCGCCGCCATCAGGTCCCAGTGGCCGCTGCGCCCCACCACCTGCGGCACGAACCCGGCCGTGCGGCACGCGTTGAGCACGACGTCGTTGAGCGCGAGGCTTTCGCCGTAGAACACGAACGGCTCGCCGGCCAGTTCCCCGAGCGGCACGGCGAGCTTGTTGTCCCAGCGCGAGCCGCGCCGCGCGACGAGCCACAGCAGCTCGTGCGAGATCGGCAGGACGTCGATCAGCGCGGGATCGACGGGCAGCAGCACGCCGCCCAGCTCCAGCTCGCCCGAGATCAGCGCGGCTTCAATGGCGCGCGAGCCCTGCTCGAAAAGCTTCAGCTCGATCTTCGGATAGCGCTGGCGGAACGTGGCGATGGCGGGCGTGAAGAGCGAGCCGCCCATCGGCGGGATGCCGATGGTGAGCTCGCCGCGCCCGAGCGTGCCGAGATCGGCGAGTTCGGCCTGCAGCTGCGCCTGCGCGGCGAGCACGTCCTGGCCGCGCTGGTAGACGATGCGCCCGGCGTCGGTGAGCACCATCTGGCGCGCGTCGCGCAGCAGGAGCTGGGTGCCGGTCTCGTCTTCGAGCGCCTTCACCATCTTGCTGATGGTCGGCTGGGTGACATGCAGTTTTTCGGCCGCGGCGGTGAAGCTCTGTTGCCGCACCACCTCGATGAAATAGCGAAGCGCGCGCAGTTCCACGATCGGGACTCCACAAATGTGCAGAAAACACGCTCAGCCGGGTGCTGAGTTGGTGCATTCCAATATGGAATGTAGCAGATGATCTTAAGTCATTATGTTTATGCTGCGCTGCACCCTATACTGACTTCCATTCCAGTGTCACTTAGGGTTTGCCATGACTACCTCCAACGCGACCGCGAAAGTCTCCGAAAACGCCGAGCGTAAAGCGGGCGGCATGGCGAGCTTCGGGCGCCGTATCGGCCGCATTACCGTGCAATCGGCGCTGCTCGCAGGCGTCTGGTATGCCGCCGACGCCCTCACGCGCTTCACGCACCTGCCGGTGCCGGGTGGCGTGGTGGGCCTCGTGCTGCTGCTCGCACTGCTCTTTTGCGGCGGCGTCACGCCGCGCTGGGTCAAGGCGGGCGCCGACTGGCTGCTCTCCGACATGCTGCTGTTCTTCATTCCGGCTGCCGTGGCCGCCGTGAAATACGGTGGCCTCTTTCGCGCCGACGGCTGGCGACTCGCGCTCGTCGTGGTCGGCGGCACGCTGATGGTGATGGTGGCCGTGGCGTTTGCGGTCGAACAGGCCGCGAAGCTCGAGCGGCGCCTCGCGCTGCGCCGCGTGCGCGATTCGCGGCACTCGCGCCATCTGGCGCGGGCTTGAGGCTGCAACGTCCTGAATAGAGTGAGGATGATTCCGTCATGAACACGTTTTATTCGTCCCTGTTCGCCGACGACGCGGCGCGGCTCATCGCCGCCGGCTGCTTCATCCTCACCGTTGCGCTCTATTTCGCCTCGAAGGCGCTCTATGCGCGCTTTCGCTCGCCCTGGCTCACGCCGCTCGTCGCGGTCCCCGCGGTGCTCGGCGTGTTCGTGCTGGTGCTCCATATTCCGTACCCTGTGTACTTCCAGGACACGCGCTGGCTCATGTGGCTGCTCGGCCCGGCCACCGTGGCCTTCGCGGTGCCGATCTACGAGTACCGCGACCTGCTCAGGCGCCACTGGATCTCGCTCACCGTGGGCGTGACGGTCGGCATCATCGTGGCAGTGGGCGGTTCGCTCGCGCTGGCCAAGCTCCTGCACCTGTCGCCCGATCTGCAGCGCAGCCTGATGACGCGCTCGATCTCCACGCCGTTCGCGCTCGCGGTGTCGGACAAGATCCACGCGCCGCGTGACCTCACCGCGCTCTTTGTGATCGCCACGGGCGTGTGCGGCATGCTGTTCGGCGAACTGGTGCTGGGCCTCGTGCCGCTGCGCACGCGCCTCGCGCGCGGCGCGCTCTTCGGCGCGGCGGCGCACGGCGTGGGCACGGCGAAGGCGCGCGAGCTGGGCAGCGAAGAAGGCGTGGTGGCGAGCCTCACGATGATGATCGCGGGCGTGGTGATGGTGCTGCTCGCGCCGGCGCTCAGTTTCTTGCCGGTTTAAAGTCCTGCGGGCGCGTTCGCGCCCGCTTTTATCGGCAATGCGCACGCGCGCGGACGCCATCCCGATTTGCTACAATCTCGGCTCGCTTTCGAGGAGCGTTGCGACGGGTTTTCTGTAACCCGCCAGGCTCGAAAGTGCTTCAATCCGGTTGAATCCACTGAATCAACCGCACTGAAACGGCGCTCACGTCTTTAATTTCTAGTCACTTTTAGAAAGGAGGGCGTGATGAACGCCGCAGTTCCGCAAGATCAAGCCAAAGATTTCATCGTCGCCGATATGTCGCTTGCCGCCTGGGGCCGCAAGGAACTCAATATCGCCGAGACCGAAATGCCGGGCCTCGTGCAAACCCGCGAAGAGTACAAGGCGCAGCAGCCGCTCAAGGGCGCGCGCATCGCCGGTTCGCTGCACATGACGATCCAGACGGGCGTGCTGATCGAGACGCTCACCGCGCTCGGCGCCGATGTCCGCTGGGCCTCGTGCAACATCTTCTCGACGCAGGACCACGCCGCCGCCGCGATCGCGCAGGGCGGCGTGCCGGTGTTCGCATTCAAGGGCGAATCGCTCGACGAGTACTGGGAGTTCTCGCACCGCATCTTCGAATGGCCGAACGGCGAGTTCGCCAACATGATCCTCGACGACGGCGGCGACGCCACGCTGCTGCTGATCCTCGGCTCGAAGGCTGAAAAGGACCGCTCGGTCATCGCCAAGCCGACGAACGAAGAGGAAGTCGCGCTCTACAAGTCGATCGCCGCGCACCTCGACGTCGATCCGCAGTGGTACTCGAAGCGCCTTTCGCACATCCAGGGCGTGACCGAAGAAACCACGACCGGCGTGCACCGCCTGTACCAGATGGAGAAGGAAGGCCGTCTGCCGTTCCCGGCCATCAACGTCAACGACTCGGTCACGAAGTCGAAGTTCGACAACCTGTACGGCTGCCGCGAGTCGCTCGTGGACGGTATCAAGCGCGCGACCGACGTGATGATCGCGGGCAAGATCGCGGTCGTGGCCGGTTACGGCGACGTGGGCAAGGGCTGCGCGCAGTCGCTGCGCGGTCTCGGCGCCACGGTGTGGGTCACGGAAATCGATCCGATCTGCGCGCTGCAGGCGGCGATGGAAGGCTACCGCGTCGTGACGATGGAATACGCCGCCGACAAGGCCGACATCTTCGTGACGGCCACGGGCAACTACCACGTGCTGAACCACGATCACCTGAAGGCGATGCGCCACAACGCGATCGTCTGCAACATCGGCCACTTCGACTCGGAAATCGACGTTGCGTCGACGCGCCAGTACCAGTGGGAAAACATCAAGCCGCAAGTCGACCACATCATCTTCCCGGACGGCAAGCGCGTGATCCTGCTGGCCGAAGGCCGCCTCGTGAACCTCGGTTGCGCCACGGGCCACCCGTCGTTCGTGATGTCGAACTCGTTCACGAACCAGACGCTCGCGCAGATCGAACTGTTCACGCAGGGCAAGAAGTACGAGAACAAGGTGTACGTGCTGCCGAAGCACCTGGACGAGAAGGTTGCACGTCTGCACCTCGCGCGCATCGGCGCGAACCTGACCGTGCTGTCGGACGACCAGGCGTCGTACATCGGCGTCGACAAGAACGGTCCGTTCAAGCCGAACCACTATCGTTATTAAGCCGATACAACGCGATACAAAGCGGGCTGCCGTTTTAAGCCCGCTTTAAGCGGTCAAGCGGATGCTGACCCCAATCCCTGCGCGCGCAACGTGCGGGGATCGCGGGCGGCATCCGCCGCCGGCACCTGGCGATACAAAAGCAACGACGCAAAAGGAGTCCTTATGACCGTGCTGCTGACCTGGCTGATCAACGCGCTCGCGCTCCTGATCATCACCTGGCTCGTTCCGTCGATCCATATTCGCAGTTTCGGCACCGCGCTCATCGTCGCGATCGTGCTCGGCCTCATCAACGCCGTGCTGCGCCCGCTGCTGATCGTGCTCACGCTGCCCGTGACCATCCTCACGCTCGGCCTCTTCATCCTCGTGGTGAACGCGCTGTGCTTCTGGCTGGCGGCGTCGCTCCTCAAGGGCTTCGAGGTGTCGGGCTTCTGGTCGGCATTTTTCGGCTCGATCCTGTACAGCATCGTGTCGTGGCTGCTGTCGGCGCTGATTTTCGGCAACCGCAGCCTCGGCTGACGCGGGCCCGGGCCGCCCACGTGCGCGGCCCGGCCTCACTGGCCTCATCAACATGAAACCGATCGAACTCTCATTCGAATTCTTCCCGCCGAAGACGCCGGACGGCCTGGAAAAGCTGCGCGCTACGCGGGCGGAACTTGCCACGCTCAAGCCGAAGTTTTTCTCGGTGACGTTCGGCGCGGGCGGCTCGACGCAACAGGGCACGCTCGACACCGTCATCGATATCGCGAAGGCGGGCATCGAGGCGGCGCCGCACCTCTCGTGCATCGGCTCCTCGAAAGAGAGCCTGCGCGCGATTCTCGGCGAGTACCGCTCGCACGGCATCCGCCACATCGTGGCGCTGCGCGGCGACCTGCCCTCGGGCATGGGCGCGGTGGGCGAACTGCGCTATGCGTCGGAACTCGTCGCCTTCATCCGCGAGGAAACCGGCGACGCATTCCACATCGAAGTGGCCGCGTATCCCGAGTACCACCCGCAGGCGCGTTCGCCGCGCCACGACCTCGAAGCGTTCGCGCAAAAGGTCAAAGCGGGTGCCAATTCGGCGATCACGCAGTACTTCTTCAACGCGGATGCGTATTTCCGCTTCGTCGACGACGCGAAGAAGCTGGGCGTGGACATTCCCATCGTGCCCGGCATCATGCCGATCACGAACTACTCGCAGCTCATGCGTTTTTCGGAGATGTGCGGCGCCGAAGTGCCGCGCTGGGTCGCGAAGCGTCTGGAAAGCTTCGGCGACGACCGCGAGTCGATCCGCGCGTTCGGGCTCGACGTGGTGACCGACCTGTGCCGCCGTCTCGTCGAGGCGGGCGTGCCGGGCATCCACTTCTACACGCTCAACGCGGCGCCGGCCACCAAGGCCATTTGCGAGCGGCTCGGCTTCTAGGGCGCTTGCTCCCGCCCCGCCAGGCGGCGACGAACCGCGCGGTTACCGGACTCCCGGGCCGCGCGGTTTTCTTTTGGATAGCGCGATCCGGATTACTCCGGGTGCCCCAGGTCAGGCGCTCAGGCCCGCCCGGGAGCGCGCGTCAATTCGGCGCGCTATTGTCAGTTTCCGGCGCAACAAAAAGGGGCAAAGCTACGTTGCAGCGCACCATGCGACAACAAGCGATCCTGTCAACCCGGCGTTTTCCACAGGCGACGGGACTTTTGGCTTGCTTGTGACTGCGGCACCTGCTGTGTAAGATCGCGCTACGCTGGCGCAAGCCGGCACTGAACTGGAGGAAACATGAAAGAAAACAAACTGTTGCGTGCTGCACGAATGACGTCTCTCGTGGCGCTCGCAGCGGCATCGATTGCTGGAGTCCCGCTCGCGCACGCCGCGCAAAGCATTCCGAACAAGACGCTCGTCTACTGCTCGGAAGGCAGCCCCGCTGGCTTCGATCCGGCCCAATACACGACCGGCACCGACTTCACCGCGAACACGTTCACCGTCTACAACCGCCTCGTCGAATTCGAGCGCGGCGGCACCAAGGTCGAACCGGGCCTCGCAGAATCGTGGGACGTTTCGCCGGACGGCAAGACCTACACGTTCCATCTGCGTCATGGCGTGAAGTTCCAGACCACCTCGTTCTTCAAGCCCACGCGCGAATTCAATGCGGACGACGTCGTGTTCTCGTTCGACCGCATGCTCGACCCGAACAATGCGTTCCGCAAGGCCTACCCGGTGTCGTTCCCGTACTTCACCGACATGGGCCTCGACAAGCTGATCGCGAAGGTCGAGAAGGTCGACCCGTACACGGTCAAGTTCACGCTGAACGAGCCGAACGCGCCGTTCATCCAGAACATGGCGATGGAATTCGCCTCGATCCTCTCGGCTGAATACGCGGATCAACTGATGAAGGCCGGCAAGGCCGCCGACATCAACCAGTTCCCGGTCGGCACGGGTCCGTTCATCTTCAGGAGCTACACGAAGGACGCGACGATCCGCTACGACGGCAATCCCGACTACTGGAAGCCGGGCGCCGTGAAGCTCTCCAAGCTGATCTTCTCGATCACGCCGGACGCCAGCGTGCGCGTGCAGAAGATCAAGCGCGACGAATGCCAGGTGATGAGCTATCCGCGTCCCGCCGACATCGCGCCGCTGAAGGCCGAGCCGAACATCGCGATGCCGTCGCAGCCGGGCTTCAACCTGGGCTACCTGTCGTACAACGTCACGCACAAGCCGCTCGACAACGCGGACGTGCGCCACGCGCTCGACATGGCGATCAACAAGAAGGCGATCATCGACTCGGTGTACCAGGGCGCGGGCCAGCTCGCAACCAACCCGATGCCGCCGACGCAGTGGTCGTACTACAAGAACCTGCCGGCCAATGCGTACGATCCGGAAAAGGCCAAGGCGCTGCTCGCGAAGGCGGGTCAGGGCAACGGCTTCGAGATCACGCTGTGGGCCATGCCCGTGCAGCGCGCCTACAACCCGAACGCACGCTTGATGGCCGAGATGATCCAGGCCGACTGGGCGAAGATCGGCGTGAAGGCGAAGATCGTCACGTATGAGTGGGGCGAGTACATCAAGCGCGCTCACGCAGGCGAAGACGATTCGATGCTGATCGGCTGGACGGGCGACAACGGCGACCCGGACAACTGGCTCGGCACGCTGCTCGGTTGCGAAGCCGTGAACGGCAACAACTTCGGCAAGTGGTGCTACAAGCCGTTCGACGACCTGATCCAGAAGGGCCGTCAGACCTCGGACGTGGCGCAGCGCACCAAGTTCTACCAGGAAGCGCAGCAGATCTTCGCGAAGCAACTGCCGTTCTCGCCGATCGCTCACTCGACCGTCTATCAGCCGGTCAGCAAGAAGGTGACCGACATGCGCATCGAACCGCTTGGCTACGCACGCTTCGACGGCGTGGGCATGCAGTAAGGATAATCGGGTAAGACTTTCCGCTCGGTCCGCATATCAGCCAGGACCGGCGGAAAATGGTCCGGCGACCGGGGTCACGAGCCCCTGTCGCCGGTTGCGTTTCATTTCAAGCTTTTGGGGGAACACCACATGTTCCGCTTCGTATTGCGCCGCATCGGCATGGTCATACCCACGTTCATCGGGATCACCATCCTTGCGTTCGCACTCATCCACCTGATTCCGGGCGACCCCATCGAAGTGATGATGGGCGAGCGCGGCGTCGATCCGCAAATGCACGCCGAGGCGATGCACCGCCTGGGGCTCGACGAGCCCCTGCCGATGCAGTATGTGCACTACGTCTGGCACGCCGTACACGGCAATCTCGGCACCTCGATCATCACCAACACGAGCGTGATGGGCGAGTTTCTCGCGCGCTTTCCCGCCACCGTCGAGCTGTCGCTCTGCGCGCTCATTTTCGCGCTCGTGATCGGCTTGCCCGCCGGCGTGTTCGCGGCACTGCGGCGCGGCACCGTCGTCGATCACGGCGTCATGGGCACCGCGCTCACCGGCTACTCCATGCCGATTTTCTGGTGGGGGCTCATCCTCATCATGGTGTTCTCGTCGAAGCTCGGCTGGACGCCCGTGTCGGGCCGCATCGCGGTGGAATTCGACATTCCGCACGTGACCGGCTTCATGCTGATCGATTCGCTCCTGCCCGGCACCGACGAAGGCGCGTTCAGGTCGGTGCTGAGCCACCTGATCCTGCCGGCCATCGTGCTCGGCACGATTCCGCTCGCCGTGGTCGCGCGCATGACGCGCTCGTCCATGCTCGAAGTGCTGCGCGAGGACTACATCCGCACCGCGCGCGCCAAGGGGCTTTCGCCCGTGCGCGTGATCGTCGTGCATGCGCTGCGCAACGCGCTCATTCCCGTGGTGACCGTGATCGGCCTGCAGGTCGGCACGCTGCTCGCGGGCGCGGTGCTCACCGAAACGCTGTTCTCCTGGCCCGGCATCGGCAAATGGCTGATCGACGCGATCAGCCGGCGCGACTATCCGGTGGTGCAAGGCGGCATTCTCATGATCGCGACGCTCGTGATCGTCGTGAACCTGTTCGTCGATCTGCTGTACGGCGTGCTCAACCCGCGCATTCGACATACGAGGTAAGCGAGCCATGAAAATGCGAACCCCACAACACCACATTCAACACCAGGAGGCATGATGGCTGACATTCAGAACACCGTGCCTCGCGCCGTCACGCCGCCTTCTGGCCGCGCGCTCGTGCTGCGCGAATTCTGGGCGAACTTCTCGCGCAACAAGGGCGCCGTGGGCGCCGGCGTGATCGTGCTCGCGCTGATCGTCATCGCGATCTTCGCGCCGCTGATCGCGCCACACAGCCCCATCGAGCAATATCGCGACTACGTGAAGATTCCGCCCGCGTGGCTCGACGGCGGCAACTGGAAGTTCATTCTCGGCACCGACGAAGCGGGCCGCGACATCCTCTCGCGTCTGATGTACGGCGCGCGGCTCTCGCTGTGGATCGGCTGCGTCTCGGTGGTGCTCGCGCTGATTCCGGGCATCGTGCTCGGGCTCGTCGCCGCGTTCTTCGAGAAGTGGGCCGATACGCCGATCATGCGTCTCATGGACGTGCTGCTCGCGCTGCCTTCGCTGCTGCTCGCGGTGGCCGTGGTCGCGATCATCGGTCCGGGTCTCACGAACACCATGCTCGCCATCGCGATCGTGGCGCTGCCCGGCTACGTGCGTCTCACGCGCGGTTCTGCTTTGGGCGAACTGCACAAGGAGTACGTGACCGCTTCGCGTGTGGCCGGCGCCGGCACGCTGCGCCTGATGTTCTCGCAGGTGCTGCCCAACTGCACGGCTCCGCTCATCGTGCAGGCGACGCTCGGCTTTAGCTCGGCGATTCTCGACGCCGCCGCGCTCGGCTTCCTCGGCCTCGGCGTGCAGCCGCCCCGTGCGGAGTGGGGCGCGATGCTCGCCTCGGCGCGCGACTACATCGACAGCGCATGGTGGATCGTCACGATGCCGGGTCTGTCCATCCTCATTTCGGTGCTCGCGATCAACCTGCTCGGCGACGGGCTGCGCGACGCGCTCGATCCCAAGCTCAAGCGGATGGCCTGACATGAAGACGACCCCCACACTCCCTTCGGTCGTTGCCCCCCGAGGGGGCGTCAGTCCTCTTGGGGCGGCCCGGCGAGGACTGACATGAACAAAGAACTTTTGACCATCCGTAATCTGGCCGTGAACTTCAACGGCCTGCCCGCCGTTGACCGCGTGAACCTGTCGGTGGCGCCTGGCGAAGTGCTCGGCATCGTCGGCGAATCGGGCTCGGGCAAGAGCGTGACGATGATGGCGCTGATGGGCCTCATCGACGCCCCCGGCAAGGTGACGGCGGATTCGATCACCTTCGACGGCCGCGATCTGCTGGGCGCCACGGGCAATGAGCGCCGCCGCATCGTCGGCAAGGACATCGCCATGGTGTTCCAGGACGCGCTCACGAGCCAGAACCCGAGCTACACCGTCGGCTATCAGATCAAGGAAGTGCTCAAGCTGCACGAGGGCCTGCGCGGCTCGGCGCTGCACGCGCGCGCCATCGAACTGCTAGACCAGGTCGGCATTCCCGACGCGAAGAACCGCATCGACAACTTCCCGCATCAGATGTCGGGCGGCATGAACCAGCGCGTGATGATCGCGATGGCCGTGGCCTGCAACCCGAAGCTGCTGATCGCCGACGAGCCCACCACGGCGCTCGACGTGACGATCCAGGCGCAGATCATGGAACTGCTCGTGCGCCTGCAGAAGGACCGCGGCATGGCGCTCGTGCTGATTTCGCACGATCTGGCCGTGGTTTCCGAAGTCGCGCAACGCGTGGCCGTGATGTACGCGGGCGAGATCATCGAAACGAACCGCGTGCCGGACATCTTTTCGCGCCCGCATCATCCCTACACGGAAGCGCTGCTCGCCGCGATTCCCGAGCACAACAAGGGGGCGATGCGGCTTGCCGCGCTGCCCGGCATGGTGCCCGGCCGCGACGACCGGCCGAGCGGCTGTCTGTTCGCGCCGCGCTGCAAGTATGTCGTGGATGACTGCATGAAGGCGCGGCCGGCGCTCGACGCGGTGACCGATGAAAGTGGCTACGCGCAAGTGCGCTGCATCAAGCCGCTGAACGCGGCGGTGACTCAATCCAGTGGAGGCGCGCGATGAACGCAGTCCAGCAACACGCGGCTCATCAGGACCATCAGGACGACAAGGTTCTCATCGCCGACGATCTCAAGAAGCACTACACCGTCAAACGCGGCGTGTTCGGCACGGGGACCGTGAAGGCGCTCAACGGCGTGTCGTTCTCGCTCACACGCGGGCGCACGCTCGCCGTGGTCGGCGAGTCCGGCTGCGGCAAATCGACTCTCGCGCGCCAGCTCACGATGATCGAGCCGCCCACCGCGGGCAAGCTGACGATCGACGGCGAGGATGTTGCGCACGCCAACGCCGCGAAAATCGCCGCGCTGCGCCGCCGCGTGCAGATGGTGTTCCAGAACCCGTTCGCCTCGCTCAATCCGCGCAAGACCGTGGAGCAGACGCTCGGTGAGCCGCTTGCCATCAACACGCGGCTCACGGCGAGCGAGCGCGCGGACCGCATCGCGCACATGATGCGCATCGTCGGCCTGCGCCCCGAGCACGCCAAGCGCTATCCGCACATGTTCTCGGGCGGCCAGCGTCAGCGCGTGGCGATCGCGCGGGCCATGATTCTCGACCCGCAGATCGTCGTGGCCGACGAGCCGGTTTCCGCGCTCGACGTCTCGATCCAGGCGCAGATTCTCAATCTGTTCATGGACTTGCAGGAGCAGTTCCGCACGAGCTACGTGTTCATCTCGCACAACCTGGCCGTGGTCGAACACATTGCCGACGACGTGATGGTGATGTATCTGGGCGGCGTGGCGGAACTGGGCGACAAGGACACGGTGATCTCGCGGCCGCGTCATCCGTACACGCGCTCGCTGCTCTCGGCCACGCCCGCGATCTTCGAAGCGGACCGCCGCGTGAAGATCAAGCTCGAGGGCGAATTGCCTTCGCCGCTCAACCCGCCGTCTGGTTGCACGTTCCATCAACGTTGTCCATACGCGGTCGAGCGGTGTCGTAAGGAAGTGCCTGTTCTTCGCGAAGTGGACGGCCGTCAGGTATCCTGCCATCGTGCGGAGGAGGTGGGGGAAGAGGATGGGCGGCCCATGCCGGCCTGAAGCGACGGCGGCGCGTCGTTTTATTGCTACGCGCCGCCAGTTGATGGGCGGCCGTCGTGCCGCCTTTTTCACTGTTTTTTCCACCGTTTTCTCCGCCGTCCTTTCAATCATTCCGGCTGCCGCGCTTGCCGTGGCGGCCGGGCTGGGTACGGCTGTTCGTGTGACATTCGGTGTGGCTTTTGGTGTGGCATTCGCGGTGGCGTTGCGTGCGGCGTTGAAGAAAGCGTCGCGCGCTGCGGCGCGCGTGGTGCTCACGCTGGCGCTCGCGGTCGGCGTGCTCGCAGGCGCAGCGGGCCAGGCGGTCGCTGGCGGCGCCGTCGCCAACACGCCCGGGGTGCACCCGGCCGTGCCCATGCCGCGCGGCGCGAACGGCGGCATTCCCGGCTTTCACGCCGCGCCCGCCGCGCCGAGCTACGCATCGGGCACGACGGCTGGCGGCCCGGTGCGCACCCAGCCTGCGCGCATGCCGTTCTATGTCGCCACGCGCGGCAATCTCACGATCTATCTGCTCGGCACGCTCCATGTGGGCGACCCTGCCGACTATCCGCCCGGCCAGCCGTTTCGCCCGCAGATTCTCGCGGCGCTCGCCGCGTCGCCCATTCTTGCGCTCGAGCTATCCCCCGACGATCTGCTGGTGTCCCAGGACGACGTCTCGAAATACGGGGTGTGCAGACGGCCCTGCCTGCCGGGTCTCTTGCCCGATCCGCTCTGGCAGAAACTCGAGGCGCGCATGCGCGGCAATCCGGAGGCGCTCGCCGAGATCCGCAAGATGCGGCCGTGGCTCGCCTCGCTGCTGGTGGAAACCTACGACTCGCTGAGCGCCGGCCTGCAGACCGAGTACGGCACCGAGGCGCAGCTGCAGAACGTGTTCCTGCGCTGGAAGGGCCGCCGCATCGTCGGGCTGGAGACGCTCGGCGAGCAGATGCGCGCCTTCACGAACCTGAGCCTCGCGCAGCAGCGCGAGATGCTCGCACAGGACCTGGCGCAGACGCCGGCGCAAAACGTCTCCGACGTGCAGACGCTCCTGCACCTGTGGCGCGTGGGCGACGCCGACGCGATCGCCGCCTGGGAATCGGCGCGCACCGAAAAGCTCTCGCACGACGCGCGGGTGGCGGCGTCGGTCGACAACCGCATCGTCTACGAGCGCAACCGGCGCTTCGTTTCGCGCATGCAGCAGTACGTGGCGCCCAACAAGCCGCTCTTCGTCGCCGTCGGCGCGCTGCACCTGGGCGGACCTAAAGGCGTGCTTCAGCTGTTGCGCCAGCGTGGCTTCAACGTCGACCCGGGTTGAGCCGGGTCGGGCCTTTACGCTCGCATCTTGCGCTCGCGCGCGGGCTGAATGCAAAAAGCCGGCTTTCGCCGTTTTTTTGCAACCGCATGCGTAAGTGTCTTCAAAACCCGAACACGTTCAGCAGCACGATATTCGCCGCGAGGATGCCCAGCGCCGTGGGCACCTGCACGCGGATCACCGCGTTCTTGTCGGGCAGCTCCAGCAGCGCGGCGGGCACCATGTTGAAGTTCGCGGCCATCGGCGTCATGAGCGTGCCGCAGTAGCCCGAGAACATGCCGATGGCGGCCATCATCGCCGGATTGACGTGGAACACGCCCACCAGCACCGGCACGCCCACGCCGCCCGTCATCACCGGAAACGCGGCGAAGCCGTTGCCCATGATGATCGTGAAGAGCGCCATGCCCACGCAATACACGACGACAGCGACGAAGCGCACGTCCATGTTGATGTACGACGTCGTCACGTGCGCGACGGCCTTGCCGACGCCCGCGTCCGAGAACACGAGGCCGAGCATGCCGAGCATTTGCGGCAGGACGGCGGCCCACGAAAGCGCGTCGACGAGGCGGCGCGTTTCCTTCATCGACTGGCCGACGCTGTCGCGCGTGATGATGCAGGCAATCACGAGCGCGATCACGCAGCCGATGCCGAAGCCGATCAGCGTGACGTTCTTCGGGTCGATGAGCGGCTTGCCGCCGAATACGAGATGGCTGGCCGCGAGCGTGAGCACGACGGTGATGACCGGAATGGTGAGCGCGGGCACGAAGAGCTTGTTGCCGAGGCGCTTCGCGCTGGCGATACGCGTTTCGAGCGCAAGCACCTTGGGCTTCGCGGCCGTCACGCCGCCGAGACCCGCGATCAGCGCCATGGCGAGCACGAGCACGCCCACGACTTCGGCGGGCAGCAGGTCGCCGACGAGAAAGATGAGCGCATAGAGCAGCCAGAAGCCGCCCGCCGTGAAGCGGCGTGGATGCTCGCGGTCCATCACGATCATGCCGCCGACGATGAGCAGCACGATGCCGAGCAGCCAGAAGAGCCAGTTGAGGGTGAGCGTCATGCTTCGTCTCCCTGTGCGCGGTTTGCAGCCTTGGCGTCGCTCCCGTTGCGCATGGCGCCCAGTTCGCGTTCGAGCTTGCGGTCGAGCAGCCAGAGCCGGAAGCCGTGAATCAGGAACGCGCAGATCGCCGTCGGAATGCCCCAGAACGCCACATGGATCGGCTCGACCGAAACGCCCGCTTCCTTGAGCAGCGTGACCATCAGCACGATCGCGCCGAACGCGACGAAGATGTCCTCGCCGAAGAAGAGACCCACGTTGTCGGTCGCGGCCGAATAGGCGCGCAGCTTGTAGCGCACGGCGTCGGAGAGCTTGCCGAAGCGGTTTTCGGTGGCGCCTTCGGCCATCGGCGCGATGAGCGGACGCACCATCTGCGGATGGCCGCCGAGGCCCGTCAAGCCGACGGCGGCAGTCAACTCGCGCACGAGCAGATAGACGATCAGCAGGCGCCCGGCGGTGGCCGCCTTGATGCTGCCGATCCAGATCTGCGCGCGCTCACGCAGGCCGTGGCGCTCGAGCAGCCCGATCACGGCGAGCGGCAACAGGATGATGAGCGGAATGTTGCGGGTCTTGATGAAGCCGGTGCCGATGGCGGCGAGAATCTTCGCGACCGGGAAGCCCCCGGCGAAACCGGTGACGACGGCCGCCGCGGCGACGATCAGCATCGGATTGAAGCGTAGCAAGAAGCCGGCGATGATGACGGCCACGCCGATCAGCGGCCATAAGTTGACGGTGCTCTGCATGTAGATCTCCAAACGTATTGGCTTGTCATTGATTGCCGCGGATAGCGGCGTTGACTTCGTGGCTCTGTCGGCCATTCGCACAACTACGAACCTGCTGGATACGACTACGGACCTGCTGGGTACAACTACGCCTGGCAAGCTTGCGCTGCCGAGGGATTGCCTGGTGAAAACCTTCGGTGATACGGCTCGAGCGGCGCGCGGCGCATGCCGCGCGCCTTGCTGCATTCAAACTCGCGTGCGTCAGGCTTCGCCGGCCCCCGCCGCGCGCACGCCGATGCCGGCGTCGTCGAGCGCCGTACGGATGCGCCGCGCGAACGCGAGTGCGTGCGGGCCGTCGCCATGCAGGCAAATGGTCTGCGCGTTGAGCGCCACCCAGGCGCCGTTCACGGCCTGCACGCGCTGCTCGCGGATCATCGCGAGCGTGCGCGCGAGCACGGTGTCTTCGTCGTCGAGCAACGCGCCCGGCTCGCTGCGCGGCACGAGCGAGCCGTCCGCGCGATAGCCGCGGTCGGCGAACACTTCCTCGATCGCGACGAGCCCCGCCTCGCGCGCCGCCGTCACGAGGCCGCTGCCCGCGAGCGCGAACACCGTCACGGAAGGATCGAAGTCGTGCACCGCGGAGACGATGGCCTCGGCGATCTGCGGGTCACGCGCGGCCTGGTTGTAGAGCGCGCCGTGCGGCTTCACGTGGGCGATGCGTCCGCCTTCGGCCTGGGCGATCGCGGAGAGCGCGCCGAGCTGATACAGCACGCCCGCGTAGATTTCCTCGGGCGGCAGGTTCATCTCCTTGCGGCCGAAGTTCTCAGGGTCGTTGAAGCTCGGATGCGCGCCGATCGACACGCCTTTCTCCACTGCCCAGCGCACGCATTCGCGCATGGCGTTGGCGCCGCCGGCGTGCCAGCCGCATGCGATGTTGGCGGAGCTCACGAGGTCGAGCAGCGCCTCGTCGGAGCCGCAGCCTTCGCCGAGATCGGCGTTCAGATCGATGGTGGTCATGATGTGTTCCTCTTGCTGCTCGTCTTGCCTGTGGTGCCTGAAAATCACGCGCTCGCGGCCGCGTTCGCGCGGCGGGTCGCAAGGCGTTCGTCGTGCATGGCGATCGCGGTGTCGATCTGCCGCAAATACGCCCGTTCCTCTTCCAGCGCCGCGCGCGCGGCGGCCGGCGTCGCTTCCACGAAACGCACGCCCCCGGTGAGCCGCACCTGGGCGAGCTTCCACCAGTCGGCGCGAATCACGGAGCCGATCTTCGGGTAGCCGCCCGTGGTCTGCGCGTCGGCCATCAGCACGATGGGCTGGCCGCTTGGCGGCACCTGGATCGTGCCGGGCAGCACGGCGTGCGAGAGCAGGTCCGCGCCGCTCGCGCGCGCGAGCGGCGTGCCCGTGAGCCGAAAGCCCATGCGGTTGCTGTTGGGCGTGAGCTGCCATTCATCGGACCAGAGCGCCCGCTGCGCCTCGGCTGTGAAGCTGTCGTACTCGGGGCCGCGCAGCACGCGCACGGGCACGGCCCAGGCCATGCCGTCCGGATGGCGTCCGCGGCGGTGATGCGGCTCGTCCGCGAGCGCGAAGTTGCACCACACGGGCGCCTTCACGCCGAAGGCCGGCGCGCCCGGGTCGAGCGCGGCGCGCTCGCGGCCCGGCGCGAACGAGGCGCCTGTGGCGAGCCGGTCGCCGTCCTTGAGCGCGCGGCCCGCGAGGCCGCCGAAGCCCGCCGCGAGGTCGGTGCTGCGCGAGCCGAGCATGGGCAGCACGTCGACGCCGCCGGCCACGCACACATAGGCGCGCATGCCGCGCTTCGCGCCGTTCAGCACGAGTTCCTCGCCGGCGGCCACGGGCAGGCTCCACCACGACCAGACCGGGCGGCCGCCGAGCGTCGCGCCGAAGTCGGTGCCGGTAATGGCGACGCGCGTGGCGCGCGCGAAGCGCAGCGCGACGGGGCCGAAGGTGATTTCCACGCCGGCGGCGTCGGGCCGGTTGCCGACGAGGCGGTTGCCCACTTCGAGCGCGAGCGTATCGAGCGCGCCGCCGGTGGCGACGCCCAGATGCCGGTAGCCGGGGCGGCCGAGATCCTGGACCGTGGTGAGCAGGCCCGCGCGTAATACTTCGATCATGCGTGGAGCTCCGCGATGGTGAAACGCACGCGGTCGCCCGGCATGAGCAGCGAAGGCGGATTGCGCGAAGGGTCGAACAGCTTCACGGCGGTGCGGCCGATCAGTTGCCAGCCGCCTGGCGAAGCGGCCGGATAGATGCCCGTCTGCTCCCCGCCGATGCCCACCGACCCGGCCGGGACGGCCAGGCGCGGCTCGCGGCGGCGCGGCGTGTGCAGCGCGGGTTCGAGACCGCCGAGATAGGCGAAGCCGGGCTGAAAGCCGAGGAAGAACACCGTGTAGATGCCCGCGGCATGGCGCGCGGCGACGTCGGCGGCCGCGAGCGCGCAGTGCTGCGCGACCGCTTCGAGATCGGGGCCGTGTTCGCCGCCGTAGACCACGGGTATTTCGACTTCGCGGCCTGCCGCGCTCGCGTCTTCGGCCTCGCGCCATGCGTCGCGCAGCGCGAGCGCGAGCGCCGCGGCGTCGGCCGAGAGCGGATCGAAGGTGATCGTCAGGTTGTTCATGCCGGGCACCACTTCGCGCACCGGCGCCCACCCGCGCGCGAGCGCGGCGACGGCCCAGACGCGGCGCTGGACCTCGAGCGTGGCGGGCGGCGGCGCTTCGCAGACGAGCGCTTCGTCACCGAGAGGAAAAATGCGAGGGTCAGAATTCGGCATGTTGGATCGATCAGGGGACGGTTCGACCGGTCGAAAATTAGCGCACGGGGATGCACAGGCGGGGCCGGTGCCGTTCCTTCCTAGCGTACATTGTCGATAAATTATCTACAAATTATCAATAAGCGTTTTCGCCAGGCGCGCGGCAAACGCGCTGCAATTACACTCACGCCACGCCGCTTTGCCTTTTCGAACACCGACTACCGGGTTATCTGCCATGTCGCGCCAGCCGACCAAGATCGTTTCGTCCGAACATCTCGTCTCCGAGACGAGCGCCGAGCTTTCCGAGTTCGAGTACGCGCTCATCATGGCGAGCAACGCGTTCAACCGCTGGATGGTGCGCTGCATGTCGGCGGCGGGCGTGAAGGACATGACGCCGATCGAGGTGTCGCTGCTCCATCACGTCGGCCATCGCGAGCGGCGCAAGAAGCTCGCGGATATCTGCTTCGTGCTCAACATCGAGGACACGCACGTGGCCACGTATGCGCTGAAGAAGCTTGTCTCCAGAGGGTATGTAAAAAGCGAAAAGACCGGCAAGGAAGTCTTCTTTTCGGTCACGCCGGAAGGCCAGGCGTTGTGCCTGCGCTATCGGGACGTGCGCGAGAGTTGCCTCATCGCGACGCTCAAGGAGAGCGGCCTCACGAACCAGCAGATCGGCGACGCCGCGCAACTCATGCGCAATGCGTCGGGGCTCTATGATACGGCCGCGCGCGCGGCGGCCTCGCTCTGAGCGATCAAGACGCGTTCAGCGCTCACGTGAACGTTGGCAAAGATGCGTGGCGGCCTCGGTCACCACGGCGTCGAGCGGCAGGTCGTGCGCCTCGCGCGCGAGCACGCCGTCGTCGATGCGGCAGGCTTCATACGCAATGCCCACCGTGACGGGCAACGCAACGCCGGGCCAGGCGGCCAGCGTGCGGTCGTAGTAGCCGCCGCCGTAGCCGAGGCGATAGCCGTCGCGATCGAAACCCACGCAAGGTACGAGGAGAAGATCGGGCACGATCACTTCCTGTGACTGCGGCTCGAGGATCCCGTGATGGCCCTCGCGCATCGGTGCGTCGGGCGCCCAGGCGTGAAAGACGAGCGGCGTGTGGCGCTCGGGAATGGCGGGCAGGGCGGCGCAGCGTGACGCATCGGCGGCGAGCCAGGCGGTGATCCAGGCGCGCGCATCGAACTCGCCGCGCAAGGGCCAGTAGAACCCGATCGAACGCGGCGAAAATTGCGCGACGAGCGCATCGAGACGGGCCGCGAGCGCCGCACCGATTGCCACGTCGGAAGCCGCCTCAATTCGCCGAGGAAGCAGCCTTGCACGCCAGTCCTTTTTGGATTCCGTGTGAGGGTTGCGTGCTATGCTTGGGTTCACCTCGCGCTCCAGAAATAACGATGTCCAAACGCCTTGTCCGAGTATATCGCGTGGTCGGTCTCGCACTGACTGCCGCGGCACTCGTAGCATGCAGCACGGCGGACGCCGTGCGCCCCGTCGCACTGCCCCCAGGCGCAGTCCTTACGAACGACGATCAGACTTTCATCCAGCTTCGCGAAGCCGCGCGCAACAACGATCCGGCGCGCGCCGCGCAACTCGCTGCGATGATTCCCGATTACCCGGCGCCGTCGTACCTCGAATACTTCCAGCTCAAGCCGCAGCTGTTCGATTCGCAAGGCCACGCGCGCATCGACGCGCCCGATGCGCCGGTGCTGTCGTTCCTGCAGCGCTACGACGGCCAGGCGATCGCCGACCGCATGCGCAACGACTATCTGACCGTGCTCGGCGCGCGCCACGACTGGGCGAACTTCGACCAGCAATATTCGCGCTTCGTGCTCAACGACGACACGCAGGTGAAGTGCTACGCGCTGGAGTCGCGCGCGGCGCGCGGCGAGAACGTCGCGAACGACGCGCGTGCGCTGCTCACCGAGCCGCGCTATTACGGCGACGGCTGCGTCGATCTCATCACCGCGCTTGCCATCAAAGGCCAGTTCTCGAGCGACGACGTGTGGCAGCAGATCCGCCTCGCCTACGAGCAAAACCAGACCTCGACCGGCGCGAAGCTGCTCGACGGCCTTTCGCAGCGCCCCGACCCGACCGCGTTCAGCCAGGCCGTAAGCACGCCTCCGCTCACGCTCGCGCAAGGCGTCACCGCCGACCCGCAATCGCACCAGCTCGCGCTGCTCGCCACCACCGTGATGGCGGCCAACGATCCGGCCATGGCAGCAGCCACCTTCGCCACCGTCGCACCGCAGCTCAGTTCGCCGGAGCGCGCGATAGGCTGGGGCACGATCGGCTATCAAGGGGCGTTGAAGCGCCTGCCCGCTTCGCTCGGCTGGTACCGCCTCTCGGCCAATGCGCCTCTCTCGAACCCGGCTTACGAATGGCGTACGCGCGCCGCGCTGCTGGGCGGCGACTGGACCATGGTGCGCTGGTCGATCGAACAGATGCCGGCCGCGCTGCGCGCGCAGCCGTCGTGGGTGTACTGGCACGCACGCGCGCTCAAGCAGGCCGGCGAAACGGGCGCAGCGAACCAGGAATTCGCGTCGATTTCGCAGGGCTATAACTTCTACGGACAACTCGCCACCGAAGAACTCGGCCAGAAGATCACCATCCCGCCGAAGACCACGGTGAGCGACGCCGACATCGCCCAGGTTGCGCAAACGCCGGGCTTCGCGCTCGCGCAGCGCTTCTATGCGCTGAATCTGCGGCTCGAAGGCAATCGCGAATGGAACTGGCCGCTGCGTGGCATGAGCGACCGGCAGCTGCTCGCCGTCGCCGAATACGCGAAGCGCATCCAGCTGCTCGACCGCACCGTCAACACGGCCGACCGCACGCAAACAGAGCACGACTTCTCGCTGCGCTATCTCGCGCCGTTCCGCGACGTCGTGGAGCGCGACGCGCAAACCAGCGGCCTCGACGTCGAATGGGCCTACGGCCTGATTCGCCAGGAATCGCGTTTCATTCTCAATGCCAGGTCGGGCGTGGGCGCGAGCGGCCTCATGCAGATCATGCCGGCCACGGCGCAGATGGTGGCGAAGAAGATCGGCCTCGGGCCCCTGTCGCGCGACCAGCTCAACGATCTCGACACCAACATCCTGCTCGGAACGAATTATTTGTCGATGATCTACAATCAGTTCGACGGCTCCGCCGTGCTCGCCACCGCGGGCTACAACGCCGGGCCGGGCCGCCCGCGCGCATGGCGCCAGACTTTGCAGGGCGGCGTCGAGGGCGCCATCTTCGCGGAAACCATTCCGTTCCAGGAAACCCGCGATTACGTGAAAAACGTGTTGTCGAACACGGTCTACTATGCGGCGCTGTTCGAGGGCCGTCCGCAATCGCTGAAGGCGCGTCTCGGCTATATCTCGCCGTAAGCGCCGGGCCGGCAGGCCGCGGCGCTTCCCTTCATACGGAAACGCGCGCGGCATGACGGCACGCTGCGTGCTCCGTCTTCCGATTGGCGCGCTGCGGGACGAACCGGACCTCGTACGCGGCGGCGCCGTCTGCCCGAGGAGGTCGAAGATGCGACATCAAGCCATTGCGGTCATCGGCGGTTCGGGATTCATCGGCAGCCATCTCGTCAACGCGCTCGTCGAGGCGGGCAAGGACGTGCGCGTCGCCACCCGCCGCCGCTACAACGCCCGCCATCTCACCCTGCTGCCCGTCGACGTGGTCGAGGCCGATGTGTCCGATCCGGTCGCGCTCGCGGCGTTCGTCGAAAATGCGGACGCGGTCATCAATCTCGTCGGCGCGCTCAACGGCGGGCGCGGCGATCCCTACGGACCGGGCTTCGCGAAGCTGCACGTCGACTTGCCCACGAAGATCGTCGCCGCCTGCGAGGGCAAGGGCGTGCACCGCCTGATCCACATCAGCGCCCTCGGCGCCGACCCGCGCGGGCCGAGCATGTACCTGCGCTCGAAGGGCGACGGCGAGAAAGCCGTGCACGCGGCCACGGCGCTCGCCACGACCATCTTCCGGCCTTCCGTCGTATTCGGTCCCGAGGACACTTTCCTCAACCGCTTCGCGCTCCTGCAGCGGCTCTTCCCGATGATTCCGCTCGCCATGCCCGACGCGAAGTTCCAGCCGGTGTTCGTGGGCGACGTGTCGAAGGCGATCGTCAACGTGCTCGATCTCGACGCCGCGAGCGGGCACACTTACGAACTCGGCGGCCCGACGGTCTACACGCTCGAACAGCTGCTGCAGTATTGCGGCGAAGTCGTGGGCCGGCACGCGCGCATCGTGCGGCTGCCCGACGCGTTCGGGCGCCTGCAGGCGCTCTCGTTCGAGATGGCGCCGGGCGTGCCGGTGCTCACGCGCGATAATCTCGATTCGATGAAGGTGGACAGCGTGCTGACCGGGCCGCTCGCACCCGAGCTCGATATCGAGCCCGCGAGCATCGAGACGATCGCGCCGCTCTATCTCGCCGACGCCTCGCTGCGTTCGCGGCTGAACATCTTTCGCGCCAGTGCCGGCCGATAGTCCACAGCGGACGATCAGCCGGCGCTCTTTCAACTCACAACGGTCATTGGAACAATGAAGCTCGTAATCGGAGACAAGAACTATTCGTCGTGGTCGATGCGTCCGTGGGTGCTGCTCAAGCACTTCGGCATGGCGTTCGAGGAGGTGTTGATCGAACTCGACGAGCCGGGCACCAAGTCGTCGATCCTGGCGTTCTCGGCCTCGGGCAAGGTGCCGTGCCTCGTTGGCGACGACGGCTTTGCCGTATGGGATTCGCTCGCGATTGCCGAGACGCTCGCCGAGCGCTTCCCGCAGCACGCGCTGTGGCCGCGCGACGCGAACGCGCGCGCCCGCGCGCGCAGCGTGAGCGCGGAGATGCATGCGGGCTTCGGCGAAGTGCGCAACCACATGCCGATGAACATCCGCAAGGTGAAGCCGGGCGCCGGCGCGACGCCGGGTGCGCTCGCCGACGTCGCGCGCATCGACGCGCTCTGGCGCGAGTGTCTCGCCGCGAGCGGCGGGCCGTTCCTGTTCGGCGAGTTCAGCATTGCCGACGCGATGTACGCGCCGGTCGTCATGCGCTTCAACAGCTACCAGCCGAAGCTCTCGCCAGAAGCGGCGGCGTACGCGCAGCGCGTGAGCGCCCTGCCCGCGGTGGCCGAGTGGGTCGAGGCGGCGCGCCGCGAAACGCACATCGTCCAGGACGACGAACGCGACGACGAATGAAGATCTATGTCGTAGGCGGCGCGATCCGCGACGAGATGCTCGGGCTGCCCGTGCGCGACCGCGACTATGTCGTGGTGGGCGCGACGCCCGAGCAGATGGCCGCGCAGGGCTATCGTCCGGTGGGCAAGGACTTTCCCGTCTTTCTGCATCCCGAAACGCATGCGGAGTACGCGCTCGCGCGCACCGAGCGCAAGACGGCGGCGGGCTATCACGGCTTCCAGTTTTTCTACGCGCCTGACGTGACGCTCGAGGAGGACCTCGCGCGGCGCGATCTCACCATCAACGCAATGGCGCAGGAGATGCAGCCGGGCGGCGTGCTCACGGGGGAAGTCGTCGATCCGTTCGGCGGCGCGCGCGATCTCGAAGCGCGCGTGTTCCGCCACGTGAGCGACGCGTTTCTCGAAGACCCCGTGCGCATTCTTCGTATCGCGCGCTTTGCCGCGCGATTCGCCGATTTCACCGTCGCGCCCGAAACGCTCGAACTCATGCGCGAGATGGTCGCTTCGGGCGAAGTCGATTCGCTCGTGCCCGAGCGTGTGTGGCAGGAAATCGCCCGCGGTCTCATGGAAGCGAAGCCGTCGCGCATGTTCGAGGTGTTGCGCGATTGCGGCGCGCTCGCGCGCGTGCTGCCCGAAGTCGATGCGCTGTGGGGCGTACCGCAGCGCGCCGACTATCACCCGGAAATCGACACGGGCGTGCACGTGATGATGGTGATCGACCATGCGGCCGCTCAGGGCTACACGCTGCCGGTACGCTTCGCGGCGCTCACGCACGATCTCGGCAAGGGCACGACGCCCGAGGACGTGCTGCCGCGTCACATCGGCCACGAAGGGCGCAGCGTCGATCTGCTCAAGCCGCTGTGCGACCGTCTGCGCGTGCCCAACGACTGCCGCGAGCTGGCGGTGCTGGTCGCACGCGAGCATGGCAACGTGCATCGCGTGGTGGAGATGGGCGCGGCGGCGCTCGTGCGCATGCTCGAACGGTGCGACGCGCTGCGCAAACCCGCGCGTTTCGCCGAGGCGCTGCAGGCCTGCGAGGCCGATTTGCGCGGGCGGCTGAACTGGGAGAACGCGCCGTATCCGCAGGCGGAGCGCCTGCGTGTGGCGCTCGTGGCCGCGCGCGGCGTGGATGCGGGGGCGATTGCGCGCTCGATCGAACGCGGCGGCGCCGAGAAGATCAAGGAAGCGGTGCACGAGGCGCGCGTGGCGGCCGTGGAAGCCGCGCTCGCGACGGCTTGAGCCGTTCAGTGCGCGCGTTCAGAGCACGCGCACGAGAAACGAAAGCGCCATCGAAAGCACAAGCGTCGACATGAACGGCAGCGGATACTCGCGGCCGAAAATGCGCAGCGTGATGTCGCCGGGCAGCCGCCCGATGCCGAGCTTTTTGAGCCACGGCTGGGCGCTCGAGAGAATCGCCACGGCGATGAAGGTGGTGAGAAACCAGCGGATCATGGTCGCGTGGCGTGAGCGTCAGAGTGTGTGGCTGCGGTCGCCGCGCGCGAACGCCGCGATGGTCTCGCCGATGCCGCGCGAAAACGCGATCACCTTGAATAGCTCGCCCATCTCGCTTTCCGAAACGAGTTTCTGCACCGCGTTCGCGGCGGGCAGGAAGCGCTGCGCGTCGCGCGGATCGATCTCGCCCAGCACCTCGGTGATGCCCGCGTTCATCAGAAAGCGCGCCTGCGTGGTGTAGCCGAGCAGGTCCGCGCCCGCTTCGACGCCCGCTTCGGCAATGCCCGTGAATTCCACGTGCGCGGTGATGTCCTGCAACCCGGGGTAGAGGAACGGGTCGCCATGCGCGCGGTGCCGGTAGTGGCACATCAGCGTGCCTTGCGCGCGCTGCGCGTGGTAGTACTCGTGGCGCGGAAATCCATAGTCGATGAAGAACGCCGCGCCGCGCTGGAGCATCGCGCAAACCGTGCGCGTGAAGGCGAGTGCGGCTTCGTGCGTTTCGGTCACGTAGTCTTCGCTGCCTTCCACGCCCGCGAGCGCGCTCTCCGGCCAGTTCGCGTCGCGCCCGGAGTTCGCCGGCTGGTCGGAAAAGACGAAGGCGCCTTCTGCGTTTGCGCTCACGCCGCGCTCGTGCCAGACGGCGTCCTTGCGCGAGAACAGGCGCACCGGCATGGCGTCGAGCACCTCGTTGCCGGTCACGACGCCTTCGAACTGCGCGGGCAGCGCATCGAGCCACGTCACGCGATTGAGCAACGCCGGCGCGAGTTGCGCGATGGTTTTGCGCTGGCGCTCGCGCAGCTCGCCCGATAGATCGACGATGGCGTAGGAGTCGAACGCCACGCCGGCGGCGTCGAGTGCGACCATCACGCCCGCCGCGAGGCGGCCCGTGCCCGCGCCGAATTCCATCAGGCGGCGCGTGCCGCTGGCGGCGAGCGCTTCGCCGACAGCGCGCGCGAGCGTCGCGGCAAACAGCGGCGAAAGCTCGGGCGCGGTGACGAAGTCGCTGCCGTCATCGGCGAACAGGCCGAACTTGCGTGCGCCGCCGCCGTAATAGCCGAGTCCCGGCGCGTAGAGTGCGCGTTCCATGTAGCGGTCGAACGGCAGCCACCCGCCCGCTGCGGCGATTTCGGCGCGCAACGTGGCCGCGAGCGCCTCGGACTGCGCGAGCGCGATCGGCTCGGGAACAGGTAAACTATCGGGTTCGTGAGCTTTCGGATTCATCCCGGCATTGTAAATGAGCGCAACTCCCGGCATCCGCCCGGCTGACGCCGACATGAGCGCATCCGGCGAAGGATCGCGCCCCGATTCTGACGTAGTGGCGCCCGTCGTACTGGTGACGGGCGGAGCACGCCGCATTGGCCGCGAGTTCTCGCTCGGCTTTGCGGCGCGCGGCTGGGACGTCGCGGTCCATTACGGCGAGTCGCGCGAAGCCGCCGACGAAGTCGTCGCGCAGATCGCGGCGCTGGGCCGCCGGGCCGTGGCGCTGCACGCCGACCTCGGCGACGAAGCCCAGGTGGCGCGGCTCGTGCCGGACTGCACAGCGGCGCTCGGCCGTCCCGCGTGCGTGCTCAACAATGCTTCGCGCTTCGACGAAGACACGGCGCAGGATGTGGGCTACACGAAGCTGCTGCAGCTCATGGCGATCAACGTGGGCGCGCCGCTCGTGCTCGCGCGCATGCTGTACGAGGCAACGCCCGAGGCGGCGGCGGACGACGAGACGCTGCGCACGTGCGTGATCAACGTGCTCGACCAGAAGCTGTACAACATGAATCCCGACTATCTGTCGTACACGCTGACGAAGGCCGCGCTGCAGAACGCCACCGTCGCGCTCGCCCAGGCGCTCGCGCCGAAGGTGCGCGTGGTGGGGCTCGCGCCCGGCCTCACGCTGCAGTCGGGCGACCAGACGCCGGCGAGCTTCGCCGCCGCGCACCAGGTCACGCCGCTCAAGCGCGCGTCGCGGCCCGCCGATCTCGTGGAAGCCGCGCTGTATCTGGCGCGGGCAACCGGCGTGACCGGCACGACGCTCGTCGTGGACGGCGGCCAGCACCTCGTCCCGCTGCCGCGCGACGTGATGTTTTTGACGGGCGGCTGACGCCCGAACGTGGGTTGCATCTAAATTTGCAACTAAATGCATAGCCCGTTGCGCGCAGAACTGCGAGCAAGCGGTGCCGACGAAGACAAAGGAACGCAAGCCGCCGCGCACGAGCGGTTTTGCAGACCGGCTGAACGACCCGCCGGGCGCGCCGCGCCGGCATACGTGCGAGAGAACGCACGCTTTTATCGACTGGAACCCGTATGTCCACCGTATTGCTTCACCCCCGGCTCGCCGACTGCCGCCGGCTTTTCCTGCGCGACTACGAAGTGCACATCAACATCGGCGTGCACGACTTCGAGAAGCGCGGCGAGCAGCGCGTCGTCATCAATGTCGATCTGTTCGTGCCGCTCGCTTCGACCACGCCGCAAGAGGACAAGCTGCGTGAAGTCGTGGACTACGACTTCATGCGCTCGACCGTTGCCGAACGCGTGGGCAAGGGGCATATCCATCTGCAGGAGACGCTCTGCGACGATCTCGCCGCGGCGCTGCTTTCGCACGAACTCGTGCGCGCAGTGCGCGTCTCGACCGAGAAGCCCGACGTTTATCCGGACTGCGACGCGGTGGGCGTCGAAGTCTTTCGCATCAAAGAGGACTGATTCATGAACGCCCCCGAAACGCTACCCGTTGGCGAGGACGCCGCGACCGAAGAAACGGGCCGCCAGGCGCTCACGCGCCGCGAGCAGAAGGAAGCCTACGAGAACAACAAGCTGTTCAAGCGCATCGTGCGTCAGGTCGGCCAGGCGATCGGCGACTACAACATGATCGAGAACGGCGACAAGGTCATGGTCTGCCTGTCGGGCGGCAAGGACAGCTACGCGATGCTCGACGTGCTGCTGCGCCTGCGCGAGCGCGCGCCGATCGACTTCGACATCGTGGCCGTGAACCTCGACCAGAAGCAGCCGGGCTTTCCGGAGCATGTGCTGCCCGAATATCTCGACAAGGTCGGCGTGCCGTACCACATCGAGAATCAGGACACGTACAGCATCGTCAAGCGCCTCGTGCCCGAGGGCAAGACCACGTGCTCGCTGTGCTCGCGCCTGCGTCGCGGCATTCTGTACCGCGTGGCGGGCGAACTGGGCGCGACCAAGATCGCGCTCGGCCATCATCGCGACGACATTCTCCAGACGCTGCTGCTGAACCTGTTCTACGGCGGCAAGCTCAAGGGCATGCCGCCCAAGCTGCAGTCCGACGACGGCAAGAACGTCGTGATCCGGCCGCTCGCCTATGTGAAGGAAACCGATCTCGAGAAGTACGCGGTGCTGCGCGAATTCCCGATCATTCCGTGCAACCTGTGCGGCAGCCAGCCGAACCTGAAGCGCGCAGAGATGAAGGCGCTGATCCGCGAGTGGGACAAGCGCTTCCCGGGCCGCGTGGAGAACATGTTCAACGCGCTCGGCAACGTCGTGCCGTCGCATCTCATGGACGCAAACCTGTTCAACTTTGCGGACCTGCGCGCGACGGGCGTGGCCGATCCGGCCGGCGACATCGCGTTCGACGAAGAGCCGTGCTCGACCGACCCCGCGCCTGCGGAAGGCACGGCCATCAAGTTCACGCCGTTCGACGATCTTTGAGCCGCCTTTGAGTCGTCCCCGCGGTTCGACTCAAACGCTCCGACCCCGCATCGGAGCGTTTTTCACATCTGGCCGCCGATCCGAAGAAAAGCAGTTGTAAAACAATGTTTTTCGGGGCACGAGAGCCCGGCCGGCCGGCGTGTCGGGGATATCCCGCATGCTAAAATCAGCCGCTTCATTCCTCATCCAGTCACTGATGCAATGAACATCGTGATCCTCGCGGCAGGCATGGGCAAACGCATGCACTCCGCGCTGCCGAAAGTGCTCCATCCGCTCGCCGGCAAGCCGCTCCTCTCGCACGTCATCGATACTGCCCGCACGCTGTCGCCCACCCGCCTCGTCGTCGTGGTCGGCCATGGCGGCGAAGCCGTGCGCGAAGCCGTCGGCGCGCCCGACGTCCAGTTCGCGCTGCAGGCGCAGCAGCTCGGCACGGGCCACGCGCTCGCGCAGGCGCTGCCGCTGCTCGACGCGAACGTGCCCACGCTCGTGCTCTATGGCGACGTGCCGCTCACGCGCGCGTCGACGCTCAAGCGTCTCGTCGAGACCGCTGGCGAGAACGGCTACGGCATCCTCACCGTCACGCTCGCCGATCCGACCGGTTACGGTCGCATCGTGCGCGACGCGGCAGGCAAGGTCGAGCGCATCGTCGAGCAGAAGGACGCGAACGAAGCGCAGCGCAGGATCGCCGAGATCAACACGGGCATCGTCGTGACGCCGACCGCGCCGCTCGCGGTCTGGCTCGCCGCGCTGAAGAACGACAACGCGCAGGGCGAGTACTACCTCACCGACGTGGTGGAAGCCGCGATCGCCGCCGGTCATCCGGCCGTGACCGCGCAGCCCGACGACGAATGGGAAACGCTCGGCGTGAACAGCAAGCAGCAGCTCGCCGAACTCGAGCGCGTGCATCAGCGCACGGTGGCCGAAGCGCTGCTCGTGGCGGGCGTGACGCTCGCGGACCCGGCGCGCATCGACGTGCGCGGCTCGCTTCACTGCGGGCGCGACGTGTTCATCGACGTGAACTGCGTATTCGAGGGCGAGGTGACGCTGGCTGACAACGTGAGCGTGGGCCCGAACTGCGTGATTCGCAGCGCGTCGATCGGCGCGGGCACGCGCGTGGACGCCTACACGCATATCGAAAACGCGGCGGTCGGCGCGAACGCGGTGCTCGGGCCTTACGCGCGTCTGCGTCCCGGCGCGAAGCTCGCCGATGAAGTTCACGTGGGCAACTTCGTCGAGGTGAAGAACGCGATCATCGGCGTGGGCTCGAAGGCGAATCACCTGAGCTACGTGGGCGATGCCGATGTCGGCGCGGGCGTGAACATCGGCGCGGGCACCATCACCTGCAATTACGACGGCGCGAACAAGCACCGCACGATCATCGAGGACAACGTGTTCGTGGGCTCGGACACGCAGCTCGTCGCGCCCGTGCGCGTGGGCCGCGGCGTAACGATCGCGGCGGGCACGACGGTGTGGAAGGACGTGCCGGAAGCCACGCTCGCGCTCAACGAAAAAACGCAGATCGCGAAAACCGGCTACGTTCGGCCGGTGAAGAAAAAGAACTGAACGGTTGAATTGCGGGTGCCGCCTGTCGCGCGACAAGCGTGCGGCGCCCACGCCTCTCATTGCAAAGGATCGAATCCATGTGCGGCATCGTCGGCGCGGTTGCGCAACGTAACATCGTTCCCGTCCTGATCGAAGGACTGCGGCGGCTCGAATATCGCGGCTACGACTCGTGCGGCGTGGCCGTCGTGACGGCCGACGGCCCGCAGCGCGTGCGCAGCGTGGCGCGCGTGGCCGAGCTCGACGAGCAGGTGCGCGAGGCGCACTTCGAAGGCGTGACCGGTATCGCGCATACGCGCTGGGCCACGCACGGCGCGCCCACGGTGAACAACGCGCACCCGATCTTCTCGCGCGACACGCTCGCGATCGTGCACAACGGCATCATCGAGAACTACGAGTCGCTGCGTGAAATGCTGCGCGCGAAGGGCTACGAATTCGTTTCGCAGACCGACACCGAAGTCATCGCGCATCTGATCCACAGCCTGTATCAGGGCGACCTGTTCGCCGCCGTGCGAGCGGCCGTGCAGCAGCTCGCGGGCGCGTATGCGATCGGCGTGGTGCACAAGAGCCAGCCGCATACGGTGGTCGGCGCGCGCGCCGGTTCGCCGCTCGTGGTGGGCCATGGCAAGGGTGAGAATTTCATCGCGTCGGACGGGCTTGCCATCGCGGGCAGCGCCGAGCACATCAGCTATCTGGAAGAGGGCGATGTGTGCGAGATCACGCTGGAAGGCGTGCGCATCGCCGATCGCGCCGGCAATATCGTGACGCGCGAAGTGCGCGACGTGCAGGCCTATGGCGCCTACGGCGGCGCGGTCGATCTCGGCCCGTATCGCCACTACATGCAGAAGGAGATCTTCGAGCAGCCGCGTGCGATCTCCGACACGATTCCCGCCACCGACGCCTTCACGCCCGAGCTCTTCGGCGAGAACGCGGGCGAGGTGTTCAAGGGCATCGACAGCATCCTGATTCTCGCGTGCGGCACGAGCTATTACGCGGGCCTCACGGCGAAGTACTGGCTCGAGTCGGTCGCGAAGATCCGCACCGATGTCGAGATCGCGAGCGAATACCGCTATCGCGAGTCGGTGCCGAATCCGCGCGCACTCGTCGTGACGATCTCGCAGTCGGGCGAAACCGCCGACACGCTCGCCGCGCTCAAGCACGCGCAGTCGCTCGGCATGGCGCACACACTCGCGGTGTGCAACGTGGCGACGAGCGCGATGGTGCGGCTCACCGCGCTCAAGTTCCTCACGCACGCAGGGCGCGAGATCGGCGTGGCGTCGACGAAGGCGTTCACGACGCAGCTCGTCGGCCTCTTCATTCTCGCCGTCACGCTCGGCAAGCTGCGCGGCCATGTGAACGCCGAACAGGAAACCGCGTACCTGAAACTGCTGCGCCACCTGCCGGCCGCGCTCAACGGCGTGCTCGCGCTGGAGCCGCAGATCATCGCGTGGTCCGAAGAGTTCGCGCGCAAGGAAAACGCGTTGTTCCTCGGGCGCGGGCTGCATTACCCGATCGCGCTCGAAGGCGCGCTCAAGCTCAAGGAAATCTCGTACATCCACGCCGAAGCGTATCCGGCCGGCGAGCTCAAGCACGGGCCGCTCGCGCTCGTGACCGAGGCGATGCCCGTGGTGACGGTGGCGCCCAACGACGCGCTGCTCGAGAAGCTCAAGTCGAACATGCAGGAAGTGCGCGCGCGCGGCGGCCAGCTGTACGTGTTCGCCGATGCCGATACGCACATCACGAGCGAAGACGGCATCCACGTGATCCGCATGCCGGAACACTACGGGCTGCTCTCGCCGATCCTGCACGTCGTGCCGCTGCAACTGCTCGCGTATCACACGGCGTGCGTGCGCGGCACCGATGTGGACAAGCCGCGTAACCTGGCGAAGTCGGTCACAGTGGAGTGAGGGTGTTCGCGCGCTGATCGCGCCGCCGCCGGTTGAAAAAGGGGATGCCATTGCGGCATCCCTTTTTTATTGGACCAATCTATTGGGTCGATCGCAGCAGGAGACGCTCAGAGGCCGCTCAGGCGGCTGCCGCGGTTCAGTGCATGGACGGGGCCGATCAGACGCGCTGCGGCGCCTCTGAGGGCGCGTAACGCTCGTCTGGACCATGCGCCTGTCCGCCATGGCGAACCTCTGCCGAAACGCCGCTGGACGGTCATAATGTCGCCGTTCGATCAAGGAGACGACAGTGGCAAACGTGGCGCAATCCCGGCAACCGGGGCAGTCCGGCAGACTCCCCCGCCTGTTCGTGTTTTCCGGTGCGGGGCTGTCTGCGGAAAGCGGCATTTCGACGTTCCGCACCGGCGATGGCATCTGGTCCCATGCGAGCGTCGACGAGGTCTGCAATTACCTCACGTGGCGCCGCAACCGGCCCGCGGTGTTCCGATTCTACAACCAGCGCATCGCCGAATGCGGCGACGCGCGCCCGAACGCCGCCCACGAACGGCTCGCGAAATGGCAGGACGCCTGGGGCACGGAGCGCGTGCATCTCGTCACGCAGAACATCGACGACATGCTCGAGCAGGCCGGCGCGCGCCAGGTGACGCATCTGCACGGCGACATGATTTCGCTGCTGTGCACCGACTGCGACTATCGCTTTCCCGTGTCCGGCCGCGCGCTCGATCCGCAGGCGGCCTGTCCGTCGTGCGGGCAGGTGGAGGGCGTGAAGCCCGGCGTGGTGTTCTTCAACGAGGCTGCGCCCGAGTACGAGACGCTCTGGCGCATTCAGGGCGACATGACGCCGGACGATCTCTTCATCGCCGTGGGCACCGCGTTCGAGGTGATCCCGCCCGAGCGGTTTCTGCCGCCTGCGCGTTGCGGGCACTACGCGCGCAATTTCCTCGTCGATCCGGCGCCACGGCGCAGGGAATGCTTCGGCGTCGTCGAGGCCAAGCCCGCGACCATCGGTTTGCTCGATCTCGAGCCGACGATCGAGCGGATGATGGCGGGCGACTAGCCCCCACGCTGATCTTCACGCGATGCAATGAAAAAGGGCGTACCTCCTCGGGGGCACGCCCTTTTTCATTGCGCCTGCGTGCGACACTGGCTTTTCCTGATTCATTCGTTGCCGCCATGAACATTGCGAAGCAGATCGTTGGTTACCTGAAGTCGCGCTCGCTCGTGCTCGTGAGCGTCGAGACCGGCACGGCGGGTGCGATCGGCGCGATGCTGGCCGACCAGCGCGGAGCGTCAGGCTGTCTCGATCCCGGTTGCGTGGCGCATTCGCAGGCGGCGCTTGCGGCGCTGCACGGCGTGGATGCGGGCACGAGCGAGCACAACGGGCTCGTTAGCGAAGCCCTGGCGCGTGAAACCGCCGAAGGCGCGCTTGCGCGCAGCGCAGGACGCGCGAGCGTGGCGCTGGCGAGCATCGGCTGGTTCGCCAGCGAAGACGAGGAGCCCGGTGCAATCGTGACGCATTGCCTCGCATGGGCGTGCATCGAACGCGGCCGCGTGCATAGCGCAGGCGAGACGGTGTGCTTCTCCGGCAGGAGAAGCGAGATCCGCAGATCGATCGAGCGACGCGCGTTGCTCGGCTTGCCGCGATTCGTCGACGGTGTTCTTACGCGCGATTAAAACCAGTGTGGAATGACTTTGCGCGAATGCGCAGCACGCGAGCGCAGCGAGCGTCGCGATTTTCCCCATAGTCTTTTCAGTATTTATATTTATAAGTAGTAACAGTTAAGGAAGGTCTGCAAAAGTCCTGGCGTTGAAGTCACGTTGTCCTATCCTGGAAGAACGCGAATTAAAGGAGTTCCTCGATGACACAGCTCGGTCTTGGCCTGGATCTTTCAACGAAACGCACGCGCAAG